>JBBRVJ010000344.1:0-1524 GCA_038246975.1 Rhodobacterales bacterium | reverse complement strand
TTGGCGGCGATGATGCCGATCGGCTTGGGAAGCGCGCGCAGCCACTCCACGAGGCTGGAACCCTCCTCACTCCAGGTCGGCGCATTGCGGCTCGTGCCCCGATAGATTTCCACCGGCAGTCGGTCGCGCTGCATCAGCTTGCGGAACTCCCGTTCCCGCTCCTGAGCCCAGGGGTTGTCGGGCGCCGGCGGCACGCTGAAAAGCGCAAAGCGCGACAGCCCGACCTCGACCAGATGCTCGTAAGCCAGCGAAATCAGCCGTCCGTCGTCGCTCGCCACATAGGGAATTCCCGGGGGGTACATGCTGGCGTCGGCAAAGCCAGCGCCTACCGCGACCAGCGGCGTTTGAATGGCCATCAGGGCGCTGCGTGCGGGCGCGTCGTTGAAGTCGGCAATGATGCCGTCGCCCTGCCAGCTCGCGATGTTCGCCAACCCGGTGCTGAAGTCGGTCTCTAGAAACAGGTCCCAAGACACGCGTGTGCTGCTGAGATATTGCGATATGCCTTCGACGATCTCGCGACCATAGATCTCATTGGACTTGAACAGCAACGCAATGCGGTGCGTGGTCGGCATCTTCATTGATCTTTGTCTCCAACTCTTCTTTTCTTGCTTCGGGGCGTCGGCGCCCTCGGAAAGCCCAGCTTCAGTAATCATCACTGGGCTTGGTGAGATTCGCAATTGCTGCCAGGCGCCCAAGCCGGCACGATCTTGCTTAAACATGGAGCCACTGTGCCCCGACGGGCGCAAGACCGACTCAGGACGTCAGCACAGTGCGGCGCGACGCCCCCGCAAGCCTGCAGCATTTTGCACCGCAGGCATACCCACCCTGCCCGCAGCGCCTTCGCGATCAGGCCTGTTCGCCAACTTCAGCCGCCAGTCCTCACACGTCCCTGCATGAAAACGATCGACCTCGGCTCGGCAGCCTGGACATTTCAGGAGCCCCAGACCCAAGCCTGGCCGCAGGCCCAGGAGAGCAGCCCGCAGCTGTGGTGGCCCGCAGGCCAGGGCGCACAGCCCCCGTACAGCGTCAGCGTCGAGCTGCTCGACGCGCAGAACAAGGCCCCGGACTTCGTTCATGCTTTGAGCCTGGAATTCGCAGCGGAAGGCATCCGCCTGTCGGACAACGCCTTCGACCTTTACCCCGGCGAGGGTCGCGTCGTGCGCGTCTTGCGTGAAATGCGTGAAATGCGTGAAATGCGTGAAATGCGCGTTTTGCGAACCACCGCCGCCTCGACTGGTTCGGATCAAATCCCCGAATGGGTGCTGCGCAGCGCCAATCCCCACTGAAGCGCACCTTTCCCAGATGAACACAAAACACTTCATCATGCGCCACTTGCTCAGCCTCGGCCTGCTCGCTTTCCTCATGCCAGCCGCCGCCCAGACAGGCACCATCCGGCCCGACCTGCTGGCCCATGTCGACCCCCGCATCGGCGTGCTCGGCGAAGGGTCCACCGTGATCGGCCCCGCCCTGCCCTTCGGCTCCGTCCACCCCAGCCCCGACACCATCGATGGCGGCTACGACGGC
>JBBRVJ010000343.1:0-1633 GCA_038246975.1 Rhodobacterales bacterium | reverse complement strand
TCGGGGCGCTTGCGGAAGCTGGTCGCCGGATTGTCGGTGCGCATTTTCCACGTGACCGCCAAGCTAAACATCTTACGCAGCACCTCTCCCACCCGATTTGCGCGCACGGGCGTCGGCTTGAAAGTCTTCGGCGGAGACTTTGGTTTGGCCCCCTTTGATTTGAACGCCCGTGGCACCGCGATCGGCTTGACGGGTTTCTTCCAGACCCGCGGTCGCCCTGCCGCGACCATTATCAGCAGCCTGTCGACATCGGTCGGCGTGATGTCGGTCACTTTGTGTGATCGCCAGTCGGGCAAGACTAACGTCTTGAGCATACTGGCCTGATCCTTGCTGCTGGATGCGGACAGTTTCGGCAAATGTTCGTCGATGTACCTCTCAATCAGTTCTTCAACGATGGGGGCATGGCGAGCCGAGTAGCGGACATCCATCGGGTCTTCGCCGCGATCGATGTCGCGCTTCAGCCGCTTGGCTTCCTCCCTTGCGGCAACAACCGACCAACTGGGCCATGTGCCGATCGTCATGCGCCGCTGCCGCCCGGCGGCGCGGTAGATCAGGATGAACCCCTTGCGGCCCGACAAGAACACGCAAAGGCCGAAGTCCGCACAATCCTCGTCGAACACCACGTACTTGCGCGTGCCGATTTCGGCAGCCTTTACAACTCGTTCCGTCAAATGCGTTCCCATCTGGGCCCTCCAATTCAGACCGACTGAGCAAAGAGAATCGGCGAAGAGCAACCTGCTCCACACATGGGACCGGCGAAGAGGCGGAAACCGGCGGAAACAAATCGGGCAATTATTCCGGTCGCGCCAACACCGTGTCCCGGCGGCTTTACTTGGGGTTCAACTCCTTCCAGACCGCCTGAATCCTGCGGCGGATCGTGCTTTCGTCTGGCGCATCACCGTCGGCGGAATTGGCGATGAACCACTGCTGCATTTCCACTACGAGATCGCGCTGCCGGGCGGGGAAGCCTTCGGCGTAAAGACGTTTCAGAACAGCAATATAGAAGCCATCCCAGTCGTATTTCAGGGGCGCGCCGGGCCCAACGCTTCGGGTGCGGCCGATACCATGATCTTCCTCAAAACGGTCGATCTCCTTGGCGGTGATCATGATGTCGGCCGCAGTCAGCCGTAGGCCACGAGCGGGTTCGGTGATCGCTTTCCAGGGATCACTGGACAACAGGCGGGCGTGCGTCGCGTAGATTTTCTTTGCCGCTTTGCCGAACGGCGGGAACAGGGGACGCACCGCGCATCCCGGCACACTGATCAAGCCCGCGACGGACTCCTCGCCAAACATGACGTGCGAGACCCCTGTCACGAGATCGATTTCGTCGGCGATGGCATAGTTCACCACCTGCGTCAGGCTGCACCCCCAACGCACTGATACCTCAAGAATCGAATAGAAAACCTGCGCCGGAAACGCCATGCCTGCCTCCTTGTTTGACCGCCGGTAGGGTCGTGACCTCGGGTCGAACGAGACCAAGCCCAGCCTCTCGGTGGGGTGACCATCTGGCGATTCTTGTTGTGAACTGCTCACCCCCAAGTTGTCAGAGTTCCATGTTTGTTCAAAATGAAATCTCAGCCGCTGAGCGCAAAACGCTGTGGATAAAAGTCCGGAATAATTACCTCGTTTGTTT
>JBBRVJ010000342.1:0-1647 GCA_038246975.1 Rhodobacterales bacterium | reverse complement strand
TTCAGCCCCACAAGACCTAACAGGCGAAAGGAGAACTCACGCTGGCTTTCGGGCAGCGCAGAGCCGTTGAAGGCGGCTTCGGCTACGGCCAGCACCCGCAGACCTGCCCCGGCCATCTGATCGACCTGCGCCGTCAGTGCTTTGCGGGCATCAGCGTCGAGGTTGCACAATTCGGCCACGGCCTCCGGCGCGCCCTTTGCCGCGACCTGCCAGCCCCCGTTCGGCTTTTTCCCACCCGGCGCCTCCCAGACCTGCGACATTGCCAACAGATCGGGCGACAGAGCGTAGCTGCGGGCAAGACGCCGCCCCGCGCCTGGCAGGGTTTCGCCCTCCCGCAGATCGATCTTTGCCAGTGCGTGAAACGCCTTTTCCATCGGGTCGAACGGTTCAGGTACAGAGGCCATAACGCCCGCCGCCGCCAGTTCCCGAAACCCTTGCGGCAGGGCGGCCCCGGCTTTGGCCACCGTACCATCTGGCAGGCGCAATTCTGCAATCGTCATACGGTTTTCGGTCAGTGTCCCTGTCTTGTCAGTGCAGAGCACACTGGCCGCCCCCAACGTCTCGATGGCCGAGGCCCGCCGCGTCAGCACCTGCACCCTTGAGATCCGCCACGCCCCCATCGCCATGAACACCGCCAAGACCATCGGGAATTCTTCCGGCAGCATCGACATGCCAACGGCGATCCCCGCCAGCACGCCTTCCAGCCACCCACCACGCAACATCCCGTAAAGTACGACGACGGCAAGACTGACGACCGCGCCGACACCGGCAAAGACGATCACCAATTTGCGCATTTGCAGTTGTAGGTGCGGTGTCTCGATCTCCAGCTTGCCAAGCGAGGTACCGATGCGGCCGATCTCGGAAGCGGTTCCGGTGGCGGTGACGGTTGCCAGGGCTGTGCCGCGCACGATCAGGCTGCCGGCATAGACCATCGGTTGGTCTTCGCCGCCGGGTCGCGTTTCGGTCGCAGGACCAGGCATCTTGCGCACCGGAACCGCCTCGCCTGTCAGAAGAGACTCGTCAGCCGACAGCTCCTTTGCTGAAATCAACTCCGCATCCGCGGGAACCCGGTCGCCTTCCGACAGCACGATCACATCGCCCCGTGCCACTTCGCGCCCCGCGATGCGCAACCTTTCGCCCCCCCGGATCACCAGCGCACGCGGGCTGGTCAGGTCACGAAGCGCGTCCAGAACCCTTTCTGTGCGGGCCTCCTGCACCACGGTGATGCCGACAGACAGTGAGGCGAACATCAGCAGGATCACCGCCTCCTGGTGGTTGCCGAGCAGAAAATACACCACCCCGCCTGCCAAGAGCAGGGCCAACATCGGCTCGCGCAGCACATCGAACACGATGCGCAGCGCTGAGCGTCGGCGGGCGCGGGGCAACTCGTTGAAGCCTTCTGTGGCAAGCCGCGTGGCGGCTTCTGCCGGAGTCAGACCCTGTTCAGTTGGGGCAGTGTCAGCGGAATGATCCATGGGCGCTTTCGGCAAATTGGCGTGGCCACGACAAGAAAACAGCGTGCCACGGCCACGTTGCCTTCGCCTTGATGTGCATCAACTTCACCACGCGCCTTCGCGGCCGTAAGGAGCAGAACACGCAGTTTCGGTTGCCGCACGAGCAGGAAGAGCGGGACATGGTTTCTTCCCT
>JBBRVJ010000341.1:0-1652 GCA_038246975.1 Rhodobacterales bacterium | reverse complement strand
CTGCCAGAGCGTCACGGGTGATCCAGCCTGCCCGATAGGCGATCTCGTCCGGGCAGCCGACCTGCAGGCCCTGCCGGTTCTCCAGCGTCCGCACAAAGTTGCCGGCGTCCAGCAGACTGCCATGCGTGCCGGTGTCGAGCCAGGCAAACCCCCGGCCCATCCGTTCGACCTTCAACGACCCTTCGGCGCGGTAGAACTCCAGCAGATCGGTGATTTCCAACTCGCCCCGGTCCGACGGCTTGATCTGTGCAGCCAGATCCGGCGCGCGCGCGTCGAGGAAATACAACCCCGTCACCGCGAAATTCGACGGCGGCACTTTTGGTTTTTCGATGATCTGGCTGACCCGGCCTTCGTCGTCGAAGGCCACCACGCCATAGCGTTCGGGGTCGGACACACGGTAGCCGAACACCGTGCCCCCCACCGTCTGCACATCCGCCGCCGCCAGCATTTCGGGCAACCCGTGACCGAAAAAGATGTTGTCGCCCAGCACCATCGCCGACGCCGCCCCATCCAGAAAATTCCGCGCCAGCAGATAGGCCTGCGCCAGACCGTCGGGGCTGGGCTGCACGATATAGGTCAGGTTCAGCCCCCAGGCCGACCCGTCGCCCATCAACCGCACGAACTGCGACTGATCTTCGGGGGTCGTAATCACCGCAATCTCGCGGATCCCCGCCAACATCAGCGCGGTCAGCGGGTAATAGACCATCGGCTTGTCATAGACCGGCAACAACTGTTTGGAGACACCCATGGTGATCGGCCACAGCCGCGTGCCCGACCCGCCTGCCAGAAGAATGCCCTTGCGCTGTGTCATGCCGTCGCCCCCAGGTCGTGCAGTATGTCGGTCAATCCCACGTGCCAGTCCGGTCGCGCAATCCCGAAATCGCGCAGCAGGCTGGAACAGTCCATGCGCGAGTTGTAGGGCCGTTTGGCCGGGGTCGGGTAGTCGGTCGCGGGAATGCCGGTAATCGTGCACGCCAACCCCGCCTGCGCCATGATCGCGCGGGCGAAATCGGCCCAACTGACATCCGGTGCGCCGCTGAAATGATAGGTGCCGCCCGGTTGCCCCGCCACCATCGCCCGTGCGGCCTCGATCAGCGCATCCGCAATATCGCCCGCAGGCGTCGGCCCGCCGATCTGGTCGGCCACCACGTTCAGGCCGTCGCGCGATGCCCCCAGCCGCAGCATGGTCTTGACGAAGTTCGCACCATGCGCCGACACCACCCATGAGGTGCGCAGGATCAACGCATTGCCCCCCGCCGCCCGCACCGCCAATTCGCCCGCCAGCTTGCTGCGCCCGTAAGCCCCCAGCGGCGCCGTGGCATGATCCGGCAGAAACGCCCGATCCCCCGCGCCGTCGAATACATAATCGGTCGAGACATGCAGGAACGGCACCCCCCGGTCCGCACAAGCCCGCGCCATGGCCCCCGGCGCCGCCCCGTTCACCACCGTCGCCGCCGCCTCTTCGGTTTCCGCCTTGTCTACGGCAGTCCACGCAGCGGCATTGATCACCACCTGCGGGCGCACCGCCGCAATCACCGCCGCACAACCCGCAGGGTCCGCCAGATCGGCCTGCTCGCGCCCCAGAAACACGGCATCGGGCAGCCGTCTTTGCAGTTCGGTCGCAACCTGACCCGAGCGGCCAAAAATGAGGT
>JBBRVJ010000340.1:0-1670 GCA_038246975.1 Rhodobacterales bacterium | reverse complement strand
TTAGAGCAAGTCGCCTCGATGTTGATTCAGGATTCCCAAGTTTGGTCGGATGTGATTCTGTGACCATACCAGCTATGGGGGTTCAGCATGGGCAAGCCACATCCGATGGAACTGCGCAGTCGTGTGATCGCCTTTGTCGAGGAAGGTCACGGGCATCGTGAAGCGGCGCGGCACTTTCGTGTGTCGCCACGCTTTGTGAATGACATGGTGATCCTGAAGCGCGAGACCGGCGGGCTCGTGCCAAAGCCGCAGGGCAACCGCGCGCCGGGCAAGCTGGCTCCGCATGCCGCCTGGCTGCACGAGCGCATCGCCGCCCGGCGTGGGCTGACGCTGGACGAGATCGTGGCCGAACTCGCCGCCGTGCATGGCCTGTCGGCGCATCGCGGCGCGGTCGGCAAATGGCTGCACCGGCTTGGCCTCAGCCATAAAAAAACCCTGCTCGCCAGCGAAATCCTGCGCCCCGACATTGCCGAGCGGCGAAGGGCATGGGTTGAAACCCACCAGCCTGGCATGGCCAGCATGCTGGAAAGGCTGGTGTTCATCGATGAAACCAGCCTGAAGACCAACCTCGTCAAGACCACCGGCTGGGCCCCTCGCGGAGCGCGTCTGATCGACCACGCCCCCTTCGGGCACTGGCACACGCAGACCTTCATCGCAGGGCTCGCCCCGGACGGGCTGATCGCACCCTGGGTGCTCGACGGCGCAATGAACCGCGCCAGCTTCGACACCTACGTCCGCTGCGTCCTCGCCCCGGCGCTCAGGCCCGGGCAGATCGTCGTCGCCGACAACCTGTCGTCACATAAATCGACGCGCGCCATCGACCTCCTGCGCGCCCAGGGCAACGAACTGATCTTCCTGCCGCCCTACTCCCCCGACCTCAACCCGATCGAAATGGCCTTCTCCAAGCTCAAGACCCTTATCCGCAAAGCCGCCGCCAGAACCTACGACGCACTATGGAAACAGGTCGGCGCAGTCTGCGACCTCTTCCTGCCACAAGAGTGCCAAAACTATTTCAAGGCAGCAGGATATGGTTTGGATTGAGGGCGACTTGCTCTAGACCTCTTCCACCATCACAACCCCCGCCATCGCCTTGATCGCCCCCTTGATCTGGGGGGTGACGGGGTAGGTGTCGGGCAGCAACAGGTCAATCTCGTCGCCCGCATCCCCCGGCACGCACAGGATGATCTGCGCCCGGTTGCGCCCTTCGACCCGGCCCAGCAGGGCCGCGACGGACACCGCCGCCTCGGCCCGGTTCAGGTGGATGCGCAGATCCTGCGCGCCCGCCTGATCGGCCACCTGATCAATCGGCTGCACGGCATTGGCCAGCAGTTTCAGGCTGTCCCCCTCCAGTTCGGCCTTGACCGAGACGACCACATTCATGCCGGGCTCCAGAAACGGACGCGCCACTTCCAGCACGTCCGAAAACAGCGTGACCTCGTAAAGTCCTGTGGGATCAGACAGTTGCACAAAGGCAAAGCGGTTGCCCTTGGCCGATTTGCGTTCCTGTCGGGTGCCGACCGATCCCGCCATCCTGACCATCAGCGGCCCGCGTTCGGCCAGAGCCGTCACTTCGGCCAGCGTTTTCACATCGCGCCGTTTCAGCGGTCCCATATAGTCGTCCAGCGGATGCCCCGACAGATAGAACCCCACCGCCTGATGTTCCTGCGCCA
>JBBRVJ010000339.1:0-1704 GCA_038246975.1 Rhodobacterales bacterium | reverse complement strand
GTGTTCGAGACCGAGCCGCTGCCGCCCGGTCATCCGATATGGACCGCACCGCGCACGTTGATCTCGCCGCATTGTTCCAGCGTGTTCGACGGCTGGGAACTGGCCACGATCGCGATGTTTTGCGACAACCTGCGCCGCCATCAGCGGGGCGAGCCGTTGGCCAACATCGTGCAGCCTTCGCGCGGTTACTGACGGGTCAGGCCCAGATGCGCGCGCACCTCTGCCGCCGTGGCGGGGGTGGCATCGGTGCGTGACATCACGCCGACGGCCTCATCCACCAGACGCGCGTTGGTGACGGGGCTGCCGTGCCAGAGATGATGATCCTCGATCCCGGTGCGCAGGCCACCCCCCGCCTGCACGATCAGCGGTGCCAGCGCCCGCTGCCCCGCATCGCCCTTGGCCGATGCCGTCCAGAGCGTGCCGGGGGGCAGCAGGTCCAGCATCGCCTCCAATGCCTTGGGCCGGGCGGGCGCGCACCACAGTACGCCGAACCCGATGCAAACGGGCGTGCGGTCGGGCACCGCACCATCGGCCAGCATCTGTGCCGCCAGCGCCATCTGGCCCAGATCGAACACCGTCAACTCGGGCCGCACCCGCATGTCGCGCAGCAATCCCGCCGCGCGGTACAGCATGTCGGTCGGCGACAGGAACACCAGCCCCCCGTCGCCCCACGAGAAACTGCCGCAATCCAGCCCGGTCATGTCGGCCCGCGCGGGGGCAAGATGCGCAAGGCGACGGTCGGCCGACAGGATCGCCGCCGCATCCACGGGGTCGATGACCGGGTCGTGCAGCGCCACGGGCAGCGTGCCGCCCCCGCCCCCGGTGAAATGGATCAGCACCTGATCGTCACGGTCGCGAATGCGGTCGGCCACCTCGACATACAGCCCTCCATCATGCGCGCCGCGCCCGGTGTCGGGGTCGCGCACGTGGATATGCACCACAGCCGCCCCGGACCGGGCCGCGGCCAGCGCATCCGCGGCAATTTCGGCGGGCGTGATCGCCAGATGCGGCGTTTCGGCGCGGGTCAGGGTGCCGCCGTTGACGGCGCAGGTGATCCATCTCATGCCTCAGGCCCCTCCTGCGCCAGCAAACGGCCATGGCCTGCCGCCTGTCCATCAATCACACCGTCCTGCATCACGATCCGGCCCCGGCTGACGGTCAGCACGGGGCGGCCCGTCATCTGCAACCCGTCCCAAGGCGTGAAATCCACGCGGCTTTCCATGTCTTCATGGCGGACGGTCCAGCGCGCGTCGGGGTCCCACAGCGCAAGGTCGGCATCGTAGCCGGGCGCCAGCACGCCCTTGCCCCGCAGCCCGAACAGGCGGGCGGGTGCTGCGGCCGTCACCTCGACAAAGCGTTCGGGGGTCATGCGATCCGTGTCTATCCCGCCCGAGAACACGGCGGGCAGCATCGTCTGCAACCCCGGAATACCACCCCCGAAGGCGTTGAACGCCATTGCCTCCCCCGCCCGTGCCCGCGCGATGGCCGCCATCCGGTGACTGGGCGAATGGTCGGAGGACACCATCTGCAACCCGCCCTGCGCCAGCGCATCCCACAGCGCCTGACGGTCGGCCTCGTTCCGCAGGGGCGGCGCGCACAGGAACTTTGCGCCGTCGAAATCCGGGCGGGCCAGATCGGCGGCAGTAAAGCACAGGTAATGCGCGCAGGTTTCGGCACTGATCGCCACGCCACGCGCCGCTGCCC
>JBBRVJ010000338.1:0-1704 GCA_038246975.1 Rhodobacterales bacterium | reverse complement strand
GGCGCTTTACGACTATGGCTTCCGGGCGGTGATCTCGACCTCGATCGCTGACATCTTCACCTCGAACGCCCTGAAGAACGGCTTCCTCCCCGTGGTCGTCGATCAGGCCACCTGGGACGATCTGGTCGCCAATCCCGAACAGGTTGTGACCGTCGATCTGGAAGCGGGCGAGGTGCGGCGCGGCAATCATGCGCCGGTTGCCTTCACCGTCGAGCCCTTCGCACGCCAGTGCCTGCTCGACGGGGTCGACACCCTGGGCTGGCTGCAGAAGGCCCTGCCTGCCATCGAAGCCTTTGAACGTACCCATTCCCCGGAGCCCGCGTGATGCCCAACACCCAGACTTTCAACATCGTCCTGTTGCCCGGAGACGGGGTGGGGCCCGAGGTGACGGCGGCGGCCCAGGCTGTGCTGCGGGTTATCGGCGACTTCTACGGCCACACCTTCCAGTTTCAGGAGCATCTGATCGGCGGGGCTGCCATTGATGCGACCGGCGACCCCCTGCCGCCCGAGACTGTCGCAGCCTGCCGCGCGGCGGATGGCGTGCTGCTGGGGGCGGTCGGCGGACCGAAATGGGACGGCGGCGCGCGCCGTCCGGAAGAAGGCCTGCTGGGTATCCGCAAGGCGCTGGGCCTGTTCGCCAATCTGCGGCCCCTGCAGGTCTCGCCCGTCATGGCGCACCGCTCTCCACTCAAGAAGGAGATCGTCGAGGGCGTCGATCTGATCGTCTTCCGCGAGCTGACCGGGGGCGTCTATTTCGGCGAGAAGACCCGAACGGACACCATGGCTTCGGACCTGTGCCTCTACACCGTGCCCGAGATCGAGCGGATCACCCGCGCCGCCTTCAGGACCGCAGTGCAGCGGCGCGGCAAGGTGACCTCGGTCGACAAGGCCAATGTCATGGAGACCAGCCGGCTGTGGCGCGAGGTGGTCACCCGGATTCATGCCGAGGAGTTTGCGCAGGTCCAGCTTGAGCACGCCCTGGTCGATTCCATGGCGATGCATCTGATCCGCAGGCCCCGCGACTATGACGTCATCCTGACCGAGAACATGTTCGGCGACATCCTGTCGGACGAGATCTCGGTGCTGGGCGGTTCGATCGGCCTGTTGCCGTCGGCGTCACTGGGGGAATCGGGACCCGGCCTGTTCGAGCCGATCCACGGCTCGGCCCCGGACATCGCAGGCCAGGATCTGGCCAATCCGGTCGGGGCCATCCTGTCGGCGGCGATGCTGCTGCGCCACAGCCTGAATCTGGACGATGAAGCCTCGTCGATCGAGGCGGCTGTGGCGGCCGTTCTGGCGGCCGGGGCGACCACGGCCGATCTGGGCGGTGCTTTGGGGACCCGGGCGGCGGGCGAAGCGATCATCGACGCCATTCGTGCCATCCACTGGGCGGCATCGCACCGGGTCCAGATGCACTGGGGTTAGGGATTTCTTCATATCTCCGGTATGCGTAATGATTGTGCGTCGCATCAAACGACAGGGCAATATTCTACCAAAACCATCTGCTTATCTCGCGACATGAACATGAAATTTGCGCAGAATACGGCATAGCCCCTTGCGCGCCTCGCAATTGCGGTAAACAGTTCGCAACTGCGAGATCATATAGGGGGACGCATCCATGTCGCAGTTCTTGAACCGGCTACCGGGCTTTCTGGCCCTCTGTCTTCTGACCATCGGTCTGTTTTATGCGGGCGGTGCCTTCGC
>JBBRVJ010000337.1:0-1827 GCA_038246975.1 Rhodobacterales bacterium | reverse complement strand
GACATCGACAGCGGGTTTCTGCCCCTCCTGGAACAGTCGCGCGTCCAGCACGATCTGCCCGTCGGTGATCGAGATCAGGTTCGTCGGGATATAGGCCGACAGGTTCCCCGCCTCGGTCTGGGCAATCGGCAAGGCGGTCAGTGACCCAGCCCCCTTGGCCTGCGACAGTTTGGCCGCGCGTTCCAGCAGGCGCGCGTGAACGTAGAAAACATCGCCCGGATAGGCCTCGCGCCCCGGGGATTGCCGGGTCAGCAAGGCGATCTCGCGGTGGGTGGCGGCGTGTTTGGTCAGATCGTCGATCACGATCAGGGCGTGCTGGCCCTTGTCGCGGAAATGTTCGGCCATGGTCATGCCGGCAAAGGGCGCGACCCATTGCAGGCCGGGCGGTGTGGCGGGGCCCGCAACCACGACAATGCAGCGGTCAAAGGCGGCATGGGTCTGCAAGGCATCCACCGCCCGGCGCACGGCGGATGTCTTCTGCCCCACCGCGACATAGATGCAGATCATGTCGGTGTCACGCTGCGCGATAATTGTATCTATGGCCAGCGTCGTCTTGCCCGTGGCCGGATCGCCGATGATCAACTCGCGCTGACCCCGTCCCAGGGCGAACAGCGTATCGACCACCAGCACCCCGGTCTGCACCGGGTTGATCACCAGATCGCGCTCGATAATTCCGGGGGCTTCGCGCTCGATGGGCAGGGTTGCCTCGGCGTTGATCGGCCCCTTGCCATCCAGCGGGCGGCCCAGGGGATCGACGATGCGCCCCAGCAGGCCCGCCCCCACTGGCACGCGCACCACGTCACCCGTGCCGTGGACGGCATCACCCGCTTGCAGGGTGTGGGCGGCATCCAGCAGTACGCAGCCGATCCGGTCGGGTTCCAGCACCTGCGCAAAGCCGAAAGCACCGGCTTCAAAGCGCAGCAATTCGTCCAGCCGCACATGGGGCAGGCCCGAGATCATCACGACGCCGTCGGCAATTTCCTCGACCCGGCCCCGATGTTCGGCGACCGGACCAAGCGCGGTGGACTGAACCCGTGCGGCAGCGTCTGTCCGCCAAAGGGCATCATGCGGCATCGGACAGATCGCCCTTCTCCCCAAGGGATACGGCAATCCGCGCCAGATCGGCCCGCCAGGAATTGCGCAAGCTGAAATGCGGAGAGTGAAGCTCATGCCCCGCGATCAGCGCCGGATCGGTGCGGAAGGTCAGCGCGGCAGACGCGCCAAGGGCATTTTCGATAGCTTCGGCGATGCGGCCCTGCGCCGCGCTGTCCTGATCGGCTGCGCTCACGACCTCCAGGTCCACACCCGCCAGCGCCGTCCGCTCGGCGTCGGTCAGCGCCGCAAGACCCTCCCTCAGCCAACCCAGAAACGCCGCGTCCGTGGCCGGGCCCTCCAGCCGCGCCGCAAGCTGGGCTGCGATGGTCAGTGCGAGGCCTTGCGCCTCAGTAATCGCGTTTGCCTTCAGCGTTTCGGCGGCGCGGACGCGGGCGGCCTTGGCGGTATCGCGCAAGGTTTCCACTTCGGCCTGCGCCTCGGACAACAGGGTATCGCGAGTGGCTGCAGACTCCGTGCGGGCCGTGGCCAGCATTGTGTCACGCTCGGCGACCAGCCCCGCCTTCTTGGTCGCAATTTCGGCCAGCGCAGACTCGGCCTCGGACCGCTTTGCCCCGGCCTCCTCCAGCAGCGTCGCGGCAGATGCCTGACGAGTTGCGATCATGGCCGCGACCGGCTTCCAGAAGAACCGATGGAGCAGCCACACCAGAATGAGGACATTGACCGCCTGAAAGCCAAGGGTCCAAACATCAAAGGTCATGGCATCATCGGGTT
>JBBRVJ010000336.1:0-1870 GCA_038246975.1 Rhodobacterales bacterium | reverse complement strand
TGGCCGACCTCGTCCCCCGCCAGCAGCATCGGCGTGCCCTGCGACAGCATCAGCGTCGCCAGCAGATTGCGCCGCCGCAATGCCCGCGCCGCCACGACCCCCGGATCGTCCGACGCCCCTTCGACCCCCAGATTGTCCGAATGGTTGTCGTGATGCCCGTCGCGGTTGTCCTCGCCATTCGCAAGGTTGCGCTTGACGGTAAAGCTGACCAGATCGGCCAAGGTGAACCCGTCATGCGCCGTCAGGAAATTGACGCTCGACGTCGCCCCCCGCCCCGAATGGTCGAAATTCTCGGCCGACCCCAGCAGCCGCTTGGCGAGTTCGGGCGCCATCCCCGCATCGCCTCGCCAATAGCGCCGCACCCCGTCGCGGTACTTGTCGTTCCACTCTGCAAACGGATGCGGATAGGCCCCCAGTTGATAGCCCCCCGGCCCGAGATCCCAAGGCTCCGCGATCAATTTCACCCGCGCCAGCACCGGGTCCTGCCGGATCGCGTCAAAGAATCCGCCCGACGGATCGAACCCCTGCGCTTCGCGACCCAGCACCGACGCCAGATCGAACCGGAACCCGTCGACATGGCCCACCTCGACCCAATAGCGCAACGAATCCATCACCATCCGCAACACCGCAGGGTTGGTCAGGTTCAGCGTGTTCCCGGTGCCCGCATCATTCACATAATGCCGCCCGCCACTGTGCAGACGATAATAGCTGCGGTTGTCCAACCCCCGGAAACCAAGCGTCGGCCCGAACTCGTCGCCCTCGCCGGTGTGATTGTAAACCACGTCCAGAATGACCTCGATCCCCGCCGCATGCAGCCGTCTGACCATGATGCGGAACTCGTTCAGCGGATGGCGCACCGCATAGCGCGGCTCGGGCGCAAAGAACCCGATCGAGTTGTAGCCCCAGTAATTGCGCAAGCCCCGCATCACCAGAAACCGGTCGTCATGGAACGCCTGCACCGGCAGCAATTCCACCGCCGTCACGCCGATCCGCACCAGATGCTCGATCACCGCATCCGAGGACAGGCCAAGGTAAGACCCGCGCAGCGACTTCTCCACCCCCGGATGCCGCGCCGTCATGCCCTTGACATGCGCCTCGTAAAGCACCGTGTCGGCCAGGGAATGCCCCGGAGGCGTGTCGCCGCCCCAGTCAAACGCCGGGTCCACCACCACCGCCTTGGGCACCGCAAAGGCACTGTCGCGGGTGTCATACGACAAATCGCTGCGCGGCGAGCCGATCTTGTAGCCCATCAGCGCATCCGACCACCTGAGCCGTCCCTCCATCGCCCGCGCGCAAGGGTCCAGCAACAGCTTGTTCGGATTGAACCGATGCCCCTCCTCGGGCGCATAGGGCCCATGCGCGCGCAAGCCATACGCCTGCCCCGGCTGCATCCCCGCCACATACAGCGTCCAGACATCGCCCTCGCGGTCGGCAAAGGGAATCCGTGCCAATTCGGCCCGCCCGCCGGGTGCAAACAGACACAGCTCGATCAACGTCGCATGGGCCGAAAACACCGCAAAGTTCACGCCGCCGCCATCCCACGTCGCCCCCATCGGAAACGCGCGGCCCGGCCCCGCCTTCATGCCGGGCAGCATCGCGGCGATGCTCACGCCAGCAACCCTGCGTAAAGCGCGGCATAGGCCGCAGCCGACGCGCCCCACCCCACCGGATGCCGCATCGCGTTGCCCTGCACCTGCGCCCAGGCGGCCTTGTCGGCATGAAGGTCAACCAACTGCCGCATCGCCTGCCCGAACGCCACGGCATCGGTCGGATGAAACGCAATCCCCGTCGCCACCCCCGCCACCATCGCGGCGGGGCTGGCGTGAATGACCGTATCGGCCAACCCCCCCACCGCCGCCACCACCGGCAC
>JBBRVJ010000335.1:0-1871 GCA_038246975.1 Rhodobacterales bacterium | reverse complement strand
GACCGGGCCGCGGCCAGCGCATCCGCGGCAATTTCGGCGGGCGTGATCGCCAGATGCGGCGTTTCGGCGCGGGTCAGGGTGCCGCCGTTGACGGCGCAGGTGATCCATCTCATGCCTCGGGCCCCTCCTGCGCCAGCAAACGGCCATGGCCTGCCGCCTGTCGATCAATCACACCGTCCTGCATCACAATCCGGCCCCGGCTGACGGTCAGCACCGGGCGGCCCGTCATCTGCAACCCGTCCCAAGGCGTGAAATCCACGCGGCTTTCCATGTCGGCATGGCGGACGGTCCAGCGCGCGTCGGGGTCCCACAGCGCAAGGTCGGCGTCATATCCGGGCGCCAGCACACCCTTGCCCCGCAACCCGAACAAACGGGCGGGTGCTGCGGCCGTCACCTCGACAAAGCGTTCGGGGGTCATGCGATCCGTGGCTATCCCGCCCGAGAACACGGCGGGCAGCATCGTCTGCAACCCCGGAATACCCCCCCCAAAGGCGTTGAACGCCATCGCATTCCCCGCCCGCGCCCGCGCGATGGCGGGCATCCGGTGACTGGGCGAATGGTCGGAGGACACCATCTGCAACCCGCCCTGCGCCAGCGCATCCCACAGCGCCTGACGGTCGGCCTCGTTCCGCAAGGGCGGCGCGCACAGGAACTTTGCGCCGTCGAAATCCGGGCGGGCCAGATCGGCGGCAGTAAAGCACAGGTAATGCGCGCAGGTTTCGGCACTGATCGCCACGCCACGCGCCGCTGCCCGCGCCACCTCTGCCAGCGCCAAGGCACCCGAGACATGGTAGACATGCAGCCGCGCCCCCGTCGCCGCCGCATAATTGGCGACGCGGTGGATCATCTCGGCCTCGGCGGCCTGCGGGCGGGCGTGGGTGTGGCGGTCGAGCCCGTGCCGCCCCGCCGCCAGTTCCGCCGCCATGGCATGGCGCACCAGCGCGTCATCCTCGGCATGCAGGATCGCCACCATCCCAAGTGCCGCCGTGGCCGACAGGATCGCCAACATCTCGGGATCGGTCAGCGCATATCCCTCATAAGTCGAAAACATCTTGACCGACCGGAACCCCCGCGCGGCCAGCCCCGGCAAGGCCGCCAGCGTCGCCTCTGCGGCATCGGGCATCTGCACAAGCACGGCATGGTCGATCAGCGCCGCCCCCTGCGCCGGGGCAAGATAGGCCGCCAGTCGCGCCGCTATGTCGTCGCCCCGCGCTGCCATGGATTGCGGGATCACCGTCGTCGTGCCGCCTGCAACTGCGGCGCGCGTCGCGCTTTCCCAGTCATCTGGGCACGGTGCCTCGCCTGCGACCGAGGCTTGGGCGATATGGCAATGGCTGTCGATGCCGCCGGGCAGCAGCAGGCGACCGCCTGCGTCGATCTCGCACGCCCCGCGCGGCAAGCCGGGGCCGATGGCCACGATGCGCCCTGCATCGGCCGCCAGATCGCCGCGCAACCGCCCTGCCGGTGTCACGATCACCGCATCGCGGATCACCAGATCATGCGTCATGTCCTGATTTCCTGATGTTTTTCCATTTTTGGACAGATGCTTGTGTGATAATGTCGGGATGTTTTGAGCGAGGACAGCAGATGACGCACTGGGGTCGTAACTTTACCGGATACGGGCGCCGCGCGCCGCATATCAGTTGGCCGGGCGATGCGTTGGTCGCGGTCAATCTGGTGATCGTGTACGAGGAAGGCTCGGAATATTCGCTGATCGAAGGCCATGGCCGGAACGAAGGCTGGGGTGAATATGCCTTTACCGTCGAGCCGCCGATCCGCGATCTGGGGACCGAGACGCATTTCGAATTCGGCAGCCGGGTGGGCATCTGGCGGCTGGCGCGGATGCTGGACGATCTGGGCGTCAAGGCCAG
>JBBRVJ010000334.1:0-1902 GCA_038246975.1 Rhodobacterales bacterium | reverse complement strand
TCGCGCCGGCCGCTGCGGTTGCGCACCGACCCGGACGGCGGGGCGGCGGTGGCCTATGATCAGGCGCGGTTTACGCCTTGGCCCGATCGCGACCCGGATATGGCGCAGGCGGCGGCGGCGCTGGCGGTGCGGTTGGGCATATCGCGCAGCGCACAGGATGATTGGGCGGTCCGCAGTCATGCGCGCGCGATCACGGCGGATTATCGGGCCGAGATGATGGTGTTGTCAGGGCAGGCGCGCGATCCGTTTGCGCGGGGGTTGACCGGGGCGGTGGCGGGGCGGGCCAAGGTTGTTACCGGGTCGATCACGGCGGCGAATGCGGCGGTGGCGGCGGATGGGGCGGCGTTTCTGGTGGTGGTGTCAGAGCGGCGGGCGCGGCAGGCGGCACGGGCGCTGCGGATTGCGGGGGGGGCGACGCTGGGGGCGGACCCGGTGCAGCCCGGGTTGTCACCCTTGCCTGCGATCGAGATGGCGTTGCGGCAGGCGGGCGTCGTGGCGGGCGGATTGGCGGTGTCGGAGGTGATGGAGGCCTATGCGGTGCAGGCCATCGCCTGTGTGCAAGGCGCGGGACTGGACCCCTTGCGCGTCAACATCGGTGGGGGCGCGCTGGCGCGGGGGCATCCGATCGGGGCGTCGGGCGCGGTGCTGGCGGTGCGGTTGTTTCACCAGATGCAAGCGGGATTTGGGCTGGCCGCGATTGCGGGGGCGGGGGGGGTTGGGTCGGCGCTGGTGGTCGAGGCGTGACGTGATCAGAGCCGTCCCTGTCGCCATGCAGCCACCGCCAGCCCCGGCAGGATCGCGGCGCAGGCGGCATAGCGCGGGATCATTCGGCGCGGGCTTTGCAGGGTGCGCCACAGGAATTCCAGCGACAGCCGCTGCACCCATCGCGGCGCGCGGGTCTGGCTGCCCGCCAGAAAGTCCAGCCCCGCCCCGACCGAGGCAAAGCCGACATGCGGGGCCAAACGGCGGCCTCGGGCGGCCAGCAGTTCCTGTTTCGGCGCGCCGAGGGCCAGAAAGCACAGGCCGATGCCGCGCTGGTCCAGTTCGGCCAGCATCTGCCCCGCCGCGTTGCCCGCCGTGTCGAACTCCATCGCAGGCGACAGGCACAGCGCGATATCCGCCCCCGGCACCGCCTGCCGCAGCGCCTTGGCCGCGCGGTGCAGCGCGTCATCGGTGCTGCCCAGCAGGGCGATGGGGCGACTGGCCTGCGCGGCCAGTGCCGTCAGCGGGATCACAAGGTCGGACCCAGGCATCAACTGCTTGGGGCTGCGGGCCAGACGCGACAGCCAGACGACCGGGTTGCCATCGGCCACCACAAGGTCATGCGCCTTGTAAGCCGCCAGAAACGCCGCCGATTTCCGCAGTTTGACAAGGTGGTCAAGGTTTAGCGTGGCCAGCGCAAAGCCTTCGCCCGCCGCCAGACGCCCGCGCACGGCGGCAAACAGCGCTTCGGGCGAGGCGATGTTGATGGTGATCCGATCCGCCCCGAAGCTGAACTGCATGTCCCCTGACCCTTGCTCGCCCCCCGGCTTATGCCATAGATCCGGCAGGATTGCGCCTGTGCCGCATCCGATTGCGGCAATGCGGCATTCTTCCCGCAACAGTCTGTTTCCTGCCATGGCTTTACGGTGCGGCAATGGTCGAAACCGGGCATCCGTGTTAGGAAGGGTACCGGAACAAACCTCGAAAGCCGGATCCTT
Organism: Rhodobacterales bacterium; assembly: GCA_038246975.1. Lineage (GTDB taxonomy): Bacteria > Pseudomonadota > Alphaproteobacteria > Rhodobacterales > Rhodobacteraceae > JAIYDJ01. Next base: position 202 of record JBBRVJ010000334.1, on the reverse strand, counting down.
GGCCAGCCCCAACATCATAGCTTATCTGATGCTGTGCGTCTGGCCGGTTGTGGCATGGACCCTGTGGACACGGCTTGACCCGGCGCGGGCGTTGATCTGGACGATCCTTGGCGGCTATCTGATCTTGCCGCCGATCGCAGCGCTTAGCCTGCCGGTGGTGCCGGACCTCGACAAATTCTCGATCCCCAGTCTGACGGCGCTG
>JBBRVJ010000333.1:0-1936 GCA_038246975.1 Rhodobacterales bacterium | reverse complement strand
CCAATGGGTTGCGGGCGGGTGATCTGGACGTGATAGGTGGCGATTGGGTCGCCCCGTTATCGCCCCGCCGTGCGTCTGCGTTGAAGGGTGACGGCATGATCGTGGTGGCCGAACCCGGCACCGCGACGACGATCCTTGGTTTCTCTCCCAAATCGCTACTGATGCAAGACAAGGCCGTCCGCGATGCGATCTTCATCGGCGTCGACCGCGCCGCCGTAGCCGCTGTGCTGTTCGAAGGCTACGCCGACCCGACCGTGAACATTTTCCCGACAACCGTGCCGACCGCAGGGGCACGCATGGAGGTTCCGGCGCGGGACGTGGCCTCGGCGCAGGCCGCACTGACCGCCGGGGGTTGGGCAGGGGATGCCAGCGGCTGGACCAAGGATGGGGCACCATTAATGATCGATTTTCTGGTGTCGGACGAAAGCTTCCCCGGGTCGCGCCGGATCGCCGAGATGATCCAGGGTCAACTGATGGAAATCGGCTTTCAGATAGGCATCTCGTCGGTCGATAACGCAACGATGCACGACCGCCGCCCGAAGTTTGACTATGATCTGACGTTCTTTGCCACCTATGGCGCACCTTACGATCCGCATGGCTCGCTTGGTGCATCCTTCGTGACCGCGGCGGATACCGGGCCGGATGGCAAGATCTATGTTTCCGACGCGTTGGACAAGGTGGTGCTGGCGGCGCTCGACGCGGGCGGCGATGCCCGCGAACCGGCAATGCAGGCGGTCTATGACTGGATCAGCGCCAACACTGCCGCTTGCCCCTTGGTGGTGAGCCAGCGGATCTGGGCGGTCAACCCCCGCGTCAAAGGCTTCGGCCTGCCCGCAACCGACTACGACCTGCCGTTCAAGGGCATCACGCTGGGCTAAACCCCAAGGGAGGGCCAAACTGATGCAACGCATGTTCATGCGGCGAACGGGGCTTGCCCTGCTGCTGATGCTGGCGGCGAGCGCGCTGACCTTTGCGTTGGTGTCTGCGGCACCCGGCAACGTTGCCGCCCTGATCGCCGAACGGGCGGCCGGGGCGGGCGCAGATGGTGAGATGATTGCAAAGATCGCCAATGACCTTGGCCTGAATGACCCTTTGCCGGTGCGCTATCTGCGCTGGCTGGGGGATGCCGTGACCGGAGACTTCGGGATTTCCCTGCGCACCGGCAAACCGATGGCTGAGGAGTTCGCGGAGCGCATTCCAAAGACGCTGGCACTTCTGGCGGGCGGGGGCGGGCTGGCGCTGCTGTTGTCTTTGGTGATTGGGCTGGCTGGCGCGGTGTCGAACGGCGGTCTTGTGGACAAGCTGTTGCATGCGCTGGCATTGATCGGGGCCTCGACCCCGAATTTCTTTGTCGCCGCCATGTTGGTCATTGTGTTTTCGGTGATGCTGGGCTGGGTGCCAACCTTTGGCGTCTCGGGCTTTTCATCCTGGCTGCTGCCCTGGATTACAATTGCGCTGTTTCCCGGCTCGGTTCTGGCCCGCGTGGTGCGGGTGAACCTGCAAGAGGCGATGTCGCGCCCCTTTGCCACCACCGGCTTTGCCAAGGGGCTGACGCGCCGCGCCGTACTGCTGCGTGAGGCGCTGCCGAATATTCTTATCCCCTACATGACCACCTTTGGCGCCCAGTTCACTCTTATGATGATCGGCGCGATCGTGGTGGAACGGGTGTTCGGGCTGAACGGCATTGGTGCGTTTTTTATCGAGGCAATCCGCTTTCGCGATTTCATCGGCATGCAGGCCGTGTTGATGCTTTTCGTGGTGTTCTTCGTCTCGGTCAATCTGCTTGTCGATATTGCCGCCATGCTGGCCGACCCGCGCCTGCGTCGCCCCAGGAGGGCTTGAGCCATGAAAAACTGGCCATGGCTTATTCTGACGCCCGCGCTGATCTTCGTGCTGATTGGTGTCTTTGCGCCGCTTTTGATGACGCACAACCCGT
>JBBRVJ010000332.1:0-1938 GCA_038246975.1 Rhodobacterales bacterium | reverse complement strand
TGCCACCAGACACGGCCCCACGGCCCGGTCGCGCACGGCCTTCCAGAACGGCGTGTAAACCCGGTAAAACCCGCCCTGCCCCGTCTCGACCGTCCAGGGTTCATGCAGCAACCGTCCCGGATGGCTGACCGCTTCCACCCCCGCCGCCTTCAACCCCGCCTTCACGGCCTTGTCGCGCGCCACTGAAACCGGATCGTAAAGCCGCGACCAATGCACCCCCACAGCCCCGGTTTCCGCGACCAGACCCTGCAGCACCGCCAGCGCAGGCCCGCGCCGCAGTGCCAACCGGCTTCCCAAGCCTTCCAAAGCCCGCGCAAACGCCGCAACCGCCAACCCCAGCCGCCACTTCGCCGCAGCCCCCAGAGCCTCGGTTTCCGGGTCAAGGATAAACACAGCAATCAAAGGCCGCCCCGAGACCACCGCCCCGGTCAGCATCTCGTGATCGACAAGCCGCAAGTCACGGCGGAACCACAGGATCAAAGGCGCGTCAGTCATCGGCTCCGGCTCGTTTAGAGTTTATACGCCCGGAACCGCCTGACGGATTAATCAATCAGCGTCCATACACATTCGGTGAGCCGTCCGGAGGCCGCGCCCCCCGAACGCCCGGAAATCACAGCACCCGGTCCAGCGCCCCGATCAACCGCGTGACGTCCTCGGCACTGGTGTAATGCACCGAACTCAACCGCAAAACGCCCTTTTCCCGGTCGATACCCATCGCCGCCAAAGGCCGCACCGCATAGAAATCACCGCCCCAACAGGCGATCCCCTCGGCAATCAGCGCCTCGGCCACTGGCACGGCCGGACCTGCCAACTCGACCGCCACCGTGGGGGCGCGCGCCTCGGCCTGACGCGGCCCGACCAGCCGCACATCGTTGCGCGCAGCCAGATAGTCCAGCAACGGCGCAATCACCGCCACTTCCTGCGCCCGCATCAGATCATGCACCGCCCGGTTGCGCGCCGCAGGGTCCGCCTCGGGCGCAAAATGCGCGCCATGCAACGCATCGACGTAATCCACCATCCCGGCACAGGCCGCGACCTGCGCATGATCCGGCCCGGCGGGCGTGAATCGCTTGTAAAGGCTCCCGGCATTGAACCAATGCCCCTGCGCGGGCAACTCCATGCCAAACGCCTCGCGGATCACCATGACCCCCTGATGCGGGCCATAGGTCTTGTAGGCGGAAAACAGATAAATATCGCACCCCAGCGCGGGAATATCCGGAAAGCCATGTGGCGCATAAGACACCCCATCGACCAACGACCGCGCCCCCGCATCCTTTGCCATCGCGCAGATCGCCGCCACATCGTTAATCTCCGCCACCACGTTGGAACAATGCGGAAAACAGACCAGCTTGACCCGCCCGTCGCCCAGCAGATCGGCCAGACGCGCCGGGTCCAGATGCCCGGTATCTGGGTCCACCTTCCATTCGCGCACCTCGATTCCTTCATCGGCCAGCCGCCGCCACACCCCGGCATTCGCCTCGTGGTCCTGATCGGTAACGACAATCGCCGCCTTGGCCCCGCGCAGCCAACCGCGCACCGCTTGCGCCAACACATAGGTATTCGCACTGGTCGACGGCCCGAACGACACTTCCGATGCCGCCACCCCCATCATCGCGGCCAACCGGCTGCGTGCCTCGTCCATCTCGGCCCCGCCCAACTGACCCGCCTCATGCGGGCTGCCGGGCTGAACCTTGCGGTCGGTGTAAAAGCGGTGCAGGCGGTCCACCACCTGAACACAAGGAAACGACCCCCCCGCATTTTCAAAGAACGCAGGTCCCCCCAGTACAGGGCTGGTGAAGGCCGGAAACTGGCTGCGCACAAAATCAAGATCAAGTTTCGTCATCGGTCAAACCCTTGCATCGCGTTTCGATCACCGATCCAAAGGCACCCACCGCGAGGCAACTCCCCGAACCGTGGCAGGTCTTCCAGCCAAGCCAG
>JBBRVJ010000331.1:0-1942 GCA_038246975.1 Rhodobacterales bacterium | reverse complement strand
GTTATCGACCGACGAGATGCCTATCTGAAAGCCGATTTCCATCAGTTGACCCTGGATCATCTCGGCGATCCGGCGCGACCCGGGGAAGCTTTCGTCCGACACCAGAAAATCGATCATCAGCGGTGCCCCCTCCTTGGTCCAGCCGCTGGCATCCCCTGCCCATCCACCTGCGGTCAGTGCGGCTTGCGCCGCCGCCACGTCCCGCGCCGGAACCTCCATGCGTGCCCCTGCGGTCGGCACGGTTGTCGGGAAAATGTTCACGGTCGGGTCGGCGTAGCCTTCGAACAGCACGGCGGCAACCGCGGCGCGGTCGACGCCGATGAAGATCGCATCGCGGACGGCCTTGTCCTGCATCAGTAGCGATTTGGGAGAGAAACCAAGGATCGTCGTAGCAGTGCCAGGTTCGGCCACCACGGTCATGCCGTCACCCTTCAACGCAGACGCACGGCGGGGCGATAACGGGGCGACCCAATCGCCACCTATCACGTCCAGATCACCCGCCCGCAACCCATTGGCACGCGCCAATTCGTCCGGCACCACCAGCAACTCCATGCGGGAGAACGACGGCTTTTCGCCCCAGTAGCCATCGTTGCGCACCAGCACGGTCTTGGTGCTGTCATAGCTTTCCACGATCCACGGCCCCGTGCCAATGGGGGCGGTCTGCTTGCCGTCCGCATCCACAGCCTTGGGCGACAAGAACCGAACCGGGCGCACAATGGTCAATTCCAACAGCGCAACCGCAACCGGGCGTTTCAGCTTGACCGTGATCTTGTTGGGGGCGTCGATGGTGATGCTGTCATAGGCGTCAGCGATCCCGATCCAGCTGAAATCCGCGACACCCATCCAGCGCTTCAGATTAAATTCGGCGGCCGTGGCATCGAACGGCGTGCCGTCCGAGAATGTGACACCCTCCCGCAAATCAAAGCTGATCGACAGCCCGTCCTCGGCCACGATCCAGGCCGTTGCCAGACCCGGCTCAAGGGTTCCCCCGGCGCCGTAATGTATCAGTGCGTCGAACACGACGGTGTAAGATGACAGGGTCGAGACGTTCTGCAACAGGTCCAGATCCCCGGTCTCTGCGGCAATCGCGACTTTAAGCGTGTCGTGGCCGTCAGCCAAGGCGATCCGAGGGAAGGACGAAAGAAACGTAAGCCCTGCCGTGGCGGCAAGGAACGACCGACGTTGAAGCTTCATCATGGCTGATCCCCTGTTGGTTTGTTTGAACCAAGCTTAACAGGGGCTTAAATATTGTATAGATATTAATTGCACTGTTTGAAGATTGCACCCGCTTTGCTCGAAATTGCCTGCCATGTGCTTGCGTGAGCGCAGTCTCGCATTGATATGCAAGGTGGTATGCGCGCACCGGTCTGTTAAAAAACTTCTGTGGTGACCAGCGGGCCCATAAGATCGCATACGCTATACGAAGTGACCATATTCTTGCGCAGCTCATGGCTGAAACATGGCTTTGCCCGGGCCCGCTGTCGTGTTATAATTTTCACTGTTTGTCTCACTCCGTACGGCGAAGCGGCAGCATCCGGACTTTGCGCAACGCCGGTTCGAGGTGGCTATACATTGTTCAGTTGATTATTTTCAGGCAGTTGAGCTCACCTCCATTTTTTATGAATTTGCTTTTTTCGTGGCAACCACGACCTTGTGCGACTTCCAGAATTCAGAGGCCTTGGGAACCATCCTGCGCGGGCAAGTCGTTTACCTAGGACCATTGATCTTTTGGAGGACATATCATCCCCAACGGGACGAAAGTGGATGGCTATTTCACGCTGGATGCGGACGACAGCATCTTTGCAACAGAGACGATGACCGGGGCCGCTATTCTGGTTCTGGACGGAAAACCTGTGCGCACGCCCCTTACCCCTTTGGCGGGGGGATCCTGTCTGGCGACACCGGTCTGGCAGTTCCCGAAGGCGTAAAGGGCGCGGTGCAG
>JBBRVJ010000330.1:0-1954 GCA_038246975.1 Rhodobacterales bacterium | reverse complement strand
TGGCGCGAAGTCACGGATGTGACGCCGCAGGGTTCAATCAGCGGGGGCGGTGATTAGGGAGCAGCCCACGTCTGGGGCGGATTGCAGAGGTGCCTGCCGAGCCGTTGTGCATGAAGCAAAGTCCGGCGCCGCATGAACAGAAAGTATAGTCGGCAAGCCTTATCAATAATCAGGGCTATAAGGCCGACAACCATAATTATAAATGGAAGAGGTAGAGGAGCCGCCCGGCTCGCGAAAATCTTCCGGAGACAAGCCTTGAGGCGCGGCCAAATGTCGATGACGACACCACCCATCAATGCGGCGGCTGCGGCCAGCAACATTCCGATGATTGCGAGTATGATTGTCGTCATTGGCCTATGTCTTTGAGGGTTTCAACTATGTATCGTATCGGAATTACTATGAATTGACAAGTGAATTAACTTCAGTGGTCACGCCTTCTGCATTCAGGCACCAATCGTTGACCCTCCGTCTGCAAGACTCGCCTCAGGGAACGCTCCGACAAAGGCCGACGCCGCGTCGAGATCCTGGAAGTAGAATGCGGCGGTGCTGCACCCTACGCCTGGCACGCTGTGGCAGGCGTAGGTCTGGGGCTCCAGATTCTCACGCAGCCACACCATCATGCGGTCGAGCGTTTTGCCTAGGCCACCATCAGGCACGCGCACCTTCACACGGACCGGAAAGGCCAGATCGTCGCGTTTCGCCTGCCGAATCGAGTGAGAAACCATGATTAGAACATTGCGCGAACAGTGCTTTCTGGCAAGCGCGTTAACCATGATAGCGCAATTGGTCCTCAACGCCCCTGCGATGCCGCATCAGAAAGAAAAGCACGGGAAAAACCTCGCGGGGGCGTGAACGGTTGGAGAAGGGAAAAATGCCCTTCGGCCGGTCGCAAAGCGAAGGGGTAAACCATGAACAAAGTGAACAGCACAGCTGTCGGCTATCCCGCCGGCGGTGGCGAAACGGTGTCCGATGCGGACCGATACAAAAACCTGCGCCCAGCTAGAGAAAGATCCGAATGGCCACCGGTGCCACCAGAACAAGCAGACGGCATGCGGCAGATTTGCGTGATCGATGTCGAAACCACAGGCCTCGATTGGCGGCGCCACGCTCTAATCGAGATCTGTGCCGCACGGGTGCAAATTGATCGGCATGGACGCATCGCAGGCGTCCGTTCGATCGGCACCGGGCTTGAAGATCCAGGTCATCCGTTGCCGACGGAAATCGTCCGGTTGACTGGGCTCAGCGATGACCTGTTAGCAGGCAAATCAATTGCCCGGGATGCCTTGGCCGAGACAATCGCATCCTGCTCGGTCGTGGTGGCGTTCAATTCTGCATTTGACCGACCCTGGGTAGAAAAGTTGTTGCCTGATTTGCCATCGCTAAGCTGGGGCTGTGCGATGAAGGATGTGCCTTGGCGCGCATTGGGGTTTGAACCGGGGCCGCAAAATTATTTGTTGCAGCAGTCCGGCTTCTATCCATCAGCCGCCCATCGCGCACGGGAGGACGTGCTCTCGCTCTGCCAGCTGCTCGATCATGTCTTCGATGACGGGCAGAGCGTTATGGCTAAGCTGATTGACGCCATGACGGCACCCGCATGGCGGTTTGAGGCAACGCGCGCTCCCTACGACCGGCGGCATGATCTGAAAGACCGGGGATACCGGTTCCGGCGACAGGGCTCGGGCGCCGTGTGGCACAAGCATGTCCGCGCGCACGAATACGACGATGAGCTGGCCTGGTATCGAACCACCATTGGCATGGAGCCATCAATCGTCGATCTGCCTGCCACTGAACGCTACCGTGACGAATGCACCTGGACTCCGGTTGTGCCTGAGGGCGGATGGCCGAAGTATCTGAAGTAATGTGAATAAGTGAGCCTGCCTCAGGAGAGGAAAAAAGGCTTGGGTCAGCCCATCAACGGGCGACTGTCACACCCAAAAAAGGACATACGAATGAT
>JBBRVJ010000329.1:0-2001 GCA_038246975.1 Rhodobacterales bacterium | reverse complement strand
GAGCGGTTCTTTGTCAAGCTGGCGCAGGCGCTGGATCGGCGGGGGGTAAAGCAGCGGTTCGTCATTCGTCCGGGGCGCAGTTGGGAGGCGCAGATTGCCCCCTTGGGCCCGGTGATCCGCAACAATTTTTCGAAACTGTCGCCGCTGTCGATCTTGCTGCATTGGCAGGCCGACCGTTGGGTCAGGGATTGGAAACCGGATGCGGTGATGTCGTGGATGCCTCGGGCGGGGCGGTTGGTGCATCGGTGGCCCGGTGTGGTCAAGCTGAACCGGATGGGGGATTTCCCCAGGAACCTCAAGCACTTCGACAACTGCGATCTGCTGGTCGGCAATGTGCCGGGCATCGCTGCGACCTGCCGCGATCTGGGCTGGACCAAGCCTGCGCTGACGATTTCTAACTTTACGCCGATCGTGCCGCCCGCCCCGGTGCCGCGCGCCGCCCATGACACGCCCGAGGGGGTTTTCCTTGTGGCTGCGGGGGGGCGGTTTCAGCCGCGCAAAGCGCTGGATGTGGCGCTCCGCGCGATTGCACGGCTACCGGGTGCCTGGCTGTGGCTGATCGGCGAGGGCAAGTTGCGGCCCGATCTGGAACGGCTTGCGGCGGATCTGGGGGTGACGGACCGTGTGCGGTTTGTCGGCTGGGTGGAAAACCCCGTTCACCATATCGCCGCGGCCGATGCCTTTCTGCTGCCGTCGCGCCATGAACCGCTGGGCAATATCCTGCTGGAGGCGTGGGCGGCGGGCGTGCCTTCGGTCGCGACCCGCAGCGAAGGGCCGTCGTGGTTCATGCGCGACGGGGTTGACGGGCTGATGGCGGATATCGACGATGCGGCGGGCATTGCGACGGCCCTTGCCCGGCTGCGCGATGACCCGGCAGCGGCGCGCGGCTTTGCCACCTCGGCCCGCGCGCGGCTGGACGAGATGTTTTCCGAAGAGGCGATCTGCCGCGACTACATGACCGTGTTTCGTGGCACCGATGAAAAGGGCCTTGCATGACGCTGCCCATTTCGGCCTTCCTCATCTGTCAGGACGAAGAACGCTTCATCGAACCCTGCATCCGCAGTCTTGGCACCTGCGCCGAAATTGTCGTGGTCGACAGCGGGTCTACTGACGCCACGCTGGCCATTCTGGAACGGCTGACCGGCGAAGGCTTTCCCATCGTGATCTACCGCGAGGCTTGGCGCGGCTATGGCGGGCAGAAACAGTTCGCGCTGGAACAGTGCCGCCAGCCGTGGTGCCTGTCGATCGACAGCGACGAACGTCTGAGCCCGAAACTGATCGCCGACCTGCCGGCGCTGATCGCCGACGCCAATGTGGCGGGTTGGCGCGTCACGCGGTATCCCTATCTCGACGGGTTCGGCTATGCGCCGCCGCAAGCCAGGGAACGCTTCAACCTGCGTCTGATCCGGCAGGGCAGCGGGGCCTTTGATCCGCGTGACAAGGTGCATGAGGGGTTGCGGATCACCGGCGCGGTGCGAAATGCCCCGCGCGGCGGGCTTTTGCACTATCGTCCGATCCAGTTGCATGAACAATTCCTGAAGGAAAACAAATACTCCAGCCTCAAGGCGGCGATGAAGGCCGATCAGGGGAAACCGCCGCAACCGTGGAAGATGCTGTTTGCGCCGCCGCTGTATTTTTTGCGGTTGTATTTTCACAACGGGCTTTGGCGCTGCGGGTGGGCGGGGGTCATCCGGGCGGCGAACGGCGGGGTCTATGCCTTTCTGACCGAGGCGAAACGGTGGGAACAGGCGGCGACGGTCCGTCTCCCGCCTGAGGAGCCAGATTTCCGCGATCTGGACCAGTATTAGGGGCGAACCATCGACAATTGTGGGTAATTGGGGGGAGAATCTTGCGCGTTTGGCGAAACCGCGCTGACTTTTGCGCGCCTCTTTTCCAACGCAACAAAAGTAGCAAAGAAACGTCCGTTCGACTGCCTTATAAGGCTGACATGGCAAACGGAGGCGTCCATGCGGGTGGTGATTCTTGGGGCAGGGGTCATCG
>JBBRVJ010000328.1:0-2019 GCA_038246975.1 Rhodobacterales bacterium | reverse complement strand
GGGGATTCAAACACCTCATCCGTCACCTCCATGCAATCGATGCCATAGGTCTGAAAGATCTTTTCACCGGTCTTGGTGTCGCGGTTGTGGAAGGCTGGCAGACAATGCAGGAATTTGGTATGCGGATTGCCCGTCAGGTCCATCACGGCTTGCGTTACGGTAAAGGGGGACAGCAGTGCAATGCGCTCTGCCCAGACTTCCTCCGGCTCGCCCATCGACACCCAGACGTCGGTATAGATGAAGTCACAGCCCTCCATCCCCTCGGCCAGCTTTTCTGTTTGCGTGATCCGTGCGCCGCTGGATTCAGCCAGCTTGCGGCATTTATCCACCAGCACCGTGTCCGGCCACAGGCTTTGCGGGCCGCAAAGCCGGACATCCATGCCGATCAGGGCCGCACCCACCATCAAGGAGGTTCCCGTGTTGCTTCCCGTATCACCGACGAAACAGAACGCTATGTCCGACAGATGCTTGTGGGTATATTCGCGCATCGTCATCAGATCGGCGAGGATCTGCGTCGGGTGAAACTCGTCTGTCAGGCCGTTGTAGACTGGCACCCCGGCGAACTGCGCCAGAATTTCCGCATCCGCCTGGCCAAAACCCCGGTATTCGATCGCATCGTAGAACCGGCCCAGAACGCGGGCGGTGTCCTTCATCGTCTCCTTGGTGCCGATATGGCTACCTGACGGGCCGAGATAGGTGACATGCGCGCCCTGATCGAAGGCGGCCACCTCAAACGCGCTGCGGGTACGGGTGCTGTCCTTTTCAAAGATCAGCGCGATGTTCTTGCCCTTGAGAAGCTGCTTTTCTGTGCCGGTGACTTTGGCCTCTTTCAGGCTGGCCCCAAGGCGGAGCAAAAAGCGCAATTCCTCGGGCGAAAAGTCCAGCAGTTTCAGAAAACTGCGGCCGTGCAGGTTTTGCGGCATGGGTTCGTCCTTTCAGAAATGGGAGTCAGAGCGCGTCGCGGATCAAGGGGCAGGACATGCAATGCGACCCGCCCCGCCCGCGACCCAGTTCGGCACCGGAAATGGTGATGACCTCAACCCCCGCCTTGCGCAGAAGCGTGTTGGAATGTTCGTTGCGTTCGTAGCCCACCACGACGCCGGGGCTGATGCACAAGAGGTTGTTGGCGTCATCCCATTGCTCGCGCTGCGACTCGTAGGCGTCCCCGCCTGTCGGGACGGTGCGCAGTTTCTTGAGGCCAAGCGCGCCTGCCACCACTTCTAGGAATGGCGCGGTTTCGGTGGTCACAGTGACCCCACCCTTGTCACCGGGCCGCAGAGAGTAGGTCTGAATCGCGTCGGCAACCTCTGCAAAGACTGTCACAAGATCGCGGTCGCAAAAGGTGAAGACAGTATCAAGGTGCATCGACGAACGGGCGCGCGGAAACTGGCAGGCGATCACCCGCTCCGCCCCGCCGCCCGCGAACAGCGCACGCGCCACCTGGCCCACCGCCTGCGGCGTGGTGCGCTCGCCCATGCCGATCAGCACGGTTGCATTGCCGATGGGCATCACGTCGCCGCCCTCCAGCGTGGCCAGCCCGTGATCCACCATTGGATCACCGAACCAGATCGGGAAACCGGCGTCAGCGAAATCAGGGTGAAACTTGTAGATCGCGGCAAGGTTCAGCGTCTCGAGTCGCCTTGCAGGCCAGAACATCGGGTTCAACGTCACACCGCCGTAGATCCAGCAGGAACTGTCGCGTGTGAAGATCGTGTTTGGCATCGGCGGCAGGAAGAAATCTTCGCTCCGCAGCATCGGCGCCACGACGCCCGCCACCGGGATGGGCAGTTCCGCGCGGCTCATCCCGCCGATCAGAATATGGGTCAGCGCATTGGCAGGCATCTCCATCAGACAGGCGTGCAAATCGGCGGCCAGACCCACCCCCACCGAATTGTCATTTATCCGGGCATCCAGCAGCCAGCGACGCGCCTCGGGGTTGGCGACAACCACCTCCAGCATCTCGCGCAGCAGCACCACATCGACGCCGCGTTCCCGCAGCACATCGACAAAAGCCATGTG
>JBBRVJ010000327.1:0-2028 GCA_038246975.1 Rhodobacterales bacterium | reverse complement strand
TCCGTCAATCTTTATTGCACAGCCCGTGTTTGCCCAGTCCGTCGAGCCGCCTGACCTTTGTAAGGCGATGATCTTCGCAGTCGGTCGGGCTTCGTTCTGGCATTGTTGCAGAAATCGGGATAGTCGTTGAACATACGCAACAAAAGGGCCAATTCCCATGCCAACCCCCCCAAACAAGAAAACCCCCGCTCCGCGCAAAGCGGCAGTCAAGAAACCGCTCGCCGTGGTTATCGACACTGGGGCCGCAGCGACCGAAACCACCGCCCCCACGGCGCTTCGGCTCAAGACGCTGGTCGATCGGGTAACCGCAAGCACGGGTGGCAAGAAAAAGGGCGTCAAGGAAATCGTCGAGGCGACGCTCGCCCAACTGGGAACGGCGCTGGAAAACGGCGAGGCGCTGAACCTGCCCGCCTTCGGTCGGTTGCGCGTCGCGAAAGGCAGCACCGATGGCTCGCCGATGACCCTCAAACTGCGGCGCACACCGGTGGACGGAGCCCGGAAAAAGCCCGCGAACGAAGCTCTTGCAGAGCCGGTCGATCAGGGCTAAACCCCCCGCCACCGGGAGATTAGCTCAGTGGTAGAGCGCTTCGTTCACATCGAAGATGTCAGGGGTTCAAATCCCTTATCTCCCACCATCACACGCCTCATCGTGCCTTCGACGGCTCCGCAGGGCGTGTTGGGGCGGTCGTGGTCGGCGGCCCCGTCGGGCTTTACCACATCGACATCGGGTGCTGCCGGTTGCTCTGCGACGACCGCGTCCGACGGCAAGTCCGGAACACCAGGCCCACCGGCCTGCGCAACCCCTGCCATCAGCATGACCCCAACCCATGCGGCCCATTTCGTCCTCGCAACTCTCCCGTCCTTGCCGCCGGAACCAGTCGCACCTCGCGTGGCGCGCAATAAAGAGTTGTGCGGCGGATTGGCGGACAATGCAGGAATGCAGGGCGGCTGTGCAGGCAACCCCCCTTTCATCCCCATGCCCCGCAGTCCACATCAGGCACACCGCCTAACCCGGAGACTGTGATGAGCTGGAACCCCGCCCTTGACCCCACCATTCCCCTGGGCGATGCGGTGGATGCCATCGAAACCGTCATCGTGCCCCGCGCCCGCGACCTTGGCGGGTTCGAGGTGCGCCGCGCGCTGCCCTCGGCGCAACGCCAGATGGTCGGCCCCTTCATCTTTTTCGACCAGATGGGCCCCGCCGAATTTCTGACCGGCAAGGGCGTCGACGTCCGCCCCCACCCCCATATCGGCCTTGCCACCGTAACCTACCTGATGCGCGGCCGGATCCATCATCGCGACAGCCTTGGCACCGATGCGTGGATCGCCCCCGGCGAGGTCAACCTGATGGTGGCGGGGCAGGGGATCACCCATTCCGAACGGATGGACGGCCCGGCGCTGGCGGGTCCGCAAAGCCTGTTCGGCCTGCAAACCTGGCTCGCCCTTCCGCAAGCGATAGAGGATGCCCCCGCCGCTTTCATCAACGCTCCCGCCAGCGCCCTGCCCACCATCGAAGGCGAAGGCAAACACCTCCGCGTGGTCCTCGGCCACGCCTACGGCACCCGCGCGCCGGTCGAAACGCCATCGGAAACCCTGTACGCCGATGCGACCCTTTCCCCCGGCGCTACCCTGCCGATGCCCGACGACCACGAAGACCGCGGCGCCTATGTGCTGACCGGCAGCGTCAGCGTAGCAGGGCAGGATTTCGACGCAGGCCGCATGCTGGTCTTCCGCCCCGGTGACCACATCAGCCTCAAGGCAGGCCCGCAAGGCGCGCGACTGATGTTGCTGGGCGGCGCCACGATGGACGGGCCGCGCCATATCTGGTGGAACTTCGTGGCCTCGACCAAAGACCGCATCGACGCCGCCAAAGAGGCGTGGCGCGCGGGCGACTGGGCGCATGGCCGCTTCAAACTCCCCCCCGCCGACAATGCCGAATTCATCCCCGCCCCCGACACCTGATCCCGCAACCCCCTCATTTTCTGTCCAAAAATATCCCACAGGGGTCCGGGGGTGTGAAACCCCCGG
>JBBRVJ010000326.1:0-2042 GCA_038246975.1 Rhodobacterales bacterium | reverse complement strand
CGCCATCACCGGGCGCTTGTCGGACTCCAGCACGTCGAACCGCACCACCGCCGTCTTGGGCAACAAGGCCCCGCGCCACCGTCGGGGCCGGAACGCCGACATGGCAGTCAGCGCAAGCACGTCCGACCCGATGGGCAGGATTGGCCCATGCGCCGAATAGTTATAGGCGGTCGACCCCGCAGGCGTCGCCACCAGCGCCCCGTCGCAGACCAGTTCCGCCAATCTTTCGCGCCCGTCGATGCTGATGCGCAGTTTGGCGGCTTGGGGTCCTGCGCGCAGCAGCGAGACCTCGTTGATCGCCAGCGCCTCGACCACCCTGCCATCTTTGGTCACCGCCCGCATCGCCAGCGGATTGATCACCGTCTCTTCCGTCGCGGCCAGCCGTTCGGGCAGTCCTTCGGTCGAAAACGTGTTCATCAGAAAACCGATGGTGCCGCAATTCATCCCGTAAACCGGCACGTTCAGCCGTTCGGTGGCATGAAGCGTCTGCAACATGAACCCGTCACCGCCCAGCGCCACCACCACATCCGCCGCCTGCGGATCGCTTTGGCCATGCGCCGCGATCAGGTCGGCCAGCGCGTCTTGCGCTGGCTGAACCGGGCTTGCGGTAAAGGCGATGCGCGGTGCAGTCATGGTTCCCCCGATCCTGAGCCGCAGTCTTGACCCCCTGCCCCGCCAAACTCAACCCCGCCATTTCGCCGCCATGCGCCGACCCGTCGCATTCATGGCTTTCCCCAAAGCATGCCATGCTCTAACTGTCATAAATCCGTCGATTCAAAACGCCGCCACAGGAGCCGCCCATGAATTCCCCCCACCGCGACACCGGCTTTTTCACCGAATCCCTTTCCTCCCGCGATCCGGAATTGTTCGCCTCGGTCACGTGGGAACTCGGCCGCCAGCGCGACGAGATCGAGTTGATCGCGTCCGAAAACATCGTGTCCCGCGCCGTGATGGAGGCGCAGGGTTCGGTGATGACCAACAAATACGCCGAAGGCTATCCGGGCAAACGCTATTACGGCGGTTGCCAGTTTGTCGACGTGGCCGAAAATCTGGCAATCGAGCGGGCATGCAAACTGTTTGGCGTATCTTTCGCCAACGTGCAGCCCAACTCGGGCTCGCAGGCCAATCAGGGCGTGTTTCAGGCGCTGATCAAACCCGGCGATACCATTCTGGGCATGAGCCTTGACGCGGGCGGCCACCTGACCCACGGGGCGGCCCCCAACCAGTCGGGCAAATGGTTCAACGCGGTGCAATATGGTGTGCGCGCACAGGACCTGACGCTGGATTACGATCAGGTGCAGGCTTTGGCGACCGAGCATCAGCCGAAAATGCTCATCGCCGGCGGGTCCGCCATTCCCCGCATCATCGACTTTGCGAAAATGCGCCAGATTGCCGACAGCGTCGGGGCCTATCTGCTGGTCGACATGGCGCATTTCGCAGGTCTGGTTGCGGCGGGCCTGTACCCGTCGCCCTTCCCGCACGCCCATGTCGCCACGACAACAACTCACAAAACCCTGCGCGGCCCGCGCGGCGGGATGATCCTGACCAATGACGAGGCGCTGGCCAAGAAATTCAACTCGGCGATCTTCCCCGGCATTCAGGGCGGCCCGCTGATGCACGTCATCGCCGCCAAGGCGGTGGCCTTTGCCGAAGCGCTGGAGCCGGGCTTCAAAACCTATCAGGCGCAGGTGATCCGCAACGCACAGGCGCTGGCCGATCAGTTGATGAAAGGCGGGCTTGGCACCGTGACAGGCGGCACCGACACGCACCTGATGCTGGTCGACCTGCGGCCCAAGGGCGTCAAAGGCAACGCTACCGAAAAGGCACTGGGGCGCGCGCACATCACCTGCAACAAGAATGGCATCCCGTTCGATACCGAAAAGCCGACCATCACCTCCGGTATCCGCCTCGGCACCCCCGCAGGCACGACGCGCGGCTTTGCCGAACCCGAATTCCGCGACATCGGGGATTGGATCGTCGAAGTGGTCGACGGTCTGGCCGCCAACGGCGAAGACGGCAACAGCGCCGTCGAGGCCGCCGTG
>JBBRVJ010000325.1:0-2046 GCA_038246975.1 Rhodobacterales bacterium | reverse complement strand
GCTGGCTCGATCCATCCTCGAACCGGAAGGTCAGTGACAGACGATCCGCACCGTCCATCACCCCCGCCAGCCTTTGCAGATCGGCCAGCGTGGTCTCCGCGCCCGCGCCCTTGATCGCGTTGATCAGGCGCAACCCATCGGCGGTCATCGGCTGTCGCGTCGCACTCCGGTCGATATATCCGGCAGCGGCAACGGCGGTTTCGGCCTGGGGCGAGCCGAGGAACTCCAGAAACTCCCGCGCCACCAAGGGCAGACGACGGCGCGGGGTCAGAAGGTAAATCGGCAGCGACAGGGGGTAGTCTTCGGCCTTCACGGCCAGCGGGGTGGGCAGCAACGGAAAGCCGCAACTGTCGGTCAGCGGCAGCGTGCGGGCGGCCCCGGCACTCGCCCGGCCTGTCACAGCCAGCGCGAACGGGTCGCGCGCGACGGCAACGGCCATCGACGCAAGGTCGGGGTGGGTGATGCTGGCGGCAATGTCGCGGCCCAATCTGGCCGACAACGCCTGTTGCAGATCGCTGTCGGCGGGCAGCGCGTGCAGCACCAAAGGCATGTCCGGCCCGCCAATCTGCGCCCAGTTCGTGACCTCGCCCGACAAGGCGCGTGCCAGATCGGGGGTTGAAATACGCGGAGTCGGGTTGTCGCGCGCCATGATCGGGATCAACGCATCCAGCGCCAGCGCCCGGGACCCGAAATCAGGCTCCGTCGCGGCGGCGATGATCAACTCTGCCCGGCCCGCCTTGGCCTCGGAATAGGCGGCATCGGGGGTCATCGCCAGAAAACTGAACTCGGCCAGAACCTTGCCCGTTGCAGGGTCGGTTATCAGCGCTGGCCCATCGGTGGACGACGCAAAGACCAACCCCCGCGCCTGTGCAAAGGCGGCAATCAACGGCGGCAACAACGCCGCCCCGGCATCCGCCGCCCCGACGATCCGGATCACCGCTTTGGGTGCAGTCAGGTCAGGGCAGGCGGGACCGTCGCAGATCACGCCCTGACCATCGACCGTCAGCATCCCATAGGAGGTGTCGATCCGATAGAATTCCCCGTCATACCCCTGCAACGCCCCCGACAGCGCCAGCGAGCCGTCGCGCGACGTCAAGGTGACGTCCTGTGCGAACACTGGTCCAGCACCAAGAAACGCGGCGAGAATCGCCGCGCGCAGGGATGATCGCATGTGTCGTCCGCCTGATCCTAGTTCGCAGCGACGAGTGTCAGGTCCGGCACAAGATTATTCAACACCAGAAAATCGCCCACGGCATCGCAATCGGGCATCGCCAGCGTCAAATCGGTAACCGTAACCCGGCCCGCTTCGGACAACAGCGTTTCGCCCAGCAATTCGCGGCCACAGGTTTGGGCGGTTACTGCCGCCTCGATCACCACATCCGCCGATCCCATCGCGGGATAGGTATAGACTTCGGCCAGCAGCGGCATGTCCACAGTCTTGTCGCCCAACTGCATCAGAAAGCCCGCCTCGGTCAACGGGCCGGTCAGCGGCACAGCACCGGGATTGGTGGCCGAAACCGCTGTCGCACCTTGATATCCGTAAAGCTGGAACGCATCATCGGCCTGCCATTGCACGGCAAAGCGGCGCAGGGCTGCGATATCGTCCATCGCGATGGTCTGGCGGACCGACGTGCCGTCGGCGAAGGTCAGCTCGACCTCTGCATCCGCCGTCAGCGCCGGAACCGACAGAAACAACGTGCCCGTCAGACTGGTCTGCGCCGTCACCGCAAGGCCCGCATGTTGCAGCACGACGCGGGTGCTGGGGTGGCAGGGGGCCAACAGAGTGATGCCGATCATCGCCCCCGGATCGGCCATCAGGTCAAGAGTGACCGGGCAAACTTCCGCAACCGCAATCGCTTTGGCCGGGACAGGAACCGTCTTGGCCAGTGCAGCTGCTGGAAGCACGGGTTTCGCGACAACCGGAACCGCTGCCGGCTGATTCGTCGCGGCAAGCT
This sequence comes from Rhodobacterales bacterium, assembly GCA_038246975.1. Lineage (GTDB taxonomy): Bacteria > Pseudomonadota > Alphaproteobacteria > Rhodobacterales > Rhodobacteraceae > JAIYDJ01. The sequence continues at coordinate 91 of JBBRVJ010000325.1, read as the reverse complement.
GCACAACGTCGGCGGGGCGGGGCATCGCCGCCTCGACAGCGGGTCGGGGCGCGTCTTTGCGGGCGGCCATCGTTTGCACCAGATGCCCGGC
>JBBRVJ010000324.1:0-2082 GCA_038246975.1 Rhodobacterales bacterium | reverse complement strand
GCGCGGTCCAGACGGCGGCGCGGGCGGAACAGCCCCGGCGTGTCGACGAACACGATCTGCGTCTGCCCCTCCATCGCCACACCGCGAATCCGGGCGCGCGTGGTCTGCACCTTGTGCGTGACGATCGAGACCTTGGCCCCAACCATCTTGTTCAACAACGTCGATTTGCCCGCATTCGGCTCGCCGATCAGCGCCACAAACCCCGCCCGGTTCCCCGCAGCCCTGCCGCCATCCATCTCGTCAACCATCACGCCCTCGCACCGTAGCATCAAAGGCGCATATTCCAAACAGACTGGAATGACCAGTTCTGTCGGTCTGCAGGGAAACCAAACCGTTTGCCGGATCAAAAGACTTGAAATCCCCCATGTTTCAATGGATGATTTAATCAGAAATTCCGTATGATTCAGGGTGCAATGCGACTGCTTCGATTACTCATTCGTGTCTTTTTCCCTGGAAGACCTTCGGCGACCCGGCGAAAACCAAACAAGCTGTGGGGAAAGAAAAGACCCTATGTGCCGTCGCCTCGTCCGGTGCTGCAAAGGCGAATTTCTGAAGGTCAAAACCCCGTCGTCGTCCTACGAAATTTATCTGGCCAGTGCTTCGTCGTTGACGGAGATACCTTGGTGATCGACTGCGTCTCGATCAGGCTTGCCGGTATCGACGCTCCCGAACTGGACCAACCATATGGGAACAAAGCAAAATGGGCATTGGTGAACCTTTGTCGTGGGCATGTGGTGACAGCGGTCTTTGATGGAACTTCGTCCTACGACAGACCTGTTGCCACCTGCTATTTGCCAGACGGACGCGACCTTTCAGAGGAAATGGTCAAGCTTGGAATGGCACTGGACTGGCGAAAATTTTCTTCCGGAAAATACCGCCAGTTCGAAACGGCTGATGCTCGAAAAAAGCTGTGGCGCGCAGATGCCCGACAAAAAGGACGATTTCCTCCTGTGCCGAAAGTCTAGGGTATCGGGATTGTGTGGCGGGAACATGAGTGCAGACTTGCAATTCACGTCAGCGATCATTGGCTGGCAGATCACCAGCCTCCATCCGGGACAGCAGCGCCCGTGCCGCCTGTTGTTCCGCAACCCGTTTCGACCCAGCCTTGGCCGCCTCGGACACGCCATTGTCCATCGTGACCGTCACGGTGAACACCGGCTGATGATCGGGGCCTTCGCGGCCGGATTCCTCGTACAGCGGCGGCGGCATGCCGCGCGCCTGCGCCCATTCCTGCAAGGCGGTCTTGGCGTCGCGGGCGTCGCTTGCCACGGCCTGCACCCGGTCGCCCCACAGCCGCAATACCAGCGCCCGCGCCGCATCGAACCCGCCGTCCAGATAAACGGCGGCGATCAGCGCCTCCAGCGCATCGCCCAGCAACGCCTCTTTCCGCCGCCCGCCCGACATCATCTCGGACCGGCCCAGCTTCAGAACATCCCCCAACCCCGCCGACCGCGCCACATCCGCACAGGTCTCCTTGCGGACCAGCGCGTTGAACCTGGGCGCCAACTGCCCCTCGGCAGCACCTGGATCGGCCAGCAGCAGCGCCTCGGCCATCACGAGCCCCAGCACCCGGTCGCCCAGAAACTCCAGCCGCTGATTGTCGGGCCGGGTCTTGGACGAGATAGACGCATGCGTCACCGCGCGCAGCAACAATTCGGGCTGGCGGAACGTATGCCCGATGCGACCCGCAAAGGCCAGAAGATCCGCCGATAGCCTCACTCAACCGCCCTGAAGAACCGATCCGACCGCCATGTCCAGAAATACAGCATCGACCGCCCAGCCGACGAAAACATGATCCGGTCCGCACGCCCGATCAGGTATTCGGCAGGCACGAAGCCCACACCCTGCGCCGCCTGACTGTAGCGGCTGTCTTGCGAATTGTCGCGGTTGTCGCCCATGAAGAAATATTGCCCCTCGGGCACGGTGAACACGGCCGTGTTATCGCCATAGCCGTTGGTGTCGATGTTCAGCACGGCATGCGAAACGCCATTCGGCAGGGTTTCGATCGCGCGGGATTTCTCGCAGATGCCGCCCTCGCCGACGGGGCCGTTTTCACAGCGCGGCCGGTTGCGCATCGGGCCT
>JBBRVJ010000323.1:0-2121 GCA_038246975.1 Rhodobacterales bacterium | reverse complement strand
TTTTCCGCAGCGCAGCCGAGGCTGGCAAACAGATGGTGATCGTCGGGGTCCACGACCGGGGTGCGGCGAGTGATGTCCGGCAGGATGTCGATGCCCCGGTCGTCCGCGCGGAACAGCCAAGGCTGTGTGTTGTGCCCATTCGCGGCGAGCGTGGCAAAGCGGATCAGGTCGCGGGCGGAGGCCGAGGCGGGAAGCGGGTCCCGCAAACTGGCGGCATAGGCCGCCATGTCTGCCGCCGCACGCTGGCGCTGCCACACGGTCCACCCGGCACCGCCAAGGGCCAATACGCCAAGGCTGCCACCAATCAGAAGGGTTCTGCGCCGCATCAGGACGTGACCTTGGTCGTGGAGATCGGAAGATAGGACATTATTCCGTCGTCCTGCCGTCGAAGACCTCGTGCGAGGCTTCGGCTTCTGCCTTCGTGGCCTGCACCAGCGCGTCGATGTGGTTGGGCGGGCCGTAGATCGTGTAAAGCCGCAATGGAGCATCACCGGTATTGGTCAGATTGTGAACCGCCCCGGCAGGCACGATGATGCCGTCCCCGTCCTTGAATGGACGCGTCACACCGTCGATCACCAGCGCGCCCGTGCCCTGCTCGACACGAAAGAACTGATCATGCGTGGCATGGGTTTCGCGGCCGATGCTTTCGCTGGGTTTCAGCGTCATTAGCACGAGCTGCAGGTGTTTGCCGGTGTAAAGCACCTTGCGAAAGCTGGTGTTTTCTTCTGTCAGATGTTCGATATCGGCGAGGTAACCCTTCATCACTATGTCCTTTTCGTAAAACCGGAAGGCAGACGGGTTTGTCAGCCGACTCCGCTGCCGCAAGGTGTATCCGTACCCGGAGAAGCGCACTGACACAGGTTGGTCTGATAGCGTCACACGGCGGCAGCTGTCGGCCTTGCCGTGGCAGCCCCTCGCTGCGCCCACCGCCAGATCGGCTTCAGCAATTCAAGCGTCACCAGCACCGCCAGCCCGGCGAGCGGCGGCACCGCAAGGAACACCGGTTCCAGCGCCGCAAAGCCAAAGAGATCACGCGCGGGCTGCCAGAACAGCGTCACCGCCAACAAGCTGCCGACCAGCGGCAACACGATGGCCAGCGCCCGGTTTGGCCTGCTGATCGCGGTCAGGATCGAGGCCGACCGCGACCGATCCACCAAGATCAGCGCCACGATGCCGAACACCAATCCGGCAAAGGTCATGCCCCGCACCTGATCGCTGGACAGCCCGTAGTCGGGGGCCAGCGCAAAGATCGTCGCGGTGATACCCAGCACCAGCAGGCCCTGTGTGAGGCTCCAGAGGATCGTGGGGCCAGAAAAAAGCGGCTCGGTGGGCGGGCGCGGCGGGCGGGACATGATGTCGTCTTCTTCGGTTTCCGCCTCGAAGACGAGGGAACAGACCGGGTCGATCACCATCTCCAGAAAAGCGATATGAACCGGTCCGAACAGGATCGGCATCCCGAACAGCAAGGGCATCAGCGCCAGCCCCGCGATGGGAACATGCACCGCCAGAATGAAGCTCATCGCCTTGCGCAGATTGTCGTAGATCCGTCGGCCCAGCCGAACGGTGGAGACGATGGACCCGAAATCATCGTCCAACAGCACAATGCTGGCCGCCTCGCGCGCCACATCGGTGCCGCGTTCGCCCATCGCCACGCCAATATCGGCAGCCTTCAACGAGGGCGCATCGTTCACCCCATCGCCTGTCATCGCCACGACCGCGCCTGCTGACTTGAGCGCTGCGACGATGCGCAGCTTTTGTTCGGGCATGATGCGGGCAAAGATGGTGATGTCCTTGACGGCGTTGGCAAGGCCTTCGTCCGTCAGTTCCGCAAGCTCCGGCCCGGTGATCACGCGGGTGCCTTGCAGGCCCGCCTCGGACGCAATCGCCTGCGCCGTCGCGGGGTAGTCGCCTGTGATCATGATGACCCTGATCCCGGCACTGCGGCACTGTGCGACCGCGTCGGGCACTGAGGCGCGCAAGGGGTCATTCAGCCCCACAAGACCTAACAGGCGAAAGGAGAACTCACGCTGGCTTTCGGGCAGCGCAGAGCCGTTGAAGGCGGCTTCGGCTACGGCCAGCACCCGCAGACCTGCCCCGGCCATCTGATCGACCTGCGCCGTC
>JBBRVJ010000322.1:0-2126 GCA_038246975.1 Rhodobacterales bacterium | reverse complement strand
TGGTGTTCGATCCGCTTTATGGGTCGATCCTGCTCAATTCCGCCCGGATTGCCGGGATCGTCGTCATCATCGCCTGCACGGTCGGCTATGCGGCGGCCTATGCGATTGCGACGCTGCCGCGCGCATGGCAGCCCATCTTGCTGTTTTTTGCCGTATTGCCGTTCTGGTCGAACTACCTGATTCGCACCTATGCGTGGATGGTCCTGCTGAACCGCGAAGGTCTGATCACCCAATTGGCCCGCTGGATGGGCTACAAGGGCGAGATGCCGCAACTTCTGTACACCGAAGGTGCCGTGATCCTTGGCCTTGTCTACAGCTATCTGCCCTTTGTCATCCTTGCCTGCTATGCCCCGCTGTCGCGCCTGAACCCCGAGATTGCCGAGGCGTCGCAGGACCTTGGCGCATCGGGCTGGACGACCTTCCGCCGCATCACCCTGCCCTTGACCTTGCCCGGCATCGCGGTGGGCGCGGTGTTCGTGTTCGTGCTGTCTATCGGCAATTTCGTCACCCCTGCGCTGCTGGGCGGCGGACAGTTCCAGATGATCGGCAATGTCGTTTACGCGCAGTTTCTGACCGCCAATGACTGGCCCTTTGGTGCTGCACTTTCGATGGTGCTGATTGCCGTGATGATGGTGCTGCTGCTGTTGCAAACAATGGCGGTCGAGCGGGGGACACGGGCCGATGGATAGCCCTGCACGCCGAAACCTGATGCTGCTGATCATCGGGGTGACCTTTGCCTTTCTGTATATCCCGATCTCGGTCCTGATCGGGCTGTCATTCAACGAAGGCGGCATGCCTACCGCATGGACCGGGTTTTCGTTCAAATGGTATGGCGAGCTGTTCCGCAACGCCGATATCCTGAACGCCGGGCTGAACACGCTGATCGTGGCCACCTGCGCCACGGCCCTTGCCACGATCCTTGGCACCCTTCTGGCGATCGGCATTGAAATCCGCCGCCGCCGGGGGCGCGCGCTGGAGGCGTTGATCTTTGCCCCGATGATCATTCCCGATATCGTGCTGGCGATCGCCCTGCTCAGCTTTTTCTCGCTGCTGAAGGTGCCGATGGGCCTGCACACGATCATCGTGGCGCATGTGGTGTTCAACCTCGCCTTTGTCTGCGCCGTGGTCCGCGCCCGGCTGAAATCCTTTGACTGGTCGATTGTCGAGGCATCGTCCGACCTTGGCGCGAGCGCCTTCACCAGTTACCGCCGCATCGTCATTCCCGTGCTGGCACCGGCGATCATCGCGGGGGCGCTGCTGGCGTTCACCCTGTCGGTCGACGAATTCATCATTGCGTTTTTCACTGCGGGGGCGGGGCGCGCCAGCACCACCCTGCCCATGCAGATCTATGCCATGATCCGCTTTGGCGTGACGCCCGAGATCAACGCACTGGCGACGCTGGTGATCGGGGTCAGCGTCACCGCCCTGGCGCTGGCGCAACGGCTGAACAAAGGGGGCCTGCCCGGACAATGACCGCGCTGTTGCAGATCAGGAATATCGCCAAACGCTTTGGCACCATGACCGCCGTCGATGACGTGTCGCTGGACATTGCCGAGAATGAATTCTTTGCCCTGCTGGGGGCCTCGGGCAGCGGCAAGACCACGCTGCTGCGGATGCTGGCGGGGTTCGAGGCACCTTCGGCGGGCCAGATACTGCTGGACGGGCGGGACATTTCCGCCATGCCGCCCAACAAGCGCCCCGTGAACCTGATGTTCCAATCCTACGCGCTGTTCCCCCATATGACCGTCCGCGCCAACATCGCCTACGGGCTGGAAATGGAACGTCTGCCCAAAGCGCAAATCAACGAACGGGTTGATGAAATCCTGTCCGTCATCGAACTGGCAGCCTTCGCCAACCGCAAGCCCGATCAACTGTCGGGCGGTCAGAAACAGCGTGTCGCCCTCGCCCGCGCCTTGGTGAAACGCCCGCGTGTCTTGTTGCTGGATGAACCCCTGGGCGCGCTGGACAAGAAACTGCGCGGCGCGATGCAGTTGGAGTTGAAGCGGTTGCAGCACGAGGTCGGCATCACCTTCGTGGTCGTCACCCATGATCAGGAGGAGGCGCTGGTGATGGCCGACCGGGTGGCGATCCTGCGCAACGGCAAGCTGCTGCAATGCGGCTCGCCG
>JBBRVJ010000321.1:0-2145 GCA_038246975.1 Rhodobacterales bacterium | reverse complement strand
GTCGAACGGCTCAAGCGAGCGACCCAGCCGCCCCGCCTCGATCGGCGTCAACCGATGATGGACGTCGTGTAGCAGAGCCACGTCGGTGCCATGCGTCTCGCGCAGTTTCTCGAACAGCGACGGGATGAAGTTCAGGTATTTGCGCGTGTCCCAAACGGTCTCGGTCGGGAGGGCGGCGTCTGCGGGTTCATAATAGAGCTGACCCCGGCCAACCCCATAGGCCAGTTCAATCCCCGGGATCCCCGACTGGGCACGAACCGCCTTGTAACCGAGATCGATATAGCGTCCGACCTCATCGACGGTATGGGCCAGGTCCGACCCGTTGGCGTGGCCATAAACCAGGACACTCTCGCGACTGCGCCCGCCTAACAGTTGATAGAGGGGCATGTTGGCCATCTTGGCCTTGATGTCCCACAGCGCCACGTCGACGGCGGCGATCGCGCGCATCGTCACCGGACCGCGCCGCCAGTAGCTGCCCCGATACAGATATTGCCAGATATCTTCGATCCGCTGCGGTTCCTTGCCGATCAGGCAGGGGATGACGTGGTCTTGCAGGTAGGAGACCACCGACAGCTCACGGCCGTTCAGGGTCGCGTCTCCGATGCCATAGACTCCCTGATCGGTCTCGATCTTCAGGGTCACGAAATTCCGTCCCGGGCAGGTGACGATGACGCGGGCGGCGATGATCTTCATGCGACGAGGTCCGAAAAGAAAAGACGATTGAATGCGGCTTCCAGGCCCGGAGCCAAAAGGCGGTAGGCGGCGGCGTTGGGATGGACGCCATCGTCGGAAAGGTGGGCCGGCATCAGGCCCCGCCCGTCCGCCAAGGCCGCATGGTAGTCGGCGCGCGGGTAATCCCGATCGGAGGCGAAGCCGCGTATCCACTGGTTCATCAGGTCGATCACGGCGGGCGACCTTGCGATGGTTAGAAAATCCGGCCCGATCGGTGGCAGGGTTGCCAGGATGACCCGGCTACCCCGACCGATGGCCATGTCCGCCATCCCGGCGATATTGCGGGACACCCCTTCGAGACCACTTTCGGCGATGCCGGCAGGGTCGCCCGCACATGCGCGGACGTCGTTTGTACCGCCCAGAAGGACCACGGCATCGGGCGACAGCGCCGCCACATCGGACTGAAATCGCAGCGGCATCACCGAAGTGTTCTGCCCGGCGATACCGCGGTTGATGAAGCGGACGGCGGGCGTCTGCGGAAGCAAGTCCGGGGTCCAGAAATCCGTGATCGAGTCGCCCATCAGGACCACGCGACGACGGCCGTCGGCGGCTCTCGCCTGCTCCTCGGCACTCGCCAACCGATAGCGGCCGTATTCGGCGAGGTCGTCGACCTGCATGAGGAACTTCGCGGCGAGATCCCTCACCGAATAATCGCCAAAGCCCGGCGCGGCGCGCGGAGGCCACAGCGCTGGATGCATCACTCCTATGGGTCCAAGCTTGATCAGTGACGATCCCGCGTGGCTCACAGTCCTGCCTCTCTGGAAAGGGCCGCGCGCGAGAAAACCGGGTCCCGCCTGAACGGAACAAGGCTCAGCTCACCACCGGCCGCCTGACTGATCTCAAAGGCGTCCTGGGCCAGGGCGATGGCCCCGAGTGGACCAGCCAGATCGCCTAGATGTGGCGCAACCAGAAATGCGTCGATTTCTTCAGCGATACTGGGGGCGACGGCGTATCCGCCCAGGCTCTCCAGCATCGCGGCACGGATGCGGGGCAACAGTTCGGAATGGCGACCGCCCACCCCGCCCCCCAGCAGGATGCGCTGGGGCGCGGTGGTCAGGACCAGATTGTGAAACAGAGCCGCCAGCGCCTGAATCGCCTCCTCCCAGACAGGATCGGTCAGGGGCAAATCTTCTGCCGCGACGCCCGACTGAGCCCTGATGGCGGGACCGCATGCCAGTCCCTCGACGCAATCGCCGTGGAAGGGACAGACACCGGGCCAGGTCCGGCCTGCCATCCTGGGGATCCGCAGATGGCCCGCCTCTGTATGACCAAGGCCACGCGCGGTCAGGCCCCTGACGACCGATCCGACCCCGATCCCGGTACCCACGGTAACATAGGCATAGCTCTCCAGTCCCCGCCCTGCACCCCATCTGCCTTCGGCGAGGGCAGCACCGTTGACGTCGGTGTCGAAGC
>JBBRVJ010000320.1:0-2149 GCA_038246975.1 Rhodobacterales bacterium | reverse complement strand
TCAACGCCAGATGTGCCGCCGCAAGCCGGGCTAACGGAACACGATATGGTGAACACGAGACGTAATCAAACCCTGCCAGACGGCAGAACGCTATCGATTCGGGGTTGCCACCGTGCTCGCCACAAATGCTCAGCACCAGATCGCCGCGCGTCCGCCGCCCGCGTTCTGCTCCGATCAACAGCAACTCTCCGACCCCGTCCACGTCCAGCGTGTGGAACGGATCCTCAGGGAAAACGCCTTGCTGAACATAGGTGTTCATGAACCGCCCCGCATCGTCGCGGCTTAACCCATAGGTCATCTGGGTCAGGTCATTGGTCCCGAACGACAGGAACGCCGCATGCTGGGCTATTTCGCCTGCCCGCAACGCCGCACGCGGGGTTTCCACCATGACGCCCAGCTTGTAGTCGAAATTCACCCCTGAACGCACCCGCACCGTGGCCGCCACCGCGTCGATATTGGCCTTGACCAGTTCGACCTCGCGCCGCGCCGACACCAGCGGGATCATGATCTCGGGCACCACCGACGCCCCCCGGCGGATCACCTCGACTGTCGCCTCGAAAATCGCGCGGGCCTGCATGTCATAGATTTCCGGCAGCACCACGCCCAGCCGCACCCCGCGCATCCCCAACATCGGGTTGAACTCGGCCAGGGCCTCGGCCCGCCGCGTCACGTCGGACAAGGGTTTGTCCAGCGCCTCGGCCAGTTCGCGCAAACCTTCGCGGGTGTGGGGCAGAAATTCATGCAACGGCGGATCGAACAGACGGATGCAGACCGGCAGCCCGATCATGATCTCGAAAAGTTGCACAAAGTCTGCCCGCTGCATCGGCAGCAACCGGCTCAGCGCCGCCGCGCGATCCTTGGAGGTGTCGGCAAAGATCATCTCGCGCATCACCACCAGCCGCGCCTCGTCAAAGAACATGTGTTCGGTGCGGCACAGCCCGATGCCCTGCGCCTCGAACCGCCGCGCGGTGGCGGCATCGGCCGGCGTGTCGGCATTGGCGCGCACCCCGATGTCGCGCACCGCGTCGGCCCAACCCAACAGCTTGCGGAACGCATCGTCCAGCGCCGGGGCCAGCATCGCCACTGAGCCAGCCAGAACCTCGCCCGTGGTGCCGTCGACGGTGATCTGGTCTCCCTCGGCAAATACCCGGCCATCCGAGGCCACCAAGCGACGCTCCCTGGCGTCAAGCCGCAGGCCCGATGCGCCGACCACACACGGCACCCCCAACCCGCGCGCAATCACTGCCGCATGGCTGGTCACTCCGCCCCGTTCGGTCAGCACCCCCACCGCAGAATGCATGCCGCGAATATCCTCGGGCGCGGTTTCGCGCCGCACCAGAATGCACGGCTCGCCGCGCGATGCACTCGCCTGCGCCGCGGCGGAAGAAAACACGACCCGTCCGGTCGCCGCCCCCGGCGATGCCGCAATCCCCTTGGCAAACACATCGCGCGGCCCGCGCGGATCGACCTGCGGGTGCAGAAGTTCGGTCAGCGCCCGGGGTTCGACCCGCAGAATGGCCTCGTTCCGGCTGATCACCTCGTCATCGGCCAGCGCCACCGCGATTTTCAACCCGGCCCGCGCCGACCGCGTGACCTTGACCGCGTCCAGCACCGCCAGCCGACCGTCCTCGATGGTGAACTCGATCTGCATTTCTTCGCGCAGGCGAATGCGGCAAACAGCCCCCTGCCGCAGCAGATCGGCGAAAATGGCGGGGGCCAGATCCTCCAGCGAAGGCCCGCGCGGATCGCGCGTCAGATACATCGCATCGGTTTTCTTCAGTGCGTCACGCCCCTGCGATTGCCCCAGATACCGCCCCGTGACCTGCGACACCCCGGTTGCAGGATCGACGAACTGGATCACGCCCGACCCCGAAATCCCCTGCCCGATGCCCTGCGCCATGGCCTGCACGACCAACCCCAAAGGCGCCTCGACCGGCGCACCCTTGGATTGGCGCAGAAGTCGGGCCGACGTCCCCTCCCACGCCCGCGCCATGGATCGCAGCACTTCGGACAGTTGCTGTGCGGGGTCCTCGGGAAAGGGTTCGTCCATTTCACGCTCGTACTGGCGCAGCGCATCGCGCAAAACTTCGGCGGCAGGCTTGGACGGATCGAACATATCGGGGTCCAAACGGGCGACATGAGTGGCATA
>JBBRVJ010000319.1:0-2208 GCA_038246975.1 Rhodobacterales bacterium | reverse complement strand
TCTGGCAACCACCCTGACCCGCGTGGCCGGATAGACGTCTTCCGCATGACCCCCGATGACTTCGCCCGCGCCTTTGCCATCGCCTTTGGCGCACAGGATGCCGATCGGCTGGCCGGATTCCTGGCCGAGGATGCCGGGGTAATGACGCTGACCGGGGGCTGGGCCGAGGGTCGGCCCGCCGCCAAGCTGGCGTTTCAGGCCGAGTTTTCAGGGATTTTTGCCGATGCCCGGCTGGTCACCGGCAAGGGAAAGCGCCGGGAACTGGCCCCTGGCGTAGTCTTTGTACAGCAGCGGTTTGTCGTGTCGGGCGCGAAAGGGCCCAATGGGGCGGACCTGCCGCGCTTTGCCGCGATGCTGACGGCAGTGCTGGTGTCGGGGGTCGAGGATTGGCAGGCCGCGACCCTCAGCGTCTCAGGTCTGGCCGAGTAGCGCCCGCGCCGCAGCCCGTGCCGCGTCGGAAATCACGTCACCGGCCAGCATCCGGGCAATCTCTTCAACCCGCGCCGAAGCATCGAGCGGCGTCACGGTGGACAGTGTCAGTCCCGCCTCCACCCGCTTTTCCACCCGCCAGTGATGCGCGCCCCGTGCTGCCACCTGCGGGCTGTGCGTGACGACCAATACCTGCGCGCCGTGGGCCAGCGCCTGCAACCGCCGCCCTACGGCATCGGCGGTTGCCCCCCCGACACCCCGGTCGATCTCGTCAAAGATCATCGTCACTCCCGGCGTGTCGCCGGTCAGACAGACCTTCAGCGCCAGAAGAAAACGCGAAAGCTCCCCCCCTGAGGCGATCTTGTTCAAGGCCCCCGCCGGTGCGCCGGGGTTGGTTGCCACGGTGAAGGTCACCGCATCCACCCCGTCCGGCCCCGGATCGGCAACGGTTACTTCGGTTACGAAGACCGCCCGTTCCATCTTCAGGGGGGCGAGTTCCCCCATCATCGCCGCATCCAGCCGCCCCGCAGCCTCCCGCCGCATCGACGTTACCGCTGCCGCAGCCCCGGTATAGTCGGCATCCCCCTCTCCCACCGCACGGGTCAGCTTCGCCAGACCGCTGGCCCCGGCATCCAGCGCCCCAAGCCTGTCGCGCAACCGACCCGCCAGCGCGCTCAGATCGTCAGGCAACACCCCATGCTTGCGCGCAAGTGCCCGGATTGCGAACAACCGTTCCTCCAGCGCCTCCAGTTCCACCGGGTTGAAGTCAAGCGCGCGCAAACAGTCCGCGGCCCCCTCCCCCGCCTCGCCCAACTCGGCCAAAGCCCGCATCAAGGACGCGAGCGGCGCGTCGAGCCGCCCTTCGGCCCGGTCGGCTGCACCCTCCAGCCAGCGCTGGGCATCGCGCATCACACCTTCGGCCCCCTCGGTCAGCGCCTTGTGGGCACGGGTAATGTCGGCGCGGATGCGGGCCGCGCCCTGCATGGCGCGGCGGCGGGTGTCGAGCAGCGCGTCTTCGCCGGGTTCGGGGCGCAACTTGTCCAACTCGGCCACCGCATGACGCAGCCATTCCTCCTCGGCCCGCGCCGTGGCCAGTGCCGCCTCCGCCTGCACCAAAGCTGTCCGCGCCGCAGCCTTCGCGCGCCAAGCGCCACGCAGCGCGGTCAGGTCCACGCCGGCAAACACATCGAGTAATGCCCGATGCCCTCGCGGGTTCAGCAAACCGCGGTCATCCTGCTGGCCGTGCAGTTCCACCAGCGTATCGGAAAGATCGCGCAACACCTCGCCCGAAACGCGGCGGTCATTGACCCATGCCGTCTTGCGCCCGTCGACCGAGTTGATGCGACGCAGGATCAGATCGTCATCGACCTCGATCCCGGCCTCGATCAAAACCGCGCGGGCGGCGTGGTCGGGGGGCAGATCGAACACAGCAACCACCTCGCCCTGTGACGCGCCCTGCCGCACCAGTTCGGCGCGCCCCCGCCAGCCCAGGACAAAGCCCAAGGCATCCAGCAGAATCGATTTGCCCGCACCCGTCTCGCCGGTAAGGACGTTCAGCCCCGGCTGAAAGCCAAGGCTGAGCCGGTCGATGATCAGAACATCGCGGATATCAAGCGAGAGCAACATGGCGTCCCCCCATCGCAGCAGTGCGTGCAAGCACGCACCCGTACCCCCGACCCCGCCGTTGGAGCGGGCGTTACCCCCCCGCAAACACCAATAACCCCGGGTCCTCGGGGGCAACACCCACGACCGGCAAGTGGTCCCCGGGGCCCGGGGTGC
>JBBRVJ010000318.1:0-2268 GCA_038246975.1 Rhodobacterales bacterium | reverse complement strand
GTGCTGTGCGAAAAGCCGCTGGCAACCAAAGCGGCGGATGCCGAGGCGATGGCACAGGCGGCCGCGCGGGCCGGGGTTGTCAACATGGTGAACCTGTCCTATCGCAACGTCGCGGCGCTCCAGAAGGCAGCGGCGATGGTGCGCGACGGCGCGATCGGCACCGTTCGGCATTTCGAGGCTTCATATCTGCAAAGCTGGCTGACGCAGCCTGCTTGGGGACATTGGGACCGCGAAAGCCAATGGTTGTGGCGGCTTTCGACGGCGCATGGGTCCAAGGGTGTCTTGGGCGATGTGGGGATTCACATTCTGGATTTTGCGACGTTCATTGCCGGGCAGGATGCGGTCGAGGTGTCGTGCAGGCTGGCCACGTTTGACAAGGCCCGCGGCGGCAAGATCGGCGAATACACGCTGGACGCGAATGATAGTGCCACGATGCAGGTGGTGCTGGCGAATGGGGCGTTGGGGACGGTGGCAGCGACGCGGTTTGCCAGCGGGCATCTGAACGACCTGCGGTTGCGGATTTATGGCGACAAGGGCGGGCTTGAGGTGGGGTGGGAGCGCAACATCAGCACCCTTCGCGCCTGTCTGGGGGACGATTTGCAAGCGGCGGTCTGGCACGAGGTCGAGGCCCCGGTATTGCCCACGGTTTATGAGCGGTTCATCGCGGCCATTCGCGGGACGGGTGTGGCCGACCCGGATTTCGCACGGGGGGCCGTATTGCAGCGGTTGCTGGACAGGGCCGAGCAATCGGCGGCGCAGGCTGGAGTCAGTCTGGCGCTTTGACCGCTGGTCAGGGGGAGTCTGGCGCGGTCAGGAAGACCCGGACGGTTTCCTCGAACTCGCGAGGTTTGTCGGCGTGGAGCCAGTGGCCGGCGTCGGGTAGCTTGGCGAAGCGCGAATTGGGGAAGAGGGCGCGAATCGTTTCGCGGTATTCTGGGCGGACGTAACCGCTGTCTGCGCCGGTCAGGAACAGGGTGGCGTGGAGGAACTGGCCTGCGATGACGGGCCAGCCGACGATGCGGGGCATCTCGGATTCCAGCACGTCCAGGTTCAGCCGCCAGTGGGGCGGGTCGGTTTTCAGGTCCAGCGATTGCAGGAAGAACGCGCGCAAGGCGGCGTCGGGGATGGTGGCGGACAGGCGTCGGTCGGCTTCGGTGCGGGTGGTCAGGTTGGTCAGATCAAGGCCGCGCATCGCGTGGATGTGGCGGCTTTGATCGTGCGTATAGGCGACCGGGGCGATGTCGGCGACGATCAGGCGGCGGATCAGATCGGGTTGGGTAAGCGCCAGCACCATCGCCGCCTTGCCGCCCATCGAATGGCCCATCAGGTCGACCGGACCGGGGAGGGTGGCGATGACTTCGGCCAGATCGGCGGCCATGTCGCGGTAGCTTTGGGTCGCCGCGCGCGGGCTGAGCCCATGGTTGCGCATGTCGACCGCGATCACGTCGCGGCTGTCTGCCAGACGGCGCGCGATGACCCCCCAGTTGCGACCCGTGCCGAACAGGCCATGCGCGATGATCAGGGGCGGGTGGCCCATCGGGGTGGTGGCGGGGTGCAGGATCGTGCTGAGCATAAGCGATTGATAAGCTGGATGCAGGCGGGGGGCCAGAGTGGTTGAAGCAGCGGTTGCCGCGGCCTAGAAGGAGGCCAACCAACGGGAGCCAGGAATGAGCGCAGTCACGATCCAGCAGATGGCAGACCGGGTGGCCGCGCTGATGGAGCAACGCTTGCGGGTCGGTGGCACCGGGCTTGCGGCCAAGATGCGCAAAGGCGGGCGGCGGTTGCCCAAGACGGTGCGGATCGCCGCCGAGGCTTTGGTGCAAGCGACCGAGATGATCAAGTCGCCCAAGTTGATGCACCGGATTGACGATGAACTGGTCGCCGAAGCCTATGACATTTGTCTGCGCCATCTTAACGGGATCGTCGCAGCCGACCGCCGCAAGGGCGTTGTCGTCGGGATCGCGGCGTCGATCGCGTTCAGCCTGCTGGCCGTTGCGGTGTTGCTGATGGTCGTGGTGTGGTGGCGGGGGCTGGTTTAGGCGCGCGCCCGGCAAAGACGCGCGCGCCGCAGGATCACAGCCCCGGATAGATCGGGAAGCGGTCACACAGCGCCTGCACCTTGGCGCGCACGGCGGCCTCGACGGCGCTGTTGCCGTCTTCGCCGTTGGCGGCCAGACCGTCGACCACTTCGACGATCCAATCCCCGATGTCGCGGAATTCGGGTTCGGCAAAGCCGCGCGTCGTGCCTGCGGGGGTGCCGAGGCGGAT
>JBBRVJ010000317.1:0-2287 GCA_038246975.1 Rhodobacterales bacterium | reverse complement strand
TGACCAATGACGGCGAACTCAAGCGCCGCCTTGAACTGCCCTCGACCGGCTGGCTGCGCAAATACCGGGTGCGGATCAAAGGCAACCCGACCGACCCCGACCTTGAACCCCTGCGCCGCGGCATCACGGTCGACGGCGAGCGGTTTCAACCGATGCAGGTCGCGCTGGACCGGATTCAAGGCGCCAATGCCTGGCTGACCGTGGGCCTGCGCGAAGGCAAGAACCGCGAGATCCGCCGTGCCCTGTCGGCAATCGACCTGACGGTGAACCGCCTGATCCGGATCAGCTACGGCCCGTTCCGGCTGGGCGATCTGGAACCGGGGCAGGTCGAAGAGGTCAAGACCAAGACCCTGCGCGAACAGTTGGGCGAAGACCCGATCGAAAAACCCGTGGGCACCGCCCAACGCAAGACCCGCGCGCCCCGCCCCGGCACCCCGTCCGACAAACCTCGCGGCGCGGTCAGGGACGCCGACGTCAATCGCGATCCGGCCCGCCCCTCATCTGCAAAAGCATCCGCCAAATCCTCCCCGCGCAAAACGGCCGCCACCGCGCTCAAACAACCGTCCGACACCTGGACCAAAGCCACCACGCCAAAACCCAAACCCAAACCCGCCGACCGCCCCGCAGCGCCGCGCAAACCGGCCGGTGCGGTGACCCGCGCCCCGCGCAAACCCCCGACCCGAGGCTGACCGCCACACCCCGACCGGGCAGACCGCCCCGCAATTTCCCCCCACGATTCCCGGCCGCACCCACTGGCATGACGTGGCCCCATCGCCTATAGTCCCCAGCGTAAGAGTTTGGCAGTCGTGGGGGCCGGGTATGTCGGGCAAGACACTAAAAGGCCTGTCCTTTCTGCTTCTGCTGGGGCTGACGCTCTATGCCGCGATTGGCGGAAGCGTGTGATGGCTCAACGGTACGGCGGCAAATACAGCCCTGGCGGTGCGACCGGCAAACCCGGCGACGCGCCCCGCGTTCCGGCTGCGCCTGCCGTGAAAGGCACGGGGTTCCGGTCATGGATGCTGTTCGTCACGCCCTTCCTGTTCCTGATCCCGGCTTTCGGCGGCACCCCGCGCAACCTGTTCCTCGGGCTGGCCGCGGGCTTGGTCCTGCTGCTGTCCGGCTGGCTGACCCGCGAAGGCCTGCGCGCCGAAGCGGCCTATGACGCACGCCGCGTCGCCCGCCGCCCGGCCTTCCCGCGCAAGATCGCGGGCAGCGTCACGACGGGCATAGGCCTCGCCATCGGCACCATGACCTGGACCACCGATCCGCTTTACATGGCCCTGTTCGCGGTTGCGGGGGCCGTCCTGCATTTTGGTGCCTTCGGTTCCGATCCGATGGCCGACAAAGGCATCGAGGGCGTCGACCAGTTCCAGACCGACCGCGTCGCCCGCGCCGTAGACGAGGCCGAGGCCTATCTGACGGCGATGAAGGACGCGATCCTGCGCGCCGACGACCGCCAGATGCAGGCGCGGGTCGACCGGTTCGCCATCACCGCCCGCACCATGTTCCGAACGGTCGAGCAGGACCCGCGCGACCTGACCTCGGCGCGCAAGTATCTGTCGGTATACCTGATGGGGGCCCGCGACGCGACGGTCAAGTTTGCCAACGTCTATGCCCGGAACCGCGACCCCGCCGTGCGCGCCAGCTACGACGCGTTGCTGACCGACCTTGAGACGAATTTCGCCAGCCGCACCGCAGTATTTCTGACCAACAATCACACAGACCTTGATGTTGAAATCGCTGTGTTACGCGACCGGTTGAAGCTGGAAGGGTAGCGCCTTGCTCAAACACCCCCCAAAGCGTCCAACAAAGTGAGTTAGCCATGCCAGACTCGATCCGCGCCCAAGCCGCCAATGCCCTTGCCGAAGTGCAGGCCGTGACCGCCACGATCCTGCCCGAACCGGGAACCGAGATCATGGTGCTGGAAACCGCGCCCGCCCCGGTGGCCGAGGACATCCGCAAACGGATGACCGAGTTGGACATGCGCAACACCCAGTCGATCATTTCGTTCGGCTCGTCCGCACAGGCCGAACTGCAGGTGATCAGTCAGGACATGCTGGCCGATGTGAAGAACAAGGACGTCGGCCCCGCCGGCGACAGCCTGCGCCAGATCGTCACCACGATCCGCGGTTTTTCCATCACCGAGCTCGACGTGCGCCGTCAACGGTCGTGGTGGGAAAAGCTGATCGGCCGCGCTGCCCCCTTCGCCAACTTCGTCGCCCGGTTTGAAACCGTGCAGGGCCAGATCGACAAGGTCACCGAAAACCTGCTGATGCACGAACATACG
>JBBRVJ010000316.1:0-2309 GCA_038246975.1 Rhodobacterales bacterium | reverse complement strand
GGGCACGAACGCCGCGACACACAGCCCCGCCTGCCACCCTTTGACCCCCAGCATGTCGCGGCTCGCGGCAAAGACATACAGCAGGATGAACGCCAGAATGGGCACCACATCGGCCACCCCGGTTATCCGGTTGGCATGGGTGTGAAACAACCACGACCCCACGCCGATCACCCCCAGCACGATACACATCGCCCGACCCAGACCCAGAGTGCGGCGCCACATCAGACAGGCCGCCACCACAAAGGCCAGATTGGTCAAGGCGTTGACCGGCTCGGCCCAATAACCCGCATGGGTCCGCTCGCAATAGCCGTCCACCGCCGCCAACCAGTCCATGCCGTCCCCCGCCTGCCAGCCATTCCCCGCCGGGATGCCACATTTCTGTTTCAAGTCGCGTGCATTTTCAGTCCATAACTATCCCACGGGGGGCGTGGGTATGAAACCCCCGGCTTGGACCCCGTCACGCACCTCGCGGAGATTGCCCATGAACATCACCTGGCTCGGCCATTCCGGCTTTCGCATCGAAATCGCCTCGGCCATCCTGCTGATCGACCCGTGGCTGACCGGCAACCCGATGTTCCCCGCCGACCGCCGCACAGACGCACTGGCCGGAGCCACGCATATCCTGTTGACCCACGGCCACAGCGACCATGCCGGCGATGCGCTGACGCTGGCCAAAGAGCTGAACCTTCCCCTGGTCGGCATCTATGACCTGATGAGCTGGTTTGAATCCCAGGGTGCCACCGTGATCGGTTTCAACAAGGGCGGCACGATGGATCTGAACGGCGCGAAGGTGACGATGGTCAACGCCTGCCACTCGTCTTCCATTGCGGGGCCGAACGGCCCGGTCCATGCCGGGGCCGAGGCGGGATACATGATCGCGGGCGACGGGCACACGGTCTATGTCTCGGGCGATACCGACATCATGGCCGACATGGGCTGGATGGGCGAATTGCATCAACCCGACATCGGCATTCTGGCCGCAGGCGGGGTATACACGATGGACATGACCCGCGCCGCCTTTGCCGCCCGGCGGTTCTTCAACTTCAAGACCGTGATCCCTTGCCACTACCGCACTTTCCCGGCGTTGGCACAGAATGCCACAGACCTGGTGATCGGCCTGCCGGGCGTGCGTGTGATCGAGCCGCAGGTGATGCAGCCGATCCCGTTCTGACATGGCGACAAAGCATGGCATCAGACGCGCTGCCTCATACCGCCCCTATCGCCGCCCGGCAAAGAACCCCTTCAGCAACGCCTCCGCCTCGGCCCCGCCGATCCCGTCGTAAACCTCGGGCACATGGTGGCATTGCGGATGGGCAAACACCCGCGCGCCAATAGCCACCCCGCCCGATTTCACATCCGCCGCCCCGTAATACAGCCGCGCCACCCGAGCGGCCGAAATCGCCGCCGCGCACATCGCGCATGGCTCCAGCGTCACATAAAGGTCCGCCCCCGCCAACCGCTCCGACCCTGCCTGTGCACAGGCCGCACGGATCACCAGCATCTCGGCATGGGCGGTCGGGTCGCACAACTCGCGCACCCGGTTGCCCGCATGCGCCACCACGACCCCGCCCTGCACCAGAACCGCTCCCACCGGCACCTCGCCGCGCAACCCCGCCGCCTGCGCCTCCCCCAGCGCCAGATCCATGAAGGACCGGAACATGTTCACCTCGATTGCCCTTTCCAACTGGCTCAAATATCCTCCGGGGGTCCGGGGGTGGAAAACCCCCGGCGGCCGCAGCCCCGCGCGCCGGCCCAGTTTACGCGCGAGGATGCCGAAATGACCACCAATGAAACCCCCAAAACTCCCGCCAAATCTCCAGCCAAAGCCCCCCCCGGCGAACGCATCGCCAAAGTCCTGTCGCGTAGCGGTGTCGCGTCGCGGCGCGAGGCGGAACGGATGATCGAACTGGGCGAAGTCTCGGTCAATGGCCGCGTCATCGACAGCCCCGCCCTGAATGTCACCGACAAGGACCGCATCACCGTGCGGGGCGAACCCCTGGCCGAGGCGGAACCACCCCGCCTGTGGCTTTATTACAAACCCGAAGGCCTGGTCACCACCGCCTCCGACGAAAAGGGCCGCGCGACGGTGTTCGACAACCTGCCCCCCGAACTGCCGCGCGTCATGTCGATCGGCAGGCTCGATCTGAACTCCGAAGGTCTGTTGCTGTTGACCAATGACGGCGAACTCAAGCGCCGCCTTGAACTGCCCTCGACCGGCTGGCTGCGCAAATACCGGGTGCGGATCAAAGGCAACCCGACCGACCCCGACCTTGAACCCCTGCGCCGCGGCATCACGGTCGACGGCGAGC
>JBBRVJ010000315.1:0-2353 GCA_038246975.1 Rhodobacterales bacterium | reverse complement strand
GAAGGCTTCGGGAACATTGTCGACACCGCTGGCAGTTCACTGAACAACCGCTTGGCCAATACCAAGGAGCGGACGCGGGTGGGTGGGGTGACGTTGGATAATCATGGGTTTCGGTATTATGATCCGGGGGTGGGGAGGTATATAAGCCGGGATCCGGCTGGGATCGCTGTTGGCTTCAACCTGTACCACTATGTTGAAAACAATCCGATCAACCACATGGACCCCCTGGGCCTCTGGCCCGACTGGCTCAATACGACGCTTGGCTATGCTGGCGCCGTTGCTGTTGGGGTTGGTCAGGGTGCACTGAACCTTGCAAACGGCGTGCAAGACGCGGCTGTTGGCATCGCAAACCTACCAGGGCGAGCTGTCAATGCCGTTGCTGGCGTGGGTACGGTCGGCGCGATACCTTCGCCGGACTGGTCAAGGGATATTCTTGTTCAAGGCGATCCATTACATGACCTTTCAAAGACACTCGGTGGCGGTGGTGCAACAATGCTCGCTGGCGTAGGCTTGCTTGGGCATCTTGGGAAAACAGGGCAGGTCATTGAAAAGACTCTTGAGGGTGCTGATAAATTCGACAATACGTTAAATGCCGCTGAAGGTGTGGCGAAGATTACAACGGGCGATTATTCAGGAATTGTCGATTTGGCAGTGGCGGCCGCCAGTACTGGCGGGAAAGGTCCGGAAGCCGCAAAGAGTGGAACCGGCAAACCATTTACGCCAGCGCAAAAGCGCGACATTTTGGCGGACAATAAGCAACGAAATGGAGGGCAACTCACGTCCGATCAAAGCGGTACTCCACTTGTTCCGTCTGCGAAAAGTCAGAAAGGGGTAACGCCACCGACTAATGAGGCGCAGGTTGATCATAAGGTTCCAAGGTCCAAGGGTGGGACCAACGACCCATCAAACGCGCAGGTCCTCTCTCGCGAGGAAAACCGCGCAAAATCGGATACATGGCCATGAGCGATATGATCAACCTGCAATCAGCGGCCATTGTCTGCGGTGATATTGCAAATGAGGGAGAGAAAATTCTTTTTGCTCAGCGCGACGAGCCAGAAGAGCCAGCAGATAGCGGATGGCAATTCCTGTGTGGTGCCATTGATGACGAAGATTGGTCAAAGGCACGTGTTTGGGCGCTTGGGGAGGTATTAAAATACGAACCGACACTTGCGCCATTTTTAATGTTGGATCCTGGCACATGCATCTCCCGGAAGAGCGTCAGCGATCCGTGGACTTTGTCCGAATTGAAATGAGGTGAATAGGCACGCAGAAGCCCGGCCATTCGGCCTGATGCGGCGGTGCACAAAGGACACCCGCAAATTGAAGAAGCCCGGCCGATTGGCCGGGCTTCTTAGCATCGGGCATTCACCATTGCACGGTCAACCATCTCCGGCATTCGCGGTGATCGTGTTATCGAGCATCCGCAGGATGGCCCGCTGATCGCGTTCGGGCAGTGACTTGATCTGTTGAAGCCGTTTCCAGAGGCGGCGATCATCGGGGTTGTTGAGCAGATCGGGTTCGTTGCGCTTCAACCGGCGTTCGGGTTCCTCCGGCCCCATCAGCGTCTCCATGGTCACGCTGAAAGCCCCGGCCATGGCGGCGAGGATGGGCGCGGGAGGGAACTTCCCGTGCGTCTCGTAGTGGATGATGGCCCGCTTCGTGGTGCCGACCCGTTCGGCCAGATCTGTCTGGGTCCAGCCCCGTTCCTGGCGCATCCGTCGGATGCGCTCCCCGATGCCGTCGGCGATGTAAGCCCGTCTGGTCATGTGGCGGAGCATGCCCGCCGCGCCTTGGATTGTGTGATACGGACCAGGGCTGCCCACAGAAAGGTACGTATTCATTACCCGGCAGCCTAGCCAAGGTGCGGGTAACGGGAAAGTACCTTCCCGTGTAGCCCCGCCGAGGTGTGCCATGCCCCGCATTCCCCAAGACGAGATCGACCGGTTGAAGGTGGACGTGTCGGTGCAGCGGCTGGCGGAGGGGAAGGGGATCGAGTTACGACCGCACGGCGGCGGGAACCTGATCGGGCGGTGCCCGTTCCACGATGACCGGACGCCGTCCTTGGTGATCACGCCGGGGAAGAATCTGTGGCACTGCCTGGGGGCCTGTCAGGCGGGCGGGTCGCCCATCGATTGGGTGATGCGCTCCGAGGGGGTCAGCTTCCGGCATGCGGTGGAGATCCTACGCGAGCTGTCCGGCCGGGGGCCGGACGCACCGGCAGGCGTGGGCGCGCTCGCGCCACGCCCCGGCGGGCGGCTGTTGCCGCCGCCCGTGGCGGCCGAGGCCGACGACGCGGCAGCACTGGCGCAGGTAGTGGACTACTACGCCGAGACGTTGAAGCGGACTCCGGCCG
>JBBRVJ010000314.1:0-2418 GCA_038246975.1 Rhodobacterales bacterium | reverse complement strand
GGTCTGGAGGAAAAATGAACATGAAACGACAACTCTTATTTTCTGGCGTGTCCGCTGTGGCCATTGCAGTTGGAGGAATGGCTGGCGCAGCCACGATCGATGCGTGGAACCTCGACAACGTAGTTGTCGGAGCGACGGATGGATCACCTAGCGTCAGTGTCGTCTACAACGGCGATCCTGACGACCCGGCTTCGACCAGCAGTGGCCAGATCGCCTATGATCCGCCAGAGGCCGTCGCCCCTGGTATCAAAGTGCAGGAGGAAACCTATACACAGGGCCCCCCAAACGGCGGAGGCCTCACTCTGGACGGCTGCATCATGACCTCGAACACGCCCAACCTTTGCACGGGTGAATTCCAGAGCGGCAAGCGGGTCAAGACGCAATTGACCGGATTCGGCCCGGTCGATCTGGTATTCGATACCATCGAAGGTGATGAATCGAACTATCAGGTATTCTATCGCCTGATCAACAAGACCACTCAGTCTCTGGCTGGCTTTGCCTTGGAACTGGGCTTTGGCGTCGGCAGCGAGTTTGTTCAGGCCACCGCGGCGCAGGGTATCACCTTTTCGACCGCGTTCCGGGCGCCGCCAACGGGTTCGGGTGCATCTTCCACGCAATTCCCGTTCGGGCTGTTTGGGGTCTGATACCGGAGAGTGCAGGATCGTACGTTAAGCGCCCTAGCTCACTGTTTTGGCCACCTGTATTCACCCGTGAGGAGGATATGTGCCCATCCGAGGGGTGAAGTATGCGCCAGAAGATCTGGTGAGCAGTCCAACCTGTCGCGTTTTCGAGCGGTTACAGCCTGCCCAAGGTGCTTTGTATTCCAGTAGATGACGATGGCGGCGAGCAGGTTGAGGCCTGCCATGCGGAAATGCTGCCCTTCGGCGGTGCGGTCGCGGATTTCACCTTGGCGACCGATACGCAGGGCGTTTTTCAGGGCGTGGTGGGCCTCGCCTTTGTTCAGACCGATCTGGGCGCGGCGCTGCATGTCGGCGTCGAGCAGCCAGTCGATGATGAACAGCGTCCGTTCCACTCGTCCGATTTCTTTGAGGGCTTCGGCCAACTCGTGCTGGCGGGGATAGGCTGCAAATTTGCGTAGAAGTTGGCTGGGAGGAATGACGCCTGCGACCATGGTAGCGGCACTGCGCAGAATGTCGGGCCAGTTGGCTGTGATGATGTTTTGCCGGACCTTGCCGCCGATCAGGCCTTTGAGTTCCTTGGGGACAGAGGCCGGATCAAAGACATAGAGCCGCTTGGAGGGCAGGTCACGTATGCGCGGTATGAACTGGAAGCCCAGAAGGGCCGTGACGGCAAAGACATGATCGGTGAAGCCGCCGGTATCGGCGTATTGCTCGCGGATATTGCGCCCGGTCTCATTCATCAGCAGGCCGTCAAGGATGTAAGGGGCCTCGCTGACTGTCGCGGGGATGGTTTGGGTGGCAAAGGGGCCAAACTGATCGGAGACATGGGTATAAGCTTTCAGCCCCGGTTCATTGCCGTATTTGGCGTTGATCAGGTTCATCGCCTCGCCCTGACGTGTGGTTGGAAAGAACTGCCCGTCGCTGGAGGCGGTGGTGCCGCCACCCCAGAAGCGGGCCATGGGCAGAGCGGACTGCGCCTTGATCACCATGGCCAACGCGCGGTTCAACGCGTCGCCTTCAACATGCCAGCGTGAGATGCGCGAGAGTTGGTAATAGTCATGGGTGCTGGTGGCTTCGGCCATTTTACTGAGGCCAAGGTTTAAGCCTTCTGCCAGCAGCACGGTCAGCAGGCCGATCCTGTCAGTGCAGGGTGCTCCGGTGCGGATATGGGTGAAAGCTTCCGTGAAACCCGTGGCATCGTCCACTTCCAGAAGCAGATCGGTAATCCGTACATCGGGTAGTCTTTTGTATAAATCCAGAACAAGTTCATGGGCTTCGGTGGGCACTGCGGCGGTGAGCCTGTCGATCTTCAGCATACCGTCTTCGATAGAGCCACCGGGAATAGCCCCGGCACGGGCAGCGCGTGCCAGGCGATTCAGCCCCTCCGCCATCCGGGCTCTGCGATCTGCCAGCCAATCTTCCGGATCGAAAGGCACGGTCAATCTAGGCGTGGCCCGCGCATCTGCTATTGGCACCAGCGCCTGCTTCAGATCGGCATAGCGCCGCGAATGCGCCAGCCAAACGTCACCTGACCGGAAAGCATCGCGCAGGTGAAACAACACGGCGACTTCCCAAAGCCGATGATCATCGAGGGTCTGCGCATGAAGGTGTTGGTGCCATTTGGAACTGCGGCGCAGAAAGGCTGTCGGCCGAACGGCCGCTTGTCCACCCTCTGCGACAAGCCGAGTAGCTGCGGCCAAAGGTTCGGCGACCGATGCTGCCTGAATATCGAGCGCACGCAACATGCGTGGCGCGTAGCGCCGGAACCGATGGTAGC
>JBBRVJ010000313.1:0-2469 GCA_038246975.1 Rhodobacterales bacterium | reverse complement strand
GTCGCCGCCACCGCCTTTGCCGTGCGCTCATTGTCACCCGTTGCCATGATAACCCGCAGACCTTGCGCATGAAGTTCCTTTATCGCCTGAGCAGTCGAGTCCTTGATCGGATCGGCCACCGCCACGATACCCGCAAGCGCCCCATCGACCGCGACGAACATAGCCGTCTTGCCCATCGCGCGCAGGTCATCAGCCTTTTCCTCGGCCTGCGCTGTATCGAGGCCCATCTCTTGCATCATGGCCGCGTTACCGAGCGCGACGACCCGTCCGCCGACATTGCCGCGCACGCCCTTGCCGGTGACCGCCTCGAAATCCGAAGCCTCCTGCCGTGCCGCACCCTGCGCTTCGGCCCCTTCGACGATGGCTTCGGCGAGGGGGTGTTCAGACCCGCGTTCCAGCGCAGCGGCGAGTGACAGAATGTCAGCCTCGCTAATATCCCCAAGCGCCACGGTATCGGTCAGCTTTGGCTGGCCCATGGTCAAGGTGCCTGTCTTGTCGACGATCAGCGTATCGACGCCCGCCATCCGTTCCAGCGCCTCGGCATCCTTGATCAGCACGCCCGCCTGCGCCCCGCGCCCCGCCGCCGTGGTGATCGAGATCGGGGTGGCAAGGCCAAGGGCGCAGGGGCAGGCGATGATCAGCACCGAGACGGCAGAGGCGATGGCAAAGACCAGCATCGGTTCGGGCCCGAAGATCATCCACATGACAAAGGAGAAGATCGCCACCCCGACCACGGTTGGCACAAAGACCGCCGAAACCCGGTCGGCCATGCCTTGGATCGGCGCGCGGGACCTCCGCGCATTCGAGACCATGGCCACGATCTGCGCCAGCACGGTATCGGCGCCGACCTTGCCCGCCTCGATCACCAAGGATCCGTTCTTGTTGATCGTGGCCCCGGTCACCGCATCGCCCGGACCTTTTTCAACCGGCATCGACTCGCCGGTCAGCATGCTTTCGTCCAAGGAGGATCGCCCGTCGATCACAACGCCATCTACCGGCACAGCGTCACCGGGGCGCACGCGCAGCCGGTCGCCTTCCATGATGTTGTCCAGTGGTGCATCATATTCCGTGCCGTCGGGCAAAATCCGCCGCGCAGTCTTGGGGGCGAGGTCCAGCAGCGCGCGGATCGCATCGCCGGTGCGTTCGCGCGCCCGCAGTTCCAGCACCTGGCCTACGAACACCAGCGTGATGATCACCACCGCCGCCTCGAAATAGGTGCCCACGCCCTGGCCCATGCGGTAAACCTCAGGGAACACCCCCGGCAGGAAGGTCGCCACGATGGAGTAAAGATAGGCCGCCGCCACGCCAAGGCTTATCAGTGTCCACATATTGGGCGCGCGGTTGATCACCGAATCCCAGCCGCGTTTGAAAAACGGCAAGGCCGCCCAAAGCACAATGGGCGTTGCCAGCACGAACTCAAGATAGCTGGCCGTCTGATGCCCGATCCAGTCGCGCACCGGCAGGCCAACCAGCTCGCCCATCGTCAGCACGATCAGCGGCACGGCCGCCGCTGCCGATATCCACATCCGGCGGGTAAAATCCGTCAACTCATGGCTGGGCTCGTCCGTCGGCACCACCGGCTCCAACGCCATGCCGCAGATCGGGCAAGGCCCCGGTGCGTCGCGGACAATCTCGGGGTGCATCGGGCAGGTATACTCGACATCTGTCGGTGCAGCTTTCTTGTGCCCAGCAGCCCGTCCCGAGGCGTAGAACCACGGATCGCCCTTGAACTTCGTCTGGCATTTTTCAGAGCAGAAATGGAAAGTCTCGTCCTCGAACTCTGCGTGCCGCGTGTCGGGGCCCACGGCGACCGTCATCCCGCAGACCGGATCCTTTGCCGTCTCAGCCCCTTCGGGAATGTCCGACTTTGCATGCTGATGATCGTGGTCCATGTTCTGCCATCTTTCTTCTGGTTGTGTCATTTTGAGGCATCCAGCGACTGGAACCTCAAGCCCTATTCAATGCGGATCGTGATCTTCCTCGCTTGCAGGGTTGCGTTCGAGGAAGACGCCGACAATTGCGAACACCAGTGCCATACCGATGACGCCAAGGGTGACGATCAGCGGATCGGACTGCCATTTCATGGTGTCCCGCTTGCCGCCTTGTCGCGACCCAGAGCAGGGGCAATCCGGTGATCAGGCCCAGGCCCAGCACCGCCCATGTGGTGCGACCAGGGTCTCCGCTGACCGCCTCGCCGCCGAAATGCGCGAGGACGAAACTCGTCGGAATGATGCCCGCCAGCGTCGCCAGTGCGAAACGCCAGACGTGCAGGCGGCTGAGGCCTGCCGCGTAGCTGATGATATCGAAGGATATGAACGGCATCAGGCGGCTGGCAAAGACCGTCCAGGTCAGCGCGTTCTGCGACCCGAGCAGCCCTGCGTCGACCGAGGTGCCGAACACCCGCCGCAAGACATCATGCCCCAGAACCCGTGCCAGCGAGAACGCGATCAGCGCCCCAAGCTCGGCCCC
>JBBRVJ010000312.1:0-2546 GCA_038246975.1 Rhodobacterales bacterium | reverse complement strand
CCGTTCCACCTCGCGCAGCAGCAGGTCATCGCCCCGCGCCGCCAAAGCAACGGTGAAGAAGATGGAACTGGCGGTGGTCTGGGGGCGGATGTAATTGGGCATGACCGCAGTCTGCCATCACAGGGTTAACGGTTGGTTAGCAGGCGTAGGGTGCGTGATCTCACGCACCGTGGCCCGCACCGTGGCCCGCACCTTGGCCCGCACCGCTGCACCGACCGGTAACCCCGCGATCGACCCGCAGGTTCTGTCCGGTGATGTACCCTGCCGTATCGAACGCGAGGAAAGCGACGGTCCCTGCAAACTCCTTGACCCTCCCATACCGATCCATCGAGATCCACGCGCAGAATTCTTCCTTTTCCGGCAATACGTTGAAGAAGCCCGGAAGGACGTTGGTGATCCGGATGCCTTGGCCTGCATACGTGTCGGCATAGATTTCGGTGAACGCCGCCAACCGCGCCCGCGCCACGCCAGAGGTCGGGAAAGCCGCGTCGGGTTCGAACGTCGCAAAAGTGGGGATGTTGATGATCGCGCCTCCAGATCCCTGCGCCTCCAGAATAGGGGTCACCGCGCGGGCCGGGCGCATGGCGGACAGGCAATGGATCTCGAACGCCCGATGCCAGCCCTCGTCGGTGATCTCCGGCACCCTGCACCCCGGCGAGATCTCCGTCGTCCACAAAGGCACGCAGCACCGCCCCCGCGCCGGCGTGGAAACCCACCTCCTGCTGATCGAACCCACAGGCACCCCCAACACGGGTGACCCCGCGACGGCGGCGGTCAAAGTCACGATCTGACCTAAGGCGGGGTTTACCCCGACTCTGCAACGGCTTGCATTTCAACCAAACCTCGCCGATCATCCTATAACCCAATAATCGAGCGCGGCAGATGAGCGACAGACAAACCCTTGCCCAGTTCGGCGTTGGCCTTTGCCTCGCGGGTCTTGCCCCTTGGGCCGCACCCATTGTCGTCCCAATCGCCATTCTTGGGGCCCTGCTGCTCGATCTGCGCGGGAAATGTGACAAACGGCTGGCCCGCACGGCAATTGACCACACGCTGGCCGCGCTGACCGACACGCCCGACCTGACAAACTCTGACATCCACACCGCCTGCGCTTGGCTTGACCACCGCCGCGCCGACCTGCGGCTTGACCCGGTGGCACTGGCCAAGGCGGTCCAGACCGGATCGCTGCCCGATGCTCTGTTCGATCTGATCGTGGACGACACGCTGGCCCAGGACGGCGGCGCGCGCCCTGCTGTGCGTCTGGCGCTGACCGCCGCCTTCCAAGCCTGCCGCACAGAGAAAAACTTTCACATGATCTTCACGCAAGAGGTTCTGGTCAGCCTCGTCCAGTCGCACGGCCTGATGCTTCAGAAACTCGACGCCGTGAAGGAAGACACCTCTGCGATCCGCAACGACACCTCGGCAATTCTCGCCCTGCTGGCCCGGTTCGAAACCGACCAACCCCAGACCTATGCCGCCCATACCGTGATGATCATCGGGCTGGCCGGGCGCTATGCCCGCAACCCCGATGGCACCCCGATCACCGATTTCGACGCCGCTTATGCCGGTCTGGAAAACGCCTTGCAGGTCGCGGAAACCCTGCGCGCGCAAAACGCCCTGCCGCGCAATGCCGCCGATCAGGTCGATGCCGTTCTGGCCCATGTGCAGACCCTGAACGACGCCGCCGAATTCGACCGCGCCGATGCCGCCCTCGCCGCCGCGCGGGCCGCGGCGCAGGACCGCATGGCGGAACAAACCTCGGGCCTGATGCGGCTGTGGGACAGCACGGTGGCGCAAGCCACCCTGCGAAACCGTCCCGATCTGGCCGCCGATGCACTGGTCGAACGCCTGCTGCTAGACACCCCCGCCGACCCGTTCGCCGCCCTGCGCGCCTTGCAGGACGAATGGTATGAACGGGGCCGCGACAAGGGCCTTGCCTTTAACGCCACCGTGGCCATCCACCTTGCCGACCACAGCCTGACCCGCGCCCGCACCCCCGATCAACGCGGCGCGGCTCAGAACGACCTCGGGGCCGCGCTGCAAACCCTCGGGGAACGCGAGGCGGGCACGGCGCGGCTGGAAGCGGCGGTGGCAGCCTATGCCGAGGCGCTGAAGGAACGCACCCGCGACCGCGTGCCGCTGGACTGGGGGTTCACCCAAGGCAACCTTGCCGCTGTCGAGATCGCGTTTTTCGACAAGACCGCCGACCCCGCCCACCTGACCGCCGCCCGCACCTATGCAATGGCCGCGCGCGAGGTGTTCGTGGCGGCGGGCGCGGACCACTATGTCGGAATGGCGGACGATCAGCTAACCGAAATCACCACTCGCGAAACCCCGTAGGTCGGGGTTCACCCCGACTCTTTCCCCCGCAACCCCCCTAAATCCCCCACCAAACCGTTGAAGCGCCTACCCCAACCCATTGATCCGGAAAACAGGCCCCGCGTTGGCACCCCCCTACCACCGCCCCAAAGCCGCCTCGTCCGCATCCCGCGCCGCCACCCATTCCGCCCCGCCGACCCCGATCTCCTTCTTCCAGAACGGCGCGCGGG
>JBBRVJ010000311.1:0-2639 GCA_038246975.1 Rhodobacterales bacterium | reverse complement strand
GTGGAGGGTGTGATGGACTGGCTGCATCACGCCGACCTTGGGGTGTAGACGAACCGCCCGACGCGGCGCGTGGCTGAATTGCCGACCAGGACGACGGTGCGCATGTCGGCCATGTCGGGCGTGGCCTCGGACAGCGTGACGGTGCGGATCGCCTCGTCCGGAGTGGTTACGGCGCGGGCAAAGGTGATCAGTCGGTCTGGACCGCAGGTGTCGCGCAAGACGGTCAGGATGCGTTCAAACCCCTCGGGGCGGCTGGCCGAGCGGGGGTTGTAGAAGGCCATCGCAAAGTCGGCGCTTGCAGCCGCCCGGACGCGAGATTCGATCAGGGCGAAGGGTTTGAGGTTATCGCTCAGGTTGATGGCGCAGAAATCGTGGCCCAAGGGTGCCCCTGCCCGTGCGGCGGCGGCGAGCATGGCGGTGATGCCGGGCAGGATGCGAATATCGAGGGACTGCCAGCCGGGCACGCCCTCCAGCGCCTCGAACACCGCACTCGCCATCGCAAACACACCGGGATCGCCCGAGGATACCACCACGACCTGCCGCCCGTCTGCCGCCATCATCAACGCCGCACGGGCGCGGTCCAGTTCGACCCGGTTGTCGGACGGGTGCAGCGTCAGGCCATCGCGCGGGGCAATACGGGCGACGTACGGGATGTAGCCGACCACGTCGGTCGCACGGGCCAGCGCGGCGCTGACTTCGGGCGTGATCAGCGCCTCATCGCCCGGGCCAAGACCTGCAATGGTCAGCGTTCCGCTCATTCGGGAACCTCTGGCCGCCGACCATGACCATGCACCAGCACGATCGCGAAATAAGGGCAATCGGTGCTGTCGACCTGTGCCAGCGGCACCACCCGTTCATTCGGCATCGTGCCACGCTCGACCAGCCAGGCGGCGTCCAGCTTGCCCACAGCCTCCAACGCGCGGCGCACCTTGGGCAGGTTGCGTCCGGTTTTCATCACCACCAGCGCGTCGGCGGCGGCCATGTGGCGGATCAGGTCAGCCTCGGGCAAGGTCCCCATCAACACCGTCAGCACATCGTCGCCCCAGGTGATCGGCACGCCCGTCGCCGTCCAGCAGCCGACCATGCCGGGAATGCCGGGGATCACTTCAACGGGCACGCGGTCTTGCAGACGGGTTTGCAGATGCATGAACGAGCCGTAGAAAAACGGATCGCCCTCGCACAGCACCAGCACATCCTGCGTCGCGGCGAGGGTGGCCAGACGGTTGGCCCAATCATCATAAAAAGTCGCCAGCGCATGGATGTATTCGGGGCTGTCGAACGGCAGTTCGGTGGTGACGGGATATTCCATCGGGTACTCGGTCACATCTGCCCGCAGCATCCCTTCGACAATGCGGCGCGCCTGACCGGGGCGGCCTGCCTTGCGGAAATAGGCGACATGGATCGCGGCCCGGATCGCCCGGTCGGCCCGCAGGCTCATCAGATCAGGGTCGCCGGGGCCAAGCCCGGTGCACAGAACCCGGCCCATCAGATCTCGACCCGGCTGGCCAGCGCGTTGACGGCAGCGACGGTGATCGCCGATCCGCCAAGGCGGCCCCGCACGATCAGCGACGGCACCGGGGGGGCGGCCATCAGCGCGTCTTTGGATTCGGCGGCCCCCACAAAGCCTACCGGACAGCCGATGATCGCGGCGGGGCGCGGGCATGTGGGGTCGGCCAGCATGTTCAGCAGGTGGAACAGCGCGGTCGGCGCATTGCCGATGGCGACGATGGCCCCGCCCAGATGCGGCCGCCAGAGTTCCAGGGCTGCGGCGGACCGCGTGGTGCCCATCGCCTGCGCCATGTCGCGCACCGCGGGGTCGTGCAGCGTGCAGATCACCCGGTTCTGCGCGGGCAGGCGCGACGGGGTGATGCCCTCGCTGACCATCCGCGCATCGCACAGGATGGGCGCGCCGGCCTCAAGTGCTGTGCGGGCCGCGATGGCCATGCCGGGGGTGAAGCGGATGAAAGCCTCCAGCCCGACCATGCCCGCCGCATGGATCATCCGGACCGCGCAAATTTCTTCCTCGGGCGTGAAGCGGGCAAGATCAGCCTCGGCCCGGATCATGGCAAAGGACTGCCGGTAGATCGCGGCACCATCGGTTTCATAGCTGTGAATCATGGCAAGGCCCTGAACAGATCGGGAAAGATCCGCAGCATGTCGGCGCCAAGGCCGGTCAGATCAGGCGTATCGCCTGCGCGCCGATTGCGGATCAGGGAAAACCCGTTGGGCGTGGCGGTCAGGGTGACCGGCGCTGGTCCGGGATGGGCACAGCCCTTGGCGCAGCCCGAGACGTGCAGATGGCTGCCTTCGGGCACATGCGCGGCCATGCTGCGCGCAAGGCTGCGGGTTTCGGCATGGGCCTGCAGGCAACCGGGCGCACCCGTGCAGGCGGTCACGCGCAGCAGGGGATCGTTTGGTGTTGTGATCAGGTCAGGGTGGTTGGCGACGGGAGGGGTCAGGTCCTGCCCCATGAACGCAAAGGCATGCCACGGGGTCACGCGGATCGGCGACCGTGCAGCATCGGCCAGCAGGTGCAGCGTCGCGGCGGGGATCTGACCGAAGGCAAAGGCGATACAAGATGCGCCATTATGGTGTCCGGGCTGGAACGGGTCTGCCGCAGGGTTGGGCGCTGTATCGCC
>JBBRVJ010000310.1:0-2656 GCA_038246975.1 Rhodobacterales bacterium | reverse complement strand
GGCGCAGGCGACACCTTCATGGCCGCCCATATCGTCGCCGAGCGCCGGGGGTTGAGCCGCACTGCAGCCCTGTCCCAAGCCCTGCAAGCCGCCGCCGATTATGTCTCAGGAGAGATCGGATCATGATCCCGCTGACCCTTTCCCCCGAAGTGGCCGAAGCCCGCGCCGCAGGACGCCCGATCGTCGCACTGGAATCGACGATCGTCTCCCATGGCATGCCCTTCCCGCAGAACGTCGAAACCGCCCGCGCGGTAGAGGCGACCATCCGCGACAACGGCGCCATCCCCGCCACCATCGCCGTCATGGCGGGCCGCATCCATATCGGCCTGACCGATCAGCAGCTTGACGTCCTGGGTCAGGCGCAGAACGTGATGAAACTCAGCCGCGCCGATCTTGCCGCCTGTCTGGCGTTGGGGCGCACCGGGGCCACCACGGTTGCCGCCACGATGATCTGCGCGCATCTGGCAGGCATTGCCGTCTTTGCCACCGGGGGCATCGGCGGCGTTCATCGCGGGGCCGAGGGCAGCTTTGATATCTCCGCCGACCTGATCGAACTCGCGACCACCCCTGTGACGGTCGTGGCGGCAGGTGCCAAAGCCATTCTCGATCTGCCCAAGACGCTGGAAGTGCTGGAAACCCACGGCGTGCCGGTCATCGCCTATCAGCAAGACGATTTCCCGGCCTTCTGGTCGCGGTCCTCAGGCTTGAAGGCCCCGCTGCGGATGGATACGCCCTCGGAAATCGCCCGGTCCCACCTGATGCGCGCTGCGTTGGGCCTTGCGGGCGGGCAACTGGTGGCCAACCCGATCCCCCACGCCGCCGAAATCCCCCGCGCCGAGATTTCCCCGGTGATCGAAGCCGCCCTGCAAGACGCCGCAGCCCAGGGCATCGCCGCCAAGGCCGTTACGCCCTACCTTCTGCAACGCATCTACGAGTTGACCGAAGGCCGCTCCCTGGTGTCCAACATCGCGCTGGTGCTGAATAATGCTGCACTCGGGGCGGCAATTGCCCGCGAGATTGCCGCGCCATGAAGTTGCGCATTGTGCCGGATGTGGCGCGCCTTTAGCCTGCGATCAACCCGAAAGAGCGCCATGACCGACCCATTTCCCCCGCGCCGCCGCACCGTGCTGGGTGCCCTCCGATCCAGTTTCCTGACCGGGCTGGTGGTCGTGCTGCCAATCAGCCTGACGATCTATCTGGTCTGGACGGTCATCGGCTGGATCGATGGCTGGATCATTCCCCTGATTCCCGGACCCTGGAAACCCGAAGCGGTGGTGCGCCATTTCTTTGGCCCCGAGGCGAATTATCCGGTGCGCGGAGTGGGGGTGATCGTGTTCCTACTGTTCACCATGCTGATCGGCTGGATCGCCAAGGGCCTGATCGGGCGGTCGATGATCGCCTGGGCCGAAGGTCTGGTCGACCGGATGCCGGTGGTCCGCTCGATCTACAACGGCATCAAGCAGATCGCCGAGACGATGTTCAACAAATCTGAGGCAAGCTTCGACAAGACCTGTCTGGTCGAGTTTCCCCGCCCCGGCGTCTGGGCCTTGGGCTTTGTGTCCTCCAAGGCCAAGGGCGAGATTGCCGCGAAACTGCCGGGGGGCGATGACGTCATCTCGGTGTTCATCGGGCTGACCCCGTTCACCTCGGGGTTTCTGGTGTTCGTGCCACGCAGCGAGGTGATCCTGCTGGACATGTCGATGGATGACGCGGCCAAGATGGTGGTGTCGGGCGGGCTGGTCTATCCCAATACGAAAGAGCCTGTGCCCTTGCTGCGGGATGCCGGGTAGAACGGGCGCCGACGCCGCAAGCCCGGCATCAACCACGACAAAGGTGGCCCGGCGAACCATGCGCCGGGCCCTTGATATCCGTCAGAAGAAAAACAGGCCGGACGTCGTAAAGGTGATATCGTCGACAGTCAGGGCAGCCCCTTCGATGATGATCCGGTCGCCGTCACCAAACAAGGTGATCACGATGGCCGACCCGTTGTCCCTGATGGATGTGACCGACCCTGCGCCTTCAAGCGCATCCAGACCGACCTGATAATCGGTGATGCGGTCGGTGCTGCGCACGCCGCTGCGGGCGTCGGTGCCAAAGATAAAGGCGTCGCGGTCGCCTGAAACAGATCGCACGTGGTCAGCACAATCCTTTCCAGCGCGGTCCCGGTCGAAATAGGACTGCCAGCCCCCAAGGTCAGGCCAGAAAGGCGAAAAACATCGCCTTCGAAGTTTGTCGTCGTCATCTGAATCTCCCGATTTTCTGCGCCGCATGCAACCGCTGGGCCACATGGAACGCATAAATTCGGTCGTCGGGATCGAAGGTCATGTTGCAAGGATCACTCCTTGGCACCGGCGACGTGATGAACAGTGATCATGCATGACCTCGGGCTTGCCAGTCAGCCCCCCTGCCGCCGCACGGCCGTCACAACGCGGTCCAGCCGCCATCGACCGAAATTGTGGTCCCGGTGATCTGATCCGCCGCAGCCGAGGCCAGAAACACTGCCGTCCCGCCGATCTGTTCGACCGTCGCGAACTGCTTGCTGGGCTGGCGGGCCAGCAGGACGTTCTTGATCACATCTTCGCGGCGCATGCTGTGGGTCTTCATCTGATCGGGGATCTGCGCCTCGACCAGTGGGGTCAGCACATAGCCAGGGCAG
>JBBRVJ010000309.1:0-2683 GCA_038246975.1 Rhodobacterales bacterium | reverse complement strand
GACGCCGCCACCATGCGGGTAATATCCGCCAAACGGCAGGCATAGCCCCATTCGTTGTCATACCAGGCGTAGATCTTCACCTGCGTGCCGTTGATGACCATTGTAGATTGCGCGTCGATGATCGATGAGCGCGGGTCTCGTAGCCAAGGATGTCTTCAGCGGGCCATCAGATGCGGTCTTGAACAGGGTGTTGACCTCTTCGACCGTGGTTTCCCGCTCCACCTCGAACACGCAGTCGGTGAGCGAGGTGTTCAGCAGCGGCACCCGAACGGCATGGCCGTTCAGACGGCCTTTCAGTTCCGGATAAATCAGCGTGATCGCGGTGGCCGAACCGGTTGTCGTCGGGATCACGTTCAGGAGGGCCGAGCGGGCACGGCGCATGTCCTTAGCGGGGCGGTCGACGATGGTCTGGGTGTTGGTGACGTTGTGGATCGTGGTGATCGAG
This sequence comes from Rhodobacterales bacterium, assembly GCA_038246975.1. Classification (GTDB taxonomy): domain Bacteria; phylum Pseudomonadota; class Alphaproteobacteria; order Rhodobacterales; family Rhodobacteraceae; genus JAIYDJ01. The sequence continues at coordinate 2,238 of JBBRVJ010000309.1, read as the reverse complement.
CCGTGTCTGATCCCAATGCCTTCGTGGATGACTTTCACCACCGGGGCGAGGCAGTTGGTGGTGCAACTCGCCGCCGTGATCAGGGACTGGCTGCCGTCGTAAAGATGATGGTTCACGCCATAAACAAGGTTCAATGCGCCGCCGTCCTTGACCGGGGCGCTGACCACGACCTTCTTGACCCCGGCAGCATAATAGGGCGCGACCTTGGCCCCGGTCTTGAACACGCCGGTGCAGTCGATCACCAGATCAACGCCAAGTTCGGCCAAGGGCAGCGCCTCGATAATCCGCGCGTGGGTCAGCCGGATGGGCTGGCCGTTCAGGATCAGACCGCGATCGTCATGGCTGACGGCGGTTTTCCAGCGGCCATGTACGCTGTCGAACTCCATCAACAGGGCATGCTGTTCAGCATCGCCCACCTGCCGCGCTTCGGGCGGAACCTGCTATGCCGTTGCCCCGAAAACAGTCAAAAATCGAGGTGCCCTTATGGGAAAAATGCAGAAACTGGGTCTCTGATACTCCGGGAGGCGTTTGGAATTCCGAACGCCTGAAAATCATGGATAAATGAAGGGCTTTCCGCAGCGCAGCAAAGGCCCCCACCCATCGCTTCGAATGGGCCACTGCTGTTACTCTCAAGGCTCAAGAACCAGCCAGGGAGGAACTGGTGTTTGATCCCGGACTTTGATGGTGCAATCTTTTCCTTGGCGTGGAAGGAGGCACTATGCGCCAGGTTCTTCACGGCAGCGCCACAATGACTGACGCTATCCGTCGAGCAATACAGGTAAGTCAAGAGAGCCTGAGTGTTCTGGCTAAACGGCATGGCATCAACCTCAAGACCTTGGCCAAGTGGCGCAAACGGACCTCGGTTGCCGATCTGCCGACCGGGCCGAGAGACGCCAAATCCACGGTGCTGAAGGTCGACGAGTTCATCTGCGAGAAATGGGCAAGCGAACTTGAAAGATTCACCCTAAACCCGATCAATCAGATGCCGGGACTTGACACCTATCAGCAACAGTATTGTTTGTATCCCGCATTTCTAACCCCAAATCCCCCAAAATTCCCGCCATTCCCCTTTGGACATGCCGGAATCCTCTTGCGTCACCGTCTCGCCCTTCATTCGCCGTTGCAACACAATTACCGCCTTGGCCGATAGATTCACGCCGCCCATCCGGTAATCCTCGAAAGCGCCATAGGCCAGCGGCAGCCAGTCCTTCACGCAGGCGGCGATGGCCTCCGCATAGACGCGGATTTCATATTGGGCGTGGGGGTCGGCGCGCAGGCGCAGGAAGTGGAACAGGTTGTGCAGGTCGACCTTCCAATACCATTGGGTATAGATATTGGCGGGCAGGTTCATCCGGGCCAATTCGCGGGCCAGCCCTTGTTGCGGGGTGCCGTCGGGTTGGGTGGGGGCAAGCATCGCCTCGTAGTGGTCATAGGCGGCATTGGCGTCGGATTTGAGCAATTCGAGGACGCGGGCGGATTCTGGGCCCGACAGAACCTCGCCCCGACCCTGATTGTTTACGCTGGACTGGGCGGCGAGGTTTTCGGCGGCGGGGATATAAAACTCGCGGTCGAGGATCGAATAGCGGGCGGAGTATTCGTTGACGGATGCGGTGCGGTGCCTGATCCACTGGCGGGCGACGAACACGGGCAGTTTGACGTGGAGTTTGATCTCGCACATCTCGAACGGGGTCGAATGCCAGTGGCGCATCAGGTAACGGATCAGGCCTTCGTCGTTCTGGACGTGTTTGGTGCCCGCGCCATAGGACACGCGGGCGGCCTGCACGATGGCGGCATCGTCGCCCATGTAGTCGATCACGCGGATGAAGCCGTGATCCAGCACCGGGTGGGCCACAAAGAGGTGCGCTTCCATCCCCTCGGAAGTGGCGCGCAGGGTCTGGCGGGGTTGGCTGCGCTGTGCGTCGATTTCGGCTTGCTGGTCGGGAGAAAGCGGCATTGGCGGGGCCTTTCGCGGCTGAGACTGGGTTACGAACCACTATAGATTGGGGGGGCACGGGCGGGAAGCCGCGATATGCGGCGTGATGCAGAGCGGGCACAGGGACGCGGCGAAGCTGTGGACAAGTCTAATTCGCTTTGACTTTCAAGGTGTTTGGCGGCAAAGTTCGTGTTGATATAGGTAGTTCGGGCAATAAAGACATGATCAACTATAAACACCTGCTTTTGGCCTGCGTTCTGTTGGCGGCCTGTGACGGCAACCCGTTTTTGCCCGACGAAGACCCG
>JBBRVJ010000308.1:0-2685 GCA_038246975.1 Rhodobacterales bacterium | reverse complement strand
GCACGCCTGCGCGGCGAAGGGCAGAACTGGATCATCTTCCGCGAAATTCTGCCCAACGCCCTGTCGCCATTGGTCGCCGAGTTGGGGTTGCGGTTCATCTTTGCGGTGTTGTTCATCTCGACCCTGTCGTTCCTCGGTCTGGGCATCCAGCCGCCGCTGGCGGATTGGGGCGGGATGGTGAAGGAAAACAAGGACGGGCTGATCTATGGAAAATCGGCTGCCTTGATGCCGGCGCTGGCGATCGCGGCGCTGGCGATTTCGGTGAACCTCGTGGCGGACTGGGTGCTGTCGCGCACCACAAGCCTGAAAGGCGGTCGCGGTGGATAGACCCTTGCTGGAGATCAGGAACCTGAAGATCGAGGCCACCGCCTATCCGCCCGGAGAGCCCCCGCGCCATGTGGTGCTGGTGGATGACGTGTCGGTGTCGGTGCAAAAGGGCCGGGTGCTGGGGCTGATCGGCGAATCCGGGGCGGGCAAGTCGACCATCGGGCTGTCGGCCATGGCCTTTGGCCGGGGCGGTGTGCGGTTGACGGGCGGGCAGATATTGCTGAACGGGCGGGATATCCGGGGCGCAGACGTGGGCACCCTGCGCGCCCTGCGGGGTCGTGAGGTGACGTATGTCGCGCAATCCGCCGCCGCCGCCTTCAACCCGGCGAAACGGCTGATGGAGCAGGTAATCGAAACCACGCTGCTGCACCGCGTGATGGGGCGCACCGAGGCGCAGGCCCGCGCTGTCGAGCTGTTCCGCAAACTTGGCCTGCCCAACCCCGAAACTTTCGGCACCCGCTTTCCGCATCAAGTGTCGGGCGGCCAGTTGCAACGCGCGATGACGGCTATGGCGCTGTGCCCGAAACCCGAACTGGTGGTATTCGACGAACCGACCACCGCGCTGGACGTGACGACCCAGATCGACGTGTTGGCCGCGATCAAGGAAGCGATCCACGATACCGGCGTGGCCGCGCTTTATATCACCCATGACCTTGCCGTCGTGGCGCAGGTGGCCGACGACATTCTGGTGTTGCGCCACGGCAAGAAGGTGGAATACGGCACCACCGATCAGATCATCAACCAGCCGCAGGAACCCTATACCCGCGCGCTGGTGTCGGTCCGTTCGATCGACCATGTGGAAAAACCCGATGCCGCAGCGGTGCTGTCGGTGGCGGGGATCACGGCGCGCTACAAAGGCACGAATTTCGATGTGCTCAAGACTGTGACGGTCGACCTCCCACCGGGGCAGACGCTGGCCGTGGTGGGCGAAAGCGGGTCGGGCAAATCGACGCTCGCACGCGTGATCACCGGGTTGCTGCCCGCCGCACAGGGCCGCATCACCTTTGCCGGTCGCCAACTGTCGCCCGATCTTGCCAGCCGAACCAAGGATGATCTGCGCGAGTTGCAGATGATCTACCAGATGGCCGACACCGCGATGAACCCGCGCCAGACGGTTGGCACGATCATCGGCCGCCCGCTGGAGTTCTATTTCGGCCTCAAGGGGGCAGCCAGACAGGCCCGGATTCAGGACCTGCTGGATCAGATCGAAATGGGCAAAGGCTATGCCGACCGCTATCCGGCAGAACTGTCGGGCGGTCAGAAACAGCGGGTCTGCATTGCCCGCGCGCTCGCCGCCAAGCCGAAGCTGATCATCTGCGACGAAGTGACCAGTGCGCTCGATCCGCTGGTCGCAGACGGCATCCTGAAGCTGCTGCTGAACCTGCAGGCGCAGGAAGGGGTGGCCTATCTGTTCATCACCCACGATCTTGCCACCGTCCGCGCCATCGCCGACCGCATCGCGGTGATGTATCGCGGTCAGGTGGTGCGCTATGGATCGAAATCCGACGTGCTTTCCCCGCCGTTCGACGACTACACAGACCTGTTGCTGTCCTCGGTTCCCGAAATGAAAATGGGCTGGCTGGAGGATGTGCTGGCCTCCCGCAAGATGGAAAGTGCAGGCAACTGACGCAAAGCGCCCCTTCCCACGAGGGGAGGAGAGGCGACCTGCCCTTTCAGCCTGGTTGAATTATCTCCGCCGGAGGCCCCGCCCTCACGGCCATTTTGATGGTGCAAAACATGCCGAAGCTGCTGCTGATCCTCCTCGATGGCGTGCCTTACGCCAATTGGCGCCGGTTGTTCGGCAATCTGGAAGGCTGGGTGCAATCGGGTGAGGCGCGGGTCTGGCGGATGCGGGCGGTGCTGCCGTCGACCAGCGCCAGTTGCTATGCCTCGATCCACACCGGGGTGCCGCCGCAGGTGCATCATGTCTGGGGCAATGAATATGTCCGCAGGCTGACCCAGCCCGACATCTTTTCAGAGGCCACGAAGGCGGGCCTGAAAACCGGGGCCGTCGCGCATAGTTTCTGGTCCGAACTGTTTCATCGTGCGCCGTTCGATCCGGTGCGGGATATTGAATATGACGAACCCGGCAGCCCGATCACCCATGGCCGGTTTCACACCATGACCGGCTATGGTCACGTCAACCAGATGACGCCGTCTGACGTCGATCTGTTCGCCACGCTGACCCGGCTGTGCGAGCACAAGGGCATCGACTATGGCATGCTGCACAGCTGCACGCTCGACAGCATGGGACATCGGTATTTCCACGATTGCGAGGAAATGGACGACGCCTGCTACAAGATGGACGCGATGCTGGCGCCTTGGGTCCATCGCTGGCGTGCGGCGGGGTACGAGGTG
>JBBRVJ010000307.1:0-2709 GCA_038246975.1 Rhodobacterales bacterium | reverse complement strand
GCCGAAACGGCCGTAACCGTTGAAGGTCACCTCAGCAGCGGCGACGCCTGCCGTCCCGACGATCAGTGCGGTAGAAAGAAGAATCTTTTTCATAGTTTCCCTCGTTGTCTCTGAAAGGTGAGGCCCAACTCAGGGGAATCCGAATTGGGTATGCATCTTTTTCCTCTCCCCCGCCCCTGAATGCAATCTGAACGGCGGCGTCGATGGGGAATCACGCGGGTGCTGGTGCAGCTTTGCCACAGTGCCGCCACCAGCCTGCCGCAGTTGGCGCGGGTGGGCGGGGCGGGAAAGCCCTTGGCATGCCGGAACCGCTCGGTTAGACAACAGCAATGTCTATCGGGGGACCCGGATGAGCTTGCACAACCTCGGCCGCACCGCACGCCTGTGTGGGTTGATGATGGTGACGGCCCTGGGGCTCGCCGCCTGTGGGGGGGGCTTTGGCAACGGCGGATCGGGTCTGTTCGGCGGCGGCAGTCGGTCCGATGCGATCTCCGACCGGCGCAGTCCGGCCGGGCGGACCGCCAACGCCACCCGCGAGTCGCGGGAAGAGGCTGGGCTGAGAGGCAACCTGCTGTCCGACCTGTTCGCAGGGTCCGCCGATCCCAACACCACCGTCGAGGTGAACAAGTATCTGTGGGTGGCCGCACTCGACGTGCTGAACTTCCTGCCGATCGAGCAGATCGACCCCTTTACCGGCGTGATCGTCACCGGCTTTGGCACTCCGCCCGGATCGGGCCGCGCCTACCGCGCGACGGTTTTCGTGCAGGACCCGGCACTGGATGCCCGGTCTCTGAAACTGGCGCTGCAATCGCGCGGCGGCGGGCCGGTTGCGCCCGAGACGGTGCGCGCCGTCGAAGACGCAATCCTGAGCCGCGCCCGGCAGTTGCGCATTCAGGACAGCGGCCTCTGATCCCGCCAGACGCGGATTTCAAAGTCGCGGGGGCAACAGAGACGCTTTGGTCAGAAAAGCGGGGGCCAGAAAAGCAGGGGCCAGAAAAGCGGGGGCCAGCCCCCGCACCCCCGGGATATTTGGGCCAAGAGGAAAGCTATGGTCTGTCCTTGCGTCCCGGTGTAAGCGGCGGCAAAGAACAAAGGGGTGCCCATGTCGCGCTATGAACCGTCGGTGATCGAGCCTGCGTGGCAAAAGGTGTGGTCCGATGCCGGCGTGTTCACCGCCCGCGCCGATGCCACGAAGCCCAAGTATTATGTGTTGGAGATGTTCCCCTATCCGTCGGGCCGCATCCATATGGGGCATGTGCGCAACTACACGATGGGCGACGTGGTGGCGCGGACCAAGGCGGCGCAAGGCCACGCCGTGCTGCATCCGATGGGGTGGGACGCCTTCGGGATGCCCGCCGAGAATGCCGCTATGGAGCAGGGCGGGCATCCCAAGGACTGGACCTATTCCAACATCGCCGACATGCGCGCGCAGATGAAGCCCCTGGGGCTGTCCATCGACTGGAGCCGCGAATTCGCCACCTGCGACCCCGAATATTACGGCCAGCAGCAGGCGATGTTCATCGACATGATGGCTGCCGGTCTGGTCTATCGCAAGAACGCGGTGGTGAACTGGGACCCGGTCGACATGACGGTGCTGGCCAATGAACAGGTGATCGACGGGCGCGGCTGGCGGTCGAATGCGCCTGTGGAACGCCGCGAGTTGACACAATGGTTCTTCAAGATCAGCGATTATTCCGGCGAATTGCTGGCCGCACTGGACGGTCTGCACAACTGGCCGGAAAAGGTGCGCCTGATGCAGGCCAACTGGATCGGCCAGTCGCGCGGGTTGCAATTCGCGTTTTCCACGGTAGGTGCGCCGGACGGGTTCGATCGGCTGGAAGTCTATACCACCCGCCCCGACACCCTGCTGGGCGCGTCCTTTGCCGCGATCTCGCCTGACCATCCGCTGGCCAGGCATCTGGAGCGGCATGACGAGGCGGTTGCGGCTTTCGTCGCCGATTGCCGTAGAGTGGGGACGTCAGCCGAAGCACTGGAGACGGCGGAAAAGAAGGGGCTGGACACCGGCATTCGTGTCCGCCATCCCTTTGACGACGCTTGGGAAATGCCGGTCTACATCGCGAACTTCATCCTGATGGATTACGGCACTGGCGCGATCTTTGGCTGCCCCGCCCATGACCAGCGCGACTTTGAGTTTGCCACCAGGTACGACCTGCCGATCACCCCGGTCTTTTCGGCAAACGGCAGCGACGACGCTCTGACCGAGGCTTACGTGCCGATGAAATCCGAACGGGTCCACTACCTGCGCGGCTTAGCGGGCGACGAGGTTCAGACCGGCGAGGTTGCCGTCACCGCAGCCATCGCCGCCTGCGAAGAACGCGGCGTCGGGCGGGGCGTCACCAACTACCGTCTCCGCGACTGGGGGGTTTCGCGGCAGCGCTACTGGGGCTGCCCGATCCCGGTGGTCCATTGCGCGGCCTGCGGTGTGGTGCCCGAATCCAAGGCCAACCTGCCGATCAAGCTGCCCGACGACGTGACCTTCGACGTGCCCGGCAACCCGCTGGACCGCCACCCGACATGGCGGCATACCACCTGCCCCCAATGCGGAGCAGAGGCGCGGCGCGAGACGGACACGATGGATACCTTCGTCGATTCAAGCTGGTATTACGCCCGCTTTACCGCCCCACACGCGACCACGCCCACGGTTGCGGCGGATGTCGATTACTGGATGAACGTCGATCAATATATCGG
>JBBRVJ010000306.1:0-2710 GCA_038246975.1 Rhodobacterales bacterium | reverse complement strand
CCCCGGTGTCTCTCCCAGCCACCAGGCCGACGGCGACCCCGGCCTGCTGATCCTGTGGGCCGGCTACGACCACGCCCAGCACACCACCGCCCTGGTCGCCCATTACCAATGGGCCAAAGAAACCGCCGGCTGGCCCCACGACCGCCTCATCCCCCTGCTGGTCAGCCTCGACCAACTGACGCCCTGGCTGAAGCAATGGCACAACGACCTCGACCCCACCCACGGCGTCCGCCTCGGCGACAGCTACGCCGAGTTCCTGGCCGGCGAATGCCACGCCCTGGGCGTGACGGTGAAGTACCTGCGGGCATGGAGGCCGACGGCGGCGAGTCGGGCTGCTGCGCCAGCACGAGCGGTGGCTAGCGACAGTGGTAATGTGACGAAAAAGCGCGGGCGGCCGAAGAAGGTACAGGCATGACGAGAACCGGGAAAGCTTCTGACGATCAAGCCTTCTTGGACGACGTCTGGCGTCGCCTTGAGGAGCATCGTGCTCGTCAGCCGGAAAACGGCATGACGCAGCTTGATGCCCTCACCGATTTCCTTCAGGTCCTTGAACAGCTTGGCAGCGAACACGCGGCGGCATTCCGCCGAGGCGCAACGCAGCAGACTCCTGGGGCCATCGCAGAAGCGGTAACGTGGCAGATGCTACGCCAGCTCGGAGCCCAAGTCGCACGCTACGAGGTTCCAGGTCGAGGCGGCCCTGACTTCGTTGCCCAGCTCGGCGGCATTGACGTTCTTGTCGAATCTACTTCGATCGAAGACGAAACGCTGCAGTCGATCACGGGCCTCGATCCCACACTAGTCGGCCGCATGCAGACCCTGGGCTCGTCAGCGACAGCTTTCCGAAATCGCATCAAAGCCAAAGTTCGACAGATCAGTCGAACTCGATTTCCTGGACCACGCATAGTTGTCGTTGCCTATCGTGGTGGCAACGGTGCACATGATCCGTCTCATGTTGCGAATGAGATCATCGCGGAAGCAGACCGAGTGCTGGTCGCCATAGGTGGCGGATCGGAATCCATCCGCATGGCCACCGATCTCGATGCCTCGGCTTGGTATCAACTCGCGGAATCGGAGCGTGGCTTTGAATTGGCCCGCCAGTCGATCTCCGCGGTACTCTTGATGGAGATCCGCAACGATCATGTCTGGTTGGGTGGCAGTCTGAATCCACATGCGTTACACCCCCTTGATCCAGGCTGCCTGCCGGTCGTGCCCTGGACCAAGGTCGTCAACAATCCCATCGAGGAGCGCTCCTTTGAGGTTGTGACCCAATGGGACGATCAACGGCACCATCCGATCTTGGGCGATCACGCTGTTTGCGAACTTTGGCTCGACCGCGATACACCAGGGCGATCACTGAACGTCTACAATGTCCCAGTCCCAAGGACAGAAGGAGGCCAGCATGCCTAATCTTCTATCCGCAGCGGGACATGGATCCTGGTGCTAGTATTTCATGTTCTATCACGTTTCACGCACCTGAACCCATCAGCGGAGCCAAACTTATGGACGCCAAAGAACGCAAAATCATCCAGGTGCTGACCAAGAGCCTGTCGTACGTGATCCCCGACTACCAACGGCCCTATCGTGAAGATGTCATAACGCTGCTGCAGGTGACTCCGGACCAAGCCTACAAGACGCTTGAACGTATGTGCCAAAAAATGAAGCTGCGACGCATGGGTAAAGGGCGGAAGGGCAGTTATTATGTGCCTGCGGACACGCCCGGGGCGATGCCATGACAACTCGCCTTTGTGCTTCGTTGTGGGCCTATGCCCCCATAAGCCCGCATATGCGCCTATATGCGCCTATATGCGCCCGGCCGCTTGCGGATTCATGCAATGACAGGCTATCAAAGGCGTTATGTATTCAGCTTGTTTGCGCCCCTGGTTTTCCCTGCGGGCTTTCTGGTGGGCGTTGACGTGAACGGACCTACCCACGATGTGACTGACATTCGTCCTTCCCTGGCTACCTGGGCCGCTTGGGTGGACAGCGTCGATGGCCAGTGGGCCAGCGAGGAAGACTTGGCCCTGATTGGCCACCCAGATAATCCCGCCCCAACGGTTGGCCCCTGCACCCTCCCAGCCAAACCTCAATGACCATCGCCTACCCCGCCCTGCTCGACCACCTGACCCAGGTCCACCAGCAGACCCATCGGGCCGCTGTTACTGCCGTCAGCCAGGCCACGACGTGGCGCAACTGGCTCATCGGCGCTTGGATCTTCGAGTACGAGCAGGCTGGCAGTGATCGGGCTGCTTATGGCGAGCGGCTGCTGGAGCGGTTGGCCGAAGACCTGAGCCGTCGCGGCGTCACCGGCTGCGCCGACCGCTCCTTGCGCTTGTTCCGGCAGATTGCTCTGGCCTATCCGGAACTGACGCCGCCACCCTCGTCAGCCGCCGTTCGACTGCCGGATGAGATTCGGCGGACAGTGTCTGCCGAATCTGGCCCAGCAATTCGGCAGACAGTGTCTGCCGAATTTCAACTGATTGCTGGACAAGAGCTTGCCGTATTCGCAGCCCTGAGAAGCCGTTTATCGCCCAGCGATCTGCCGTGGCGCGATCCAGACTTTGTTGGCCGCCTCGTGCAGGGGGTGTCCTGGTCGCACCTGATCGAGCTGGCCAAGCTGGATCAACCGCTGAAGCGGGCATTTTACGAGGTGCAAACCCTCAAAGAAGGCTGGGGCGTTCGCGAACTAAGGAGGCAGATCGACAGCATGCTG
>JBBRVJ010000305.1:0-2777 GCA_038246975.1 Rhodobacterales bacterium | reverse complement strand
TGAAGTCAGAAGAGAGTAGTAAGGGGATTGCCGGGCAGGGACACCTCCAGCAGTTCAAGGTCCGGGGTGGCATCGGCATAGCGGGTGGCAAGACCGGGCGGGATCACGAAGGCATCGCCAGTGGAAAGCCGATACGGGGCTTTGCCTTCTCCCTCCAACGTCAATTCGCCTGACATCACGAAGGTGAACAGGATGTCGCCGGCGTGTTTGGTCCAGGGGGCCGGACCCATAGGGCGGGCGACCATGACCGAGGCGACGCCTTGGGTATGTACGTTGATCGTGGTGTCGCGCGCCTCAAAACCCGGAATGCGGAACGGGGCGAAGGGGGACTTGGCGCCTTGGTTGTAGACGAACCTCTGCCCCTGCCATTCCCGGTCTGGCCGCATGTGCGGAGTGGGCAGCGTCATCTCGTGGTCGATCTGGGTCACATGGTCGGCAGGCACGCCGATTTCGATCACCTCGATCCCGTCGCTGGCATGCAGCACGCGGTGCCTGATCCCGGGAGGCTGGATGAAGCAATCGCCCGCCGTCAGGCGGATAGGGTCGCCCTGATCCTCGTAGACCACATCGACCCAGCCCTTGATGCAGAAGATCAACTGAAAGCCCACCTGGTGGAAATGCACCATGTCGGGCACCGGGCCTCCGTCCGGAATCCGGATATGCGACGCGATGATCGCCCCGCCCAGCCGTGACGGCACCAGATCGCGGTAGTGCATCCCCGCACGCCCGATCACCCAAGGCGCCTGATCGGCGAGACGTCGGACGACAAAGGCATGTTCGGTCGGCGGCAGGATCATCGGAGGGTTCAGTTCGTCGATTTCGACGCGGGTGCCGTTCGGCGCAGTCAGGCTGCGCTGCCCGTCCGCAAAGCCATCGGGGTCATCGGTCAGGATGCGCAGGGTACCGGGGGCCTCGGGCGCGTCCTTTTGCAGACGGATCCGCAACCCGTGGCCCGACAACACCGCAACCTCGGGGTTGTCGGCGGGATAAATCGTGTCCAGCCGCATTTTCAGCACTTTGGTGAAGAACGGCAGGTCGTCGCGCAATTCGCGTGTGGGCAGGCGCATCTCGGCGCGGGATTCCGTCATGGCTTTGTCTCCGGTTTCGCGCAACAGTGCCGCCGGGACGCGCCGATTGCAAGCAGGGCGCAGAGCCTGCTTTTGCAGACGGCAGAAACTGGTTTAAGGCTAAACCATCTTTCGGGAGGCTAAATTGGACGAGGCACGGCACGACAGCGCCAAGCAAAGCGCGCTGGATTATCACGAGTTTCCCAAGCCCGGAAAGCTGGAAATCAGGGCGACCAAGCCCTTGGCCAACGGGCGTGACCTCAGCCTTGCGTATTCCCCCGGCGTGGCCGAGGCCTGTCTGGAAATCAAGGCCGACCCGACCAGCGCGCGCCGTTATACCGCACGCGGGAACCTTGTGGGGGTGGTCACGAATGGCACCGCCGTGCTGGGCCTTGGCAACATCGGCGCGCTGGCGTCCAAGCCCGTCATGGAAGGCAAGGCGGTTCTGTTCAAGAAATTCGCCAACATCGACTGTTTCGACATCGAACTGAACGAGTCGGACCCTGTGAAGCTGGCCGAACTGGTCTGCGCGCTGGAGCCGACGTTTGGCGCGATCAATCTGGAAGATATCAAGGCACCTGACTGTTTCATCGTCGAGCAACTGTGCCGCGAACGAATGAAGATTCCGGTGTTTCACGACGATCAGCATGGCACGGCGATTGTCGTCGGTGCGGCGGCGACCAATGCGCTGCATGTGACGGGCAAGACGTTCGACCAGATCAAGCTGGTATCCACCGGTGGCGGGGCGGCGGGGATTGCGTGCCTGAACATGCTGCTGAAACTGGGGGTAAAACGCGAGAATGTCTGGCTTTGCGACCTTGAAGGCCTCGTTTACAACGGGCGCACGGCGCAGATGACGCCGCAAAAGGCGGCTTACGCGCAAGGCACAACGCCCGCGACACTGGCCGATGTGATCGTGGATGCCGATCTGTTCCTCGGCCTGTCGGGTCCGGGTGTTCTGACCCCCGCCATGGTCGCGATCATGGCCCCGCGCCCAATTGTCTTTGCCCTTGCCAACCCCACCCCTGAAATCATGCCGGACGCCGTGCGCGCCGCCGCACCGGGGGCGATCATCGCCACCGGGCGCAGCGATTTTCCCAATCAGGTCAACAATGTGCTGTGTTTTCCCTTCATCTTTCGCGGGGCGCTGGATGTAGGGGCGACCGAGATCAACGACGCCATGCAACTGGCCTGCATCGACGGGATAGCCGCCCTCGCCCGCGCCACGACCAGCGCCGAGGCGGCAGCGGCCTACCGGGGCGAGACGCTGACCTTTGGGGCCGATTATCTGATCCCGAAGCCCTTCGACCCCCGGCTGATCGGCGTCGTGGCCTCTGCCGTGGCGCAGGCCGCGATGGAAACCGGGGTCGCCACCCGCCCGATTGCCGATATGGAGGCGTACCGGCTGAACCTGAACGGCAGCGTCTTCAAATCCGCCCTGATCATGCGGCCGGTGTTCGAGGCGAGCCGCTTGTCCGACCGCCGCATCATCTTTGCCGAAGGCGAGGATGAACGCGTGCTGCGTGCCGCCAACGCGATGCTTGAAGAGACGACCGACAAGCCGATCCTGATCGGACGCCCCGACGTCATCGCCACCCGTTGCGAACGGGCGGGTCTGCCGATCCGGCCCGACCGCGATTTTGAAATCGTGAACCCGGAATCCGACACGCGCTATCGCGATTACTGGCAGGCCTATCACGATCTGATGGC
>JBBRVJ010000304.1:0-2810 GCA_038246975.1 Rhodobacterales bacterium | reverse complement strand
GCTGAACGGTCCCGAGGCCGTCCCGTTGGTTGCAACATGCCACGCCTTGGCAGCCGGAGGTGGCGGAGGCGGTGCGGCGGGGGCGGGGACGGCCCCCCACGGACCCGGTTGCGCCATCTGGTTGGCCATGTTCATCCCCATGGCGGCCCCCATTCCGGCGGTCATCGCGCCGCCGGCGCCCGAATCCGGGTTTGCCATCGCCTCGGCTGCGTTGAACTTCATGTATTGGTTCAGGTCGCCCGCGATGCCCATGCTGGTGCGTTTATCGAGAACCTTTTCGACTTCCTCGGGCAAACTGATGTTTTCGATATAGAATTCCGGGATCGACAGGCCGTAGTCCGCGATCTTGGGCGCAATCGCCGTGGCGATCAGTTTGCCCAGATCGGCGGTGTTCGCCGCCATGTCCAGCACCGGGATGCCGGATTTGGCGATGGTGACCGAAAATTCCTGAACCATGATGTTGCGGATTTGCAGGCTGATTTCATCGGCGGTGAATTCGCCGTCGGTGCCGACGATTTCCTGCATGAACTTCGGAGGGTCCGCGACGCGCATCGAATAGGTGCCGAACGCGCGGAGGCGGACCGCGCCAAACTCGGGGTCGCGGCACATGATCGGGTTCTTGGTGCCCCATTTCAGATCGTTGAAGCGGGTGGTGTTGACGAAGTAGACCTCGGATTTGAACGGGCTGTCGAACCCGTGGTCCCAGTGTTGCAGCGTGGTCATGATCGGCATGTTGTTGGTTTCAAGCATGTACATGCCGGGGCCGAACACGTCGGCCATCACGCCCTCGTGCACGAAAACCGCCGCCTGACCTTCGCGCACGGTCAGCTTGGCCCCCATCTTGATCGCATTGCCGCGCCGTTCAAAGCGCCAGACCATCGTGTCGCGGGTGTCGTCGAGCCAGGTGATGACGTCGACGAATTCGCCTTTCAGGAAATCGAAAACCATGTTGCACTCCTTCACCCACGCGCGGTGGGCCTAGCTTTCGCCACCGATCAAACGGCTGGCAAGGGAATAGATGATGGGTCGCGCTTCGGCTTCGGTCATGCCGGGGCGCAGGGCGGGGTTATAGAGCAGGCGCAGCATCGCCTCGTCCTGACGGGTCAACAGGGCGAATTCCTCGTCGTCGTTGAAGATCGAGGGCCGCGCGGTGGGGCTGTCGTTGGGCAGGCCCAAGCCTTGGGCGATTTCCTCGTGCAGGCAGGACAGCCGCAGAAGGTCGGGGTGTTCGGCGCGGATCACAGCGAATGCGCCGCTGTAGACCGAGGTGCTGCTGTCGGACTGCGCATAGACGAGGCAGTAGGTGGACCGTGGCATGTCGGTCATGCCGGCCACATCGGGCGATGCTATTCCGGGCAGGGCTGATCGCAGGGCGGGACCCAGCGCGCGGCGTTCGTCTTCGTTCACGATGTAGACAAGGAAGTTGGGGTTGCCATCGTCCAGACGGATCGGGTGGCCGGTCAGGCCCTGAAGCCGCGCAAGGTAGGATGCGACACGCGCGCGGTCGGTTGCGCGTTTGTCGTCGGGCACCGACGCGCCGAACCGCAGGCCGATGCGGACCGGCGTCGTCCAGCGGCGCAGATGGCTGACAGTCTGGCGCTGTACCGTGGCCCCGCTGCTGTCGCGGGCATATTCGTCGAACAGGGCGATGCGGATGAAATTCTCGGCCAGCATCCGGTCGTTATAGGGCGTATCGGCACCGCCGCCGTCGGTGCGCAGCAGGCCCTGGGACAGAAGGGCTTGCTGGACCTGCGCATAATAGGCCTGCGCCGCCGCACTGGCCGCACTTTGCGGCAGGGCGACGGCGGGGGGCGATGGGTCGGCGATGATCGGCGGGCGCGGTGCAGTTTGTGGCAGGCCGACATCGCAGGCGGCCAGTCCCAGCGCCGCGACCACAACAGTCGCGGCGGTTTTTGACACACGCTGGACGGCGTGGCGGATCATCAACCCTGCAACGCCTCGCCGGTGGCCGCACCGAGGCCGGTCTTGCGGGCCGATGCCGAGGACAGCGCGTCGCGCAATTCATGCTCCATCTTGATCAGTTCGACCTCGGCGCTGGCGCGGCGGGCCTTGCCCTCGTCGGCGATGGCAAGGCTTTCGTTGATCGTGGCGATCAGCGTGGCGTTGGCTTTCTTGACCGCCTCGATGTCGAACACGCCGCGTTCCATTTCGGTGCGCACCACGCGGTTGGCCTGTTGCAGGTTTTCGGCATTGGCGGTCAAGAGTTCGTTGGTCAGGTCATTGGCCGAGCGCACAGCCTCTGCCGCCTCCTTGCTGCGCTGGATCGTCACCGCCTGCGCCAGTTGGGTTTCCCACAGCGGCACGGTGTTCATCAGGGTAGAGTTGATCTTGGTGACCAGCGATTTGTCGTTTTCCTGTACCAGACGGATCGAGGGCAGCGACTGCATCGTCACCTGCCGCGTCAGTTTCAGGTCATAGATGCGGCGTTCCAGATCGTCGCGCGCGGCACGCATGTCGCGCAGTTGCTGGGCGATCTTGACCTGATCGTTCTCGGGGGCTGCCGCGACTTCGGCCTCTTTGGCGGGGATATCGACGTTGTCGACGTCTTTCAGCTTGGCTTCGCCCGCCGAGATATAAAGCGCAAGTTCGTCGTAGAACCGCAGCGTCTTGTCGTACAGCATGTCCAGCGACTTGATGTCTTTCAGCAGCGTATGTTCGTGCATCAGCAGGTTTTCGGTGACCTTGTCGATCTGGCCCTGCACGGTTTCAAACCGGGCGACGAAGTTGGCGAAGGGGGCAGCGCGGCCGATCAGCTTTTCCCACCACGACCGTTGACGGCGCACGTCGAG
>JBBRVJ010000303.1:0-2938 GCA_038246975.1 Rhodobacterales bacterium | reverse complement strand
GGCGTGCTGCCCTCACCGTTGTCTCAGGGTGCGATCCGATGCGAATCCACCGCATTTTGCCGTCAGCCCACTTACGAAGCCAGTGGGCCCGGTCGCCCGCTGCCGAAATGCGGCACACCAGCCCCGACACGTCATCATCGCTAACGACCAAGCGCCCGGTCAGTGGGGGCTCCACGTTGCTGATGCGCAGGTCGGTGAAGCTGAAACTGGTTGACTTGGTCATGGGGCCTCACTCGCGCCCAGGGGCCGGGCTCTGGTTTTGGTCAAATCCGGGCTCTGGCCGGGCTCTGGTTTTGGTCAAATCCGGTCACTGTCAGACCGCCTCAACCAAGCCCGGAGAGTCGCAAACATGCTGTTTTATCAACGTTTGTCAATCTCCGTCACTTGTCATCAAAGACTGCCAACACAGACTTTTAATCTGTGGGTCCTGGGTTCGAGCCCCAGCGGGCGCACCACTTTTCTCTGACGCTTTTCCTACATTGGTCCGCGCCATGCCCACGATCCTGGTGGTCGAGTATGAGCCGGCCATCGCCAGCAGCCTGCAGTACGCCCTGGCCACCGAAGGATTCACCGTCGTCTTGGCCAGCACCCTGGCCCACGCACGGTTGGAACTGGCTCAGCCGATCGCCCTGGTGGCGCTGGAGGTCGGGCTGCCTGATGGTTCAGGGTTCGTTTTTTCCGTGAGTTGCGTCGTCACAGCACCGTACCGATGCTGTTCCTCAGTGCCCGCAGCAGCGAGATCGATCGGGTCGTCGGCCTGGAACTGGGCGCTGACGACTATGTTGCAAAACCCTTCAGTCCGCGTGAAGTCAGCGCGCGGGTGCGGGCGATCCTGCGTCGCAGCGCCGAGGTCCGCGCCCCCTTGGCTGGGCCGCTGACGCTTGATCCGGAACGCCGGCGGGCGGTGTATTTCGACCAGGTGCTGGACCTGTCCCCGCAGCAATACCGCCTGCTTGAGGTGCTGGCGCACCATCCGGGCCGCATCCTCAGCCGCAGCCGCCTGCTTGATCTGGCCTGGGATGATCCCGGCGCCGCCAGCGATCGAGCGGTGGACAGCCAAGTGAAAGTGCTGCGCGCCGCCTTCCACGCGGTGCGCCCCGGAGTCGAGGCGATCCTGACCCTGCGGGACAAAGGCTACGGACTGACCGACGCGTGGCCGGCGTGAACTATTGGAGGCGCCGCGCCCGGGCATCCAGTCGGGAGGTATTGGCCGTCGAAAGTGGAAAAAGATGTTCGTTGGTTGTCCAAGATACATTTCTGTGATAGAAGCCATCTCCCACTGCCCTTTGGAGCATTTATGCGCCTACTCGTCCTCGTCTGCCTTGGTTTCACACTCGTGGCTGGCGAAGCCGCTGTGGGCAGCTTCCCACCCAACCTCGTCGTCAAGCGCACGATCAACAACCCTGCCGGCAAGGGGCCGGTCAAGCTCGAGTCCTTCCTCGGCAAGGTGGTTTTGATCGACTTCTGGGCCACCTGGTGTGGGCCGTGCAAGGCCGTCATTCCGCACATCAGGGAGTTGCACGAGAAGTACGCCAGCCAGGGCCTGGTGATCATCGGTCACACCGACGAGAGCAGTCAGGGGCTTGAGGAGTTCGTGAAGAGCGCCCCCATCCCCTACCTGATCACCATCGGGGATGAGATCGGGAAATCCTGGGGAGTGACGGGCATCCCCCACGTCTTCATCCTCGATCCTGACGGCAAGATTGCTTGGAGTGGGCACCCCGGTTTGCTTCAGGAGAAGACGATCACCGACTTGCTGGTCAAGGTCAAGCCGTCATGGCCGCCGACGCCTCGCTTCGCAAAGCCGTCTGCGGATGCCAAGGTTGCAGCCCTCGAACAGCAGGCCAGTGCCGGAAAGGTTGGCAGTGCCGTGAAGACGTTGGCCAAGCTCACCTCCGAAGCGGCCAAGGCGAGCAGCGAGCACATTGCGGCCTGGAAAACCGAGCAGGACGCCGCCCTCGACAAGCTGGTTACCGACGGTGATATCTATGGGGCATGGCGTCTGGCGGATGCTCTGGCGGATGCGTACAAGGGTGTCGATGATGCCAAGTCCTACCAGGAGCGGGCCGGGACGCTCAAGAAGGACCCCGGGTATGAGGTCGGCAGGGAGTATCAAAAGTTACTTGCCGTACCGCCTGCTGGACGCAAAGAAATGCGCTACACCAAGATGGTGGAGGCGTTCCTCAAAAAGCACGCCGAAGGCTACTACTCCACCCAGGCGAAATCGCTGGCGCAGTAAGGCACGGTGGAAGGCGGTGGTTAGGGACATGTTGGCCGGCCGTTGTCGTCGTCGGGATCCGGATCGGGATCAAGGGCCAGGCACCCTATGACGCAACCGGCATTGAAGTGATCGCGGCACGCAATGTCCGGCACTGCGCTGAGCTTCGTACCGCCGAGGTGCTCCTCTGGACCTGGCGTATTTAGAGGAGCTAGGAATGGGTTGCCTGCCCGCACTGGAGCAGCTGCGAGACTATGGAAACGATGGTAATCAGGCGCGGCGTGCCGGGGAGGCGGCCGCGCGGATCAGCGCGCTGGCCGTGGCGCAAAGCCAGCACTGGCGCGGCTGGACCTGGCGTCGGACCTCTGCCAACCCTTCGCCCCTAGGCGGGATGGCCTCAATATTGCCTTGATTGGCGCTCTGTGGTATCCTGGCGACGTGCCGACCGCCAGATATGTTGTATCAGTGATGGTGAGCGTGCTGCTCTGGCTGGCGGCCGTGCCGTGCTGGCCGGCCGAAGGTCTGACACTGTCAGCCGAAGATCGGGCCTGGATCGCCGCGCATCCCGTGATCCGCATTCAAATGGGCGACAACTCGCCGCCCTTCGAATTCCGTGCCGATGGCCGCTGGCAGGGCCTGGCCCATGATCTGCTGCAGGCCGCCTGTCGCGAGCTGGGCCTGCGGGTCGAGGTACAGACCATCGGCTGGGACGACGCCATC
>JBBRVJ010000302.1:0-2960 GCA_038246975.1 Rhodobacterales bacterium | reverse complement strand
CAGCCAGTCCGGCGCAATGTCGGCCAAAGGTACCAGAACAAACGCCCGGTCCTGCAACCGCGGATGCGGCAGGATCAGCCGGTCCGGCGTGACACGCGCCTGATCCGCGACCGGCAACCTGCGCCACCGGTCCTGCACCGCACCATCCGGCAGCACCGAATCGCCAATCGCCAGCAGATCAAGGTCCAGCGTCCGCTGCCCCCAGCGCCGCACCCGTTCGCGCCCGAACTCCGCCTCCACCCCATGCAGAATCGCTAACAGACCCTCGGGGTCCACCCCCTGACGTGGCGTCACGCACAGCGCCGCGTTCACATAGTCCGGCCCCGCACCTGGGGGAAAGCATGGTGTGCGGTACAACCGGCTGACCGCCAGAATCGTCAGACCGCGCTCTTCCAGCGTCTTGAATGCGGCATGAAGGGTCGCATCCGGACCTTGACCACCCCACTCAAGATTCGCACCTGCCGCGATCAAAACGAGCTTTGCACAGTTTTGTGTCAATGGTATTCTTTCTGCGTTATCGTCTTGAATCAGCGGTGATCACACTGATATTCTAGTGTGCTCACAGTCGGATTTTTCTACAGCACGTAGGCCAGCCACAGGAATTCGAGTGCCGAGACCTTTTTGAGGGGACAAATGGATGTTTTACAAGGACGAACGGCTCGCGCTGTTCATAGACGGGTCTAACCTTTACGCGGCAGCCAAAGCTCTCGGGTTCGACATTGACTATAAACTGCTCCGGCAGGAATTCATGCGCCGGGGCAAACTGCTGCGGGCGTTCTACTATACGGCGCTGCTGGAAAACGACGATTACTCGCCGATCCGCCCGCTGGTCGACTGGCTGCATTACAACGGCTTCACCATGGTCACCAAACCGGCCAAGGAATACACCGACAGCCAGGGCCGCCGCAAAGTCAAAGGCAACATGGACATCGAACTGACGGTCGATGCGATGGAGCTTGCGCCGCGCGTCGACCATATCGTGCTGTTCTCGGGCGATGGCGACTTCCGTCCACTGGTGGAAAGCCTGCAACGTCAGGGGGTCCGGGTGTCGGTGGTGTCAACCATCCGCAGCCAGCCGCCGATGATCGCAGACGAGTTGCGCCGTCAGGCCGACAACTTCATCGAACTGGACGAGTTGCGCGAAGTCATCGGCCGCCCGCCGCGCGACCCGCGCCCGATGGACCGGATCGAAGACGTGTCTGCCGAAGTGAAATGACCCCCGGACCGGGGCGGGCGACCGCCCCGGGCCACTCTTGGCAAGGGAAAGGCTGGACCTGACCGAAGCCCCGGCTTACCACTGGCAAAACGCCGAGGCTCCGCATGACCCTGCCCCCCCTGACCCTGTATCTTGCCGCACCGCGCGGTTTTTGCGCCGGCGTCGACCGCGCCATCAAGATCGTGGAACTCGCCCTGCAAAAATGGGGCGCGCCGGTTTACGTGCGCCATGAGATCGTCCACAACAAATTCGTGGTCGACGCCCTGCGCGATCAGGGCGCAGTGTTCGTCGAAGAACTTTCCGACTGCCCCCCCGACCGCCCCGTGATATTTTCCGCCCACGGCGTGCCCAAATCCGTTCCCGCCGAGGCGCAAGCCCGCCAGATGATCGCGGTGGATGCCACCTGCCCGCTGGTCACCAAGGTCCATAACGAAGCCGCCCGCCATCACGAAAACGGCCTGCAACTGGTGATGATCGGCCACGCCGGGCACCCTGAAACCATCGGCACCATGGGCCAGCTGCCGCCGGGAGAGGTGCTGCTGGTCGAAACCGAGGCCGACGTCGCCACCCTGACGGTCCGCGACCCCGCCAAACTGGCCTACATCACGCAGACCACCCTGTCGGTCGACGACACCGCAGGCATCGCCGCCGCCCTGCTTGCCCGCTTTCCCGCGATTCAAGCTCCGGCGCATGAAGACATCTGTTACGCCACCACCAACCGCCAGATGGCGGTCAAGGCGATCGCGCCCAAGATCGACGCCCTGCTGGTAATCGGCGCGCCCAACTCCAGCAACTCGATGCGTCTGGTCGAAGTCGGCCGAACCGCCGGCTGCCCCTATGCCCAACTGGTGCAGCGCGCCGCCGACATCGACTGGCGCGCGCTGCAAGGCATCCGCACGCTTGGGCTGACCGCAGGCGCATCGGCACCCGAGGTTCTGGTGAACGAAGTGATCGACGCCTTCCGCATCCGGTTTGCCGTCACCGTCGAACTGGTCGAAACCGCGCAGGAACACATCGAATTCAAGGTTCCCCGCGTGCTCCGCGAACCCGTATGACCCCTATCCCCCGTGTCCCGATGATCCTCGGCCTGTTGGGCCTGCTGCCGTTCCTGTGGAGCGTCGGCACCGAACTGTTCCCCGCCCTCGCCGATTTCGGCCTGCGCTGGATGGGGCCACGCTTCCTTGGCCCTTACGTCGGGCTGGCCTACGGCACCGTGATCCTTGCCTTCATGTCCGGCGCGCTCTGGGGGTTCGCCACCCGCGCCGAGGCCCACATCGGCCTGTACTACACCCTGTCCGTCATCCCCGCCCTGTGGGCCTTCCTGTTCGTTGGCGGCGGCCCGGTGTCCGCCGCCATCTACCTTGCCGCCGGGTTCATCGGCCTGCTGGGCATCGACTGGCTGTTCGACCAGCACGGCCTGACCCCGCCGTGGTGGCTGCCGCTGCGGGCTGGTCTGACGGCCGTGGTCGTGGCCTGCCTCGCCATTACCGCCTTCTCCTGAAAGCCGCCGCATGACCCAGATTTTCGCCTATACCGACGGCGCATGTTCCGGCAACCCCGGCCCCGGCGGATGGGGTGCACTGCTCTTGGCCCGCGACGCGGGCGCGGTGGTCAAAGAGCGTGAATTGTCAGGCGGCGAAAAGCTGACGACCAACAACCGGATGGAGTTGATGGCGGCGATTGCCGCGCTGGAGGCGCTGACCCGCGAAAGCGAGGTCATCGTGGTGACCGACAGCGCCTATGT
>JBBRVJ010000301.1:0-3044 GCA_038246975.1 Rhodobacterales bacterium | reverse complement strand
GCGACCATGATCAGCCATGCAAGAACCGTCTTCATACCAGCAGTTGATGAACCTCGGGCGAGCGTTGTTCAAGCCCGCGCTTCAACTTGGCAAAGGCGGCGGCCTCCAACTGGCGGATGCGTTCCTTGGACAGACCCATTTCCGCCCCCAACGCCTCCAGCGTTCGCGGCTCGTCGATCAGTTTGCGCTGCGCCACGATATAGCGTTCGCGGGCGTTCAGATTGCCCAAGGCCGACACAAGCCATTCACGAAGCTGCGCTTTGTCGTGGCGGTCCTCGACCACTTCGGCGGCCTGCGGACCCTCGTCCTCCAGCGCGTCGATCCATTCGCGACCGTCCTCGTCACTGGCCTGCGGCGCATGGAGCGACAGGTCCGACGACAGCAACCGCCCCTCCATCATCTCGACATCGCCGCGCGGAACGCCGAGTTCGATGGCCACCAACTCGCGCAACTGGTGACTGTCCAGCCGCTCTCCCCGCGCTGCCGCCTCGCGCTCCAGCTTGGCCTGCACGCGGCGCAGGTTGAAGAACAGGCTTTTCTGGCTCGACGTCGAACCCGTGCGCACCATCGACCAGTTTCGCATCACATAATCCTGAATGCTGGCCTTGATCCACCACACGGCATAGGTCGAAAACCGCACGCCCCGGTCGGGGTCGAACTTGTCGGCGGCCTTCATCAAGCCCAGACTGGCCTCCTGAATCAGGTCGTTCATCGGTGCGCCATAACGCCGGAATTTCGATGCCATCGAAATCGCCAACCGCATATAGGCGGTGATCAAGCGATGCAAAGCCGCCTCGTCGCGCTGATCGCGCCACGCATAGGCCAGCCTCAGCTCGGTCTCTGCATCCAGAAGTTCCGCCGCACGCGCTTGGCGCGACAGGATTTGGTCGTTATAGCCATCAATTGCCATTGCCAACATCTCCACTGGCCCCAACTACCCGGGGTTACAAAGATTACGCAGGAACATCGTGACCGGATCACCAGACAGCACTGAAATGATTCTTGTGATCGGCGGGGCAAGATCGGGCAAATCCAGACAGGCCGAACATCTGGCGCGGCTGTCGGGCCTGCCGCGTCGCTACATCGCCACGGCAGAGGCGTGGGACGCAGAGATGACCGCCCGAATTGCGCAGCACAAGGCGGACCGGGGCACCGACTGGACGCTCGTCGAGGCCCCGCTGGACCTGTGCAGCGCGCTGGACTGTGCGCGCGACGGCGAGGTGGTGCTGATCGACTGCGCTACCCTGTGGCTGACCAACCACCTGCTTGCGGATCACGATCTGGCAGCAGAAACCACCGCGCTGCTGGCGGCCATCGCCCGGTGCCGCGCCCCGGTGATCGTGGTCAGCAACGAAGTCGGCTGGTCCGTCGTGCCCGACAATGCGCTGGCCCGCCGGTTTACCGATGCGCAAGGGCGGCTCAATCAGGCGCTGGCGGCTCAGGCCACGCGGGTCATCGCGGTGATCGCGGGCCTGCCGATGACGCTGAAATGACACGGTTCTTCTGGGTTCGCCATGGCCCTACCCACGCCAAGGCGATGGTCGGCTGGACCGACCTTGCCGCCGATCTGTCCGACACCGCCGCGATTGCCCGCCTGTCGGCGCACCTTCCTGCGCGGGCAGTCCTGCTGTCGTCCGACCTGGTCCGCGCCACCGCAACCGCCGATGCCATTGCCCAAACCCGCCTCCGCCTGCCCCCAGACCCCGGTTTGCGCGAGATACATTTCGGTGCATGGGAGATGCGTCCCTTCGCCGAGATCGAGGCCGAAACCCCTGACCACATCCGCGCCTACTGGGAAACCCCCGGAGACATCCGCCCGCCCGGCGGCGAAAGCTGGCACGATCTGCAGTCACGGATCGACCCCGCCATCGACCGCCTGCTAAAGTCCCACCCCAATCATGACATCATCCTCGTCGCCCATTTCGGCGCGATCCTCGCCGCCCTGCAACGGGCCGAGGGCCTCACGACAGTGCAGGCCTTCGCCCACCGGATCGACAATCTGTCGGTCACCGAGCTGTCGCATGACGGTCGCCGCTGGCAAACCCATGCCATCAATCACCTTGCGTGATGGACGACGCCACAAATCCGAGTTTGCGTGAACGCCCTGCCCAGCGCACCCTGTTCTTGTCCCCTTTCTACCTGGCCCAAATATCCTAACGGTGCAGCGATCGGGGCGGCATTGGCTCAAACCCCAATGGATGCGCGCGGGTGTGAAACACCCGGCGGCTCAACCCACCCAAAGCTCGAAGGACCATTGCTCATGTATGACCTCGTGATCGGCGACCGGGCCTACTCCAGTTGGTCGCTGCGTGGCTGGCTGCTGTTCGACGCTTTCGGCATCCCGGTCAAAACCCACCTCGCCCGGCTTTACACCGATGAACTCTCCAACCTTCTCACGGACTTCGTCCCCGGCAGAACCGCCCCCACCATGCGCACGCCCGACGGCAGCATCGTGCCCGAAACCATCGCGATGGCCGAGGAACTGGCCTCACGCCACCCCCAAGCAGGACTCTGGCCGACTGACCCCGCCCTGCGCGCCACAGCCCGCGTGCTGGCGGCAGAGATGCACGCAGGCTTCGGCGCCCTGCGCAGCCATTGCGCAATGAACCTGCGCGTCAGCTACACCGATTGCAGCCCGACCCCGGCGGTGCTGGCCGATCTTGACCGGCTGCAGGTCATCTGGACCTGGGCCCTGACCCAATCCGGCGGCCCGTGGCTCTGCGGACCTTACACGGCTGCCGATGCCTTCTTCGCCCCCGTCGCGGCGCGGATCGCAGGCCACAACTTGCCGGTCAGCCCGCAAGGCATGGCCTATGTGCAGGCGCACCTCGCGCATCCATCCTTCCGTCGTTGGCGCGCCATGGGCCAGATCGACGGTGCGGACCAAGAGATTTACCGCCGCGACTGGCCCACCCGCCCATGGCCCGGCCCCACGCCCTTGCCTGCCCGCGCAGTCGAGGGCACCCAGTCCGAAAACACCGCCTGTCCCTATTCCGGCAAGGCGATCACCCATGTTCTGGAACTGGACGGCCGCCGCTTCGGCT
>JBBRVJ010000300.1:0-3070 GCA_038246975.1 Rhodobacterales bacterium | reverse complement strand
CTCGTCGAAGTGATCCACACGCTGGATGCCCACCGCGTGGCTGAGGCCATCGGGCAGATTTACGAACAACAGGACCAGGACCATCTGATCCTGATCGATACCTTCGGCGGCGGGTCGGAAGCGCAGGACGTTCTGGCCGTCGCGGCGCACCGGATCATTTGTCCGATGATGTTGTCACGGGGCGATCTGAGCGAGACGCTGGAAACCGCCAGTTGGTACCTCAAGCTGCGCGGCCGGGTGGAAAAGCCAGACGAGCTTGCGGGATTTTCTGTGTCGTTAAGCCGGGTGCCAATGCGCGTATCCGAGACGGAGCGCGCGGTAGCAGAGGAATTGTTCAGATCCCTGCCCGCCCTTGAAGCCTATCTCGGCAACCGCAGCGCCTACATTCGGATGGACAAGGAAGGCCTCCTTGGGGTGATTGCAGACAAGACACCCAACCGGGCGCTTGCCGCGCACATCCAGAATGCCGTGAAGGAGGCAGGGGTACTCTTGGATGAAATCGACCAGCTGATCCTTGCTCCGTTGGAGATCGCATAATGGCGCAGCGCAAAGACATGATGCGGATTATTCGGCAGGACGCAGGGTTTTCGGCCAAGCTTGGGTTTGGCGGGACGGTGGCGGCACCGAAGGTCGGCGAAGCCGACACGGTGGGCGCAATTGTCGCAGCGGCAGCAGCTGCACCAGTGGGATCAGCTGTCGCCCCGATCGTGGCCGCCGCCCCATTGCAAGACAGCAACGACCGACCAGATGACGCCCACAAAGTTGAGGAGAATGCCGAGAGTCAGAAAGTGGCAACCCGGCCCCCTGTCGCACAGCCCAAGCCAACCAAGGTGGACAGAGTCACCATGAGTTCGGCGACGCGGGGCCAGGTGGTCTATGTCGCCCTATCCCTGACGACCTGGCAGGCCGCGCACGCAGAAGCATGGGCAGATGTCGCGCGGTGTTCGGTTCAGTTTCTGATCCGGCGCGTTGCCCAAGGCTTGCGCGAAGAAGTCTTCGACGCTTGGGAACGCGGTGGAATGCCGGATGTCGATGAGACCCGCGGAACGCGGGGCAAGCATTCGACCAGCGTGACGCTGACCCTGCAGCCGAAGTTCGCAGCAGCCCTCGCAGCAAAGCACGACCCGCTCGGCGTGCTCGGTTTGGCGCGGGTCATGGGTCCGGCCTACCGCGCGCGGTTCTACGACGCCTTTGACGAGGCTCTGGCCAAGGCAAAAATTCAAATGATGAACGAGGGAATTGAGACATGACTGACCAAGAAACCGCAACCCTCGACCGCGTCGCAAGCTCAGCCGAGATCGATGTGGGCAAGCCTGTCGAATGGATGGTCGACCCCGACAGCCGCGAGACCATCCTCGGGGTCACCTATGAGTTCAGCCAGACCGGCGCACGCAAGACCGTCTGGTACACACCCAACAAGCGGCGGACAAAAACCTACCACGTCGTGGGCAAGCTGACCGAGGGCTAGTGCACAGGCAGGCCTCCTGCCCCGCAGCATTTCTTGAACTTCTTGCCCGAGCCGCAGGGACATGGATCATTGCGCCCAACCTTCGGAACGGAAACGGGTGCTGTGGTCATGTTGGCCGCCAGCGGGAAACCGGACGGCGGTCCAAGCGGCTGCGATTTGGCAAAGTGGTTCAAGTCTTCGACAAGGGCGGGGATCAGGTTCGGGGCCTGCTTTATCAGCTTGCCCGCCTTTGGGCGCTTTCCTTCCGAAAACCCTACCGCGATGTCAGCAAGGTTCTCCATCTGCTTGAACGCCTTGATCGCCCGGGCGTTGCCGCTGCGACCGATGGCGGCCCAAGCCTCGGGCCGCAGGCGCATCGCGGCCGCAAAGCCCATCATCCAGAACTCCCACAGGATGTCGCCATTCCGCCGGTCCTCATCCATCACTGGATAATATTCCCCCTGCATCATCAGCAGGCCTGCCACACGGTTGTAGTGCGCCATGATCAGATCAAGCACCGCCTGCATCTCTGACAGGTCTTTGAATTCCGGCGCTCCGCCCGGCCCCCAGACCTCGGGTAGCCAAACCGATGGCGCAATCATTTCGGGGCAGATGATCAGCCCGGCGCAAAACCCATCGAACTCGGTCAGGATCATCGGGTCGTTGTCTTCTGGCAATTCCATGAAGGCCGCATCCAGGCGATCAAGCTCTTCGTCCGTATGCCAGGTCACAGCGCATATCCTTTCCGCTGCTTGGCCCGGGCGAGTTTCATCAGGGCGTTAACAGCCTGCCCTTCGTCGGGATGAGTCTCAATCATCATCTGGCCGCGCGATCCAATGCGCCCCCATTCCCGCACCAGACTGGCTTTGCCGAACAGGTCGTTCTGGATCGCCATCCGGTAGAACCGGCGCATGTTCTGCGCCGGATCAATCCGCCGCAGGTGCAGCAGGCGCGGGAAGACTTCGAACTGATCAGATGAGACGGACATGGCCACCCGGGATACGATTAATCAGATTCTAGCAGGCTGATTCCTTGTCGGACAGCCGGGAATGCAGATGCGGGGGGGATTTCCGGCGGACGCCCTGGCGACTGGACCCGGTGGGTTTCCCCGCCGGGCCTTGGGGAGGCCCCGTTCTTTTCAGAACGGGATCTCGTCGTCGCGGTCGACCAACTCAGGGTTTTCAGTCTCGGCCGACTTCGGGCGGCTCAGGAAGTCGACCTTCTCGGCGATGATCTCGCAGCCGTAGCGGTCGGTGCCGGCGGCGTCGGTCCACTTGGTATAGTGGATGCGGCCGTGGACGAGGACCTTCATGCCCTTTTGGCAGTGCTCGGCGATCGACTTGCCGAGACCGTTGAAGCAGGTGATGCGGTGCCATTCGGTGTCCATGACCCGGTAGCCGTTCTCGTCGCGCAGCACGCGACCTTCGACAAGGCGGGGGCGCGAGGTGGCGAGGGTGAAGTTGGTGATCTTGGTGCCGCTTTGGGTGCTGCGGACCTCAGGCTTTTGACCGATGTTGCCGGCGAGGATGACGATGTTCTGCATTTTGTAGCTCCTGTTTCCTGTCTCTGGGACCGTCCCTTCGACAAGACCCGAAAGAAGCCTGTCGGGTGAGGCGTGCACGG
>JBBRVJ010000299.1:0-3074 GCA_038246975.1 Rhodobacterales bacterium | reverse complement strand
GGGGCGAAGCATCATTGCGGACAGTGCATAACGCTGACGTATTGAATAGCCAATGAATGGCTGCGTCAGCCGACGGTCAGGAAGGGGGAGGGCGGCGGCGCAGTGAGGTGGTCACGGCAGGCGTCCAAAAGTGGTGGGAAGGCGACAGACGGCCTTCGGGCACGAAGGCCAGCAAAGCTGCCATCCAACGTGTCAAAACCGTTCGGTTGTGACACCCATGGAGCGTCGGCAGGAATCGACCCGGGTCGGACGCACATCCTTCTATTGACAGAGGCGGAAACCGTTCACAGCCACGGTTGCTGTGGCGGTATAATGGGCTCGACGATCGATGTGTCTTGGACGGCCAATCAGGACACGCCATGTGATCCTAGCGCTTGCGCTGTCGATTGCCTCTCCCCTTCTAGCGGAGGAAACGTGGATCGTTCGTACCGATCTATGGGGAAATCCGGCATTTTCGACGCTGACGGTGGAACGCCGAAACGACCAAATCGCGGGTAATCTCGACGGCGATCGACTGTCTGGTCAGGTAACGCGCAGCGCTATCGCGTTCGATGCTGTCGATAGCGATGGCCGGGTGTCTCACTATAGCGCCACCATCGGTGACGACCGGATGCAGGGCACCGTGGACGGCCCGGATACGAACGACGCGACGAAGCGGATGTTCAAAGCTGCCCAGACCACTGCCCCGCCGACCAACAGGCTGCGTGCAGCCGCATTAACGAATTGTGGGGAAGCCAATCGCTCTAGGACTGCGACGAGGAGACAACCGACAGCAAATTGCCACCGCTTGGATTTGGGGGACGTGATCAAGTTCAGCGGCCATCGCCTCGAACCAAGCTCTCCTCTCCTGAGGCGCAATCTTGAAAGCGAGTGCGAAAAAGCCCTGCGGCTGTGGTTTCCGCCTCCGAATCATAGTGCAAATCCCTTTCCAAGGTTGGCTTCGGGCACATTGTTGAGCGTAATGGTGCGGGCGAGTGCCAAGCCCGATGGGGTCAGGCGATAGGCGTGGCGCGGCGGCCGTCCCTCGCGCGGCGCAGGAACCCATTGGGCTTCAAGGTTGCCTTGATCACACAGCCGGATCAGCATCGGATACAGCGTGCCCGAGGCAATGCCGGTGATCTCCATCAATTCATAGCCGTAGCGCCAATCCTGGGGCCGTTCGAGGAGCGCCAGCAAAACAGTTCGCGTTTGTTTGGAGATGTTAGGGCGTCTTGGAATGACGCCAATCTATATATGTAGAGTTTATAATTTAAGTGGGATTTCCGGTGGCCCAAGTTCAGGATGAAACAGACCGGTCCTGCAGCGCAGAAGGGGAAAGCCGCCATTCTCCTTCCCGCCCACAAATGGTCGTCCACGACGGATCGGCGAGCGCCCCAGACCGGTCAGGCAGCTATCGCATCGATTCCGCCATAACCGGAATTTTTCCGTCGACCCCTTGCGGAAATAGGCAAGCCATTGTCGAACTATGCTATGGGTTCATTCATAATTCAGCACGGGACCAGTCTTGTGTCATTTTCTATCGGAGAGTTCGCTTTATGCAGTGGCGTGCATCAATCCTCGCGGGCGCGCTCGCGCTCTACGCCGGTCAAGCGGCGGCACAGCCCTCCGATGCGTCGCCGGCCGATCTTAGTGTCCGTGTGGGCGATACCATTGCAATGATAATCAACGATCAGCATGTGCGCTTTCGCCTGGCACCGGATGCCGTTTCCGTTCCGACTGTGAATGCCGATGTGGCAGAGAGGATCGGACTGAAGCCCAGTATGGTCCGTTACCTGTATCTCATCGGACCGGTGAAGATTGCCTTACGGACGGATAATGTGAAGTACCGTGCAGGAAACACGTCCTTCAAAAGCCGCACGGCGTTCAGCGATCGGCAAGTGGCCGACGGCGCCGACGGCGTTGCAGGCCCTGCAACATTCCCGTTCCGGCGCACCATATTCGTTCTGCGGGACCCGCAGGCGGGCGATCAAGCAATTACCTTCCCCCTCGACAGAGATATGGGCCTCAGCCAGACGGGCATGAAGATCGACGTGGGTGGCAAGCCGGTCTACGTCGCATTCAGCCTGGCTCGGGCAGAAAGCGTGGTGACTGCAACCGGCGGGCGATGGATCGCCGATGCGAATGGCGGGCGGTTCAATGGA
This sequence comes from Rhodobacterales bacterium, assembly GCA_038246975.1. Taxonomy (GTDB): domain Bacteria; phylum Pseudomonadota; class Alphaproteobacteria; order Rhodobacterales; family Rhodobacteraceae; genus JAIYDJ01. The sequence continues at coordinate 933 of JBBRVJ010000299.1, read as the reverse complement.
GATGCCCGCGAAGCGCCGATCCTTTATGAGATATCGCGTCCCATCCGCCGCCTGGACCTCGATCGTCCCTTGATGCTGGGCGCGTTGGAGATACGCAATATTGCAGTTCGCGTCTCGGACATGGGCAATGCTCAAGGCATTCCCGAAGGGACCATCCCTGACCAGGATCTCGACGAGATTGTGGTCACGGGCCACAGCAAGCGCAAGGTCCCGGCCCAGCGGCTCTACATCGGGATGGATACGATCGGCCATTGCGCGTCGCTTACCTATGACTTTGACGCTGGCACAGTCACCTTGATGTGCCCGAATCAGCCTTCAGCTGGGGCAATGGGCTAAAGCGCGAGCATTGTCGGGCGCAGGAAGTCCCGGTTATTCGCCTCAGGCCAAGGCTGGCGCATGGCGGCGGGACGGCAGCTAACCAATCATCACCGGTCATGAGTGGCGCCGATGGGCGATCCCAAAAGCAGCGTGGCGGCTTTTGGCGGAACCAGACGCTCACTTTGGCTAATCTAAACGACTGGGTCTGGTCGGTAGCAGACGGTTCACTTTCCCTCGCGGGAGAGGATAGCGGCACTTGGCGCTTGAGCGGCTGGCAGAGCTTGGTGAGGGTGGTCGGCTGCCCGTTATTGTGCGCTGAAGCCCCTGTGGGGCAGGAAGCGCGCAAACTGGCTCGGCGACGGGGTTACGGCACCTGATCTGCCCAATAACTGAACACGGAGCGACAAGGATCGATCCATCAGCGCATGGACAGCGTCGTGACGTCAACGCATCCGCGAAGCCGCCAGCGTCTTGAACGTCTTGCCGTCCAGTTCCTCAACCGCCAGAACAGAGGCAGCCGTTGCCTTGAGCCGCTGATATTCATCAGGGTCGCGGGCGGATACAAAATTACCGGTGACCCGGCTATGCGCAACCACCACGAGCGCCGCTGATGCG
>JBBRVJ010000298.1:0-3151 GCA_038246975.1 Rhodobacterales bacterium | reverse complement strand
CGTCCAGCCAATCGGGCCGAACAAGTCCCTTGTGCTTTGGACCTGCATGGGCACCCCTTATACGCTGATGGACGGAAATGCGAACTTCGAGGCGCGGCCCGACCGCTCGATTTCCGTTGCCACGCTGGATCAGGCCGAAACAGATCGCCTTTGGGACGCCCTCTCTGAAGGTGGCAACGAGGGGCCATGCGGCTGGCTTTCCGACCGCTTCGGCGTCCACTGGCAGATCGTGCCGACGGCGCTCACCGATATGCTGGGCGACCCCGACCGCGAAGCGGCGGGCCGGGCCCATGCCGCGATGATGCGCATGAAAAAGATCGACATCGCGACCATACGCGCCGCCTTCGAAGGCGAGCCTGCATGACCAAGATCGCCTGCACCTGTGGCACGGTCGCAATTGCCCTCGATGGCCCGCCGATCCTGGCCGCCGAGTGTCATTGCACTTCTTGCCGCAATGCTGCCATACGCCTCGCGCCTCATCCGCCCGTGCAGGAGGAAAATGGTGGCACACGCTTCGTGCTGCAACGCAAGGATCGCGTCCGTGTTCTGCACGGCGAAGACCGCCTTGCCGCATTCCGCCTGACCTCGCACGCCGGCACGCGGCGGATCGTCGCCACCTGCTGCGCTGCGCCGATGTGGCTGGAGTTCAATGGCGGACACTGGATCAGCCTCTACGCCGCCAGATGGCCCGATGGCACCGCGCCCGCGCCCGAGCTGCGGACCATGACCCGCGATGCTCCGGCTGGAACGGACCTACCTGAAAATATACCCAATGCCAGCACGCAATCCGCCGGCTTTATGGGTCGCCTTTTCTGGGCTTGGGTGAAAATGGGGTTCCGAAATCCGCCAGTTGCTGACGTGAGGAGAACGCATGATGCCTGACGACAAGATTGTGGTCGAAAACCCGAACACGCCGGGCCGAACCGAGCGCATCAACCGCGCGAAATACGATGCCATGCGCGCGGCGCTGCTACCGATCTTGCCAGACGACCCGCCGGGCCTGAAGGTGGCAGAAGCCAAGGCAGCGTTGCTGCCGCACTTGGATTCGACGTTATTTCCCGGCGGTGAGAAGGCAGGTTGGTGGCTCAAAGCCGTGCAGCTCGACCTCGAAGCCAAGGGCATCATCGCGCGCATCAAGGGCAGTCCAGTGCGGCTTTATCGACTGAAACCCTGATAACCGACCTTGGGATTTGCGTGGCCAACTACCGCTCCGTCCGCACTGCGGTCACTCGCGCAGATCGCAGCGAACGGCAGCTTACCGCCCAAACCGCTCCGACCGGAACGCCTCGTCCCTCCCCAATTCCGGTCTCCGCCTGCATTCCGGTCCTGCCACCATGCTTTGCTTGATATGGGCGCGAATCCACGCCTCATGTCGGAAGAGCAAAGGAGTGCGATCCATGGTCAACAGGCTGAAACTGAATGAGAAAAATGTCCGGGAGGCCGCCAACCTCGGGCGGGACTACCAGATCCTCGACACTGATGTGCGCGGGTTCTCTATCACCATTTACCCCTCCGGCAACCGGGCCTTCACGCTCGACTACCGGCTCAGCGGGCGGCAGCGGCGGATGACCATCGGGCGCTGGCCGGAATGGAACACGGTTGCCGCCCGCGAGCGGGCCAAGGAGTTGCGTCGCGATATCGACGAGGGGATCGATCCTCTCAGCCAGAAGGAATCGGCGCGTGAAGCCCCAAGGGTCAGCGACATGATCGCCCGCTATCTGGCCGAACACACGCCGCACTTGGCCCCGCTGAACGCCTCCGACCAGCACACGATCATGAACAAGCTGGTGGCACCCGATTGGGGCAGGAAGCTGGTGACCGAAATTACCAAATATGACGTGGAGAAGCTGCTGACCAAGATCGCCGCTGGCCGCGCTAGGCCATCGAAGGCCAAGCCGAACAACCGGGGCCGCAAGCTGCAGGGGGTTAAGCCCACGCCGGTGCGCGCGAACCGGGTCGGTGAGGTGCTGCGCAAGATGTTCACGCTGGCCATCGGCTGGGGCTGGCGCGACGACAATCCCGCCGCAGCGTTCCGCCGCCGGATCGAGAATGAGCGCGAGCGGTTCCTATCGCCGGATGAGATTGCCCGACTGGCTAAGGCGCTGGATGCGGCGAAGGACCAGCGCGCCGCCGGAATCATCCGGCTTTGCATGCTGACCGGGGCAAGGTCTGGCGAAGTTCGGCAATCCCGGTTTGAACAGTTCAACCTCGATCTCGGCAGTTGGTCAAAACCTGCGGCAACCACCAAGCAGCGCAAGATCCACCGCATCCCGATTTCAGGCGACGTAACGGCCATCGTGCGCCAGCGCGGACTAGTGGTGCCGAAGGGCAGTCCATGGCTGTTTCCCGGTGATACACCCGGTCAGCCGGTGAAGGAAATCCGCCGGTTCTGGGTGGCGATCCAGAAGGAGGCCGTACTGCCGGAGGTACGCATCCACGACCTCCGCCACACGTTTGCATCTCTTTTGGTCAGCGGCGGAGCCTCGCTGGAGATGATCGGCAAGCTGCTGGGCCACACGCAAATGCAGACGACCCAGCGCTATGCCCACCTGATGGACTCGCCGCTGCGCGACGGGGTCAATGCGGTCGCCAGCATTTTCCGGCCCCGCCCGCAGCTGGTGCATGATGCCGACCAAGAGAAGAAGACAGCATGAGGCGGTACTCCCGGCCCCATGCCCCTCCGCGCCGGTCGCAGGTCAAGCGGTTTCCCGCAGTGCGCGCCAGATCGGCGCAATCTTCTTGCGGGTCGTGCTCTCTTCGGGAATTTCGCCCGTGGGCGAGTTCTGTGCAAACCAGTCCTGCACCTCGGCGATCAGTTCCACTTGCGTCGCGGGTATCCCACGGTCGTTGAACCTGCAAAACAGCATGATAATTGCCCCGTCCCAGTCGTAGCGCAACGCAGCACCTGAAGGGGGTGCCGGGCGACGGCGCCGGTCGGGGTCATCATCGAACTTCCGTACGTCGTCGGCCATCAGCAGCAAGTCAGCCAGTTTGATGACGACGCCCCCCGCTGGTTCAGTGATGTGAAGCCATTCGGCACTGCCCTCCGGCCGAATGCGGATCACCCGGCATTCCTCGTCGCAATGCCCATGGCGGCGGAACATCTTCATCATATCGGCGGCGTTGACCGCGACGATCCCTGCCACGGGCT
>JBBRVJ010000297.1:0-3268 GCA_038246975.1 Rhodobacterales bacterium | reverse complement strand
TCGGTGTCGATGCCGGGACGGCGGTGCGGGTTGACCTGACCAACGCCGACGCCACGCGCGGTACCGTGACCTCTGGCGGCAACACCACAACCTTCGAGCAGATCGAGGCGATCGAGTTGGGCGACGGCACGCATACGCTGGTGCTGGCTGACGGGTCGGGGGCGGATCGGGTGATCAGCTTCGGGGGCCCGGTCTTTACGCCCGGGTTCGGCTGGACCGGGTTCGACCAATTGGACGTGGCCGGCCTGACCGATGCGGGCGGAGCGCCGGTCAACACCGCAGATGTTGTGGTAACAGACGATGGGCAGGGCAACGCCGTCCTGACCTTTGCCAATGGCGAGAACCTGACGCTGATCGGTGTCGCCCCCGCGGATGTGTCCAGCGCGGGTGCGCTGAACGCCATGGGCATCCCGCTGCCCCCGGCGAACGACATCGTGGAAGGAACGGTCGGCGCGGACCTGATCGACGACACCTATACCGGTGACCCGCAAGGCGATCTGGTGGATGCGTCCGACAACCTGGCGGGCACCGACGATGACGTGATCGAGGCCGGGGCTGGCAATGACACGGTGGTGTCCGGGGCGGGCAACGATTTCGTGTTGGGCGAAGACGGCAACGACCAGTTGTTCGGCGGAACCGGCGCGGACACGCTGGTCGGCGGGGTCGGGAACGATGTGCTGGACGGTGGCGACGCGGGCGACCTGTTGCAGGCCGACGACGGCGACGACACCATCTTTGGCGGGATCGGCGATACGGTCGAAGGCGGCGACGGCTATGACGTGCTGGACCTGACGGCGTTTGGCCATCCGGGAACCGAGGTGACCTATACAGGCCCCCAAAGTGGCACGGTGCAGTTCTATGACATTAACGGCGATGATGCGGGTAGCCTTACCTTTACCGGGATCGAAAGGGTCGTCGCCTGTTTCACCCCCGGCAGTCTGATCCTGACCGACGCGGGCGAGGTTGCGGTGGAAAAGCTGACAGTCGGCGACCGGGTTCTGACCCGCGACAACGGGTTTCAGGACATCCGCTGGCTGGCGCGGCGCGACCTGTCGGTGAAAGATCTTGCGACCAACGCCACGCTTTGCCCGATCCGCATCGCAAAGGGCGCGTTGGGCGATGGGCTGCCCGAGCGCGACCTGATCGTGTCGCCGCAGCACCGGATGCTGATTGCCGGGTCACGGTCCGAGTTGCTGTTCGGCGAGCGGGAAGTGCTGGTCGCCGCCTGCCATCTGCTGAGCCTGCCGGGTGTGTCGCGGATCTATCCGGCGGGGATCAGCTATCTCCACTTCCTGTTCGATCAGCATGAAATCGTGCGGGCCGACGGGGCGTGGTCGGAAAGTTTCCAGCCGGGGGTGCGCAGCATTGCCGGGCTGGACGACGATCAGCGCCACGAATTGCGGGTGCTGTTTCCGGACCTGGGGGCAGGCGAGGCCTATCCCGCCGCGCGCATGGCGCTGAAATCGCGCGAGGCGCGGGTGTTGCTGGCGGCTTGACGGCGCTTCGGGGTCCGCACCGGATCCTATCCCACAAGGCGGAGAGCGGGTGGGTGGGCCGCTATTCTTTTCGCGGCGTCAGGTATCGCGGCTGCGCCACGCGGCCCAATCTTCGGGCGTGTCAAGGTCGGTGGTCGCGTGAAGCCCCGGCAGCGGAATCAGGCGCAGGCGGTCCTTGTGACGTTTGAGAACCTCGCGCGGGCCGGGATCGCCGATGAGCGCGGCCAGTTCAGGCCTGATCCACGCCGGGAACACCACCGGGTGCCCCGGCGGGCCATTGGGGGCGCAGGCGCGCACGATCAGGTCAGGATTTTCGCGCGACAGGGCAAGGATCGCGTTCAGATCACTTGGGGTAAGGTCCGGCATGTCGGCAAGCAGCACCATCACCGGGTCTGTGACGGGCAAGGCGGCCAGCCCCGCCTGCAACGAGGCCGTCATGCCCGCCGCAGGGTCGGGCACGATGATCCGGATGATGGGCAATCCGCAGAGGGCTTTGATGCGCAAGGGACGATCAGCCGCCATCGTGATGCTGACCGGGGAGCCGGTTGCCAGCGCCACAGCCGCGACATGAGCAATCAGGGGTTGGCCGCCGACCTGTTCCAGCAGTTTGTCGGTGCCCCGCATCCGGCTGGACGCTCCGGCAGCGAGGATCAGGATTTGCATGGTCATCGCGCGAGGATGGGGCAGAAAAGGGGGGCTGTCACCCCCCTCGGCCTGCGGCCTCACCCCCCGAGGATATTTTTGCCAAGAGGAAAGGGACAGAAAGGGGGGCGGCGGGCCTAGCCGCGCATCCGGCTGCCGTCTTTGTCGAACAGCGGGCCGAGGTGGACGTGGGCGGGGCGTTTGACGCCGAGGATTTCGATCTCTACCGCCATGCCGTCTGCGATCCTGTCCGTCGGCAGGAAGCCTTGGGCCACCGACAGGCCGGTGTAATGCGAAAACCCACCGCTGGTGCAGAAGCCTGCCACCGCACCGTCAAGCCAGATCGGCTCCCACGCCACGACATCGGCGTCGTCTGCCTCGACGATGAAGGTTGCGAGTTTACGCTTGGGTCCTGCGGCCTTTTCGGCAGAGGCGGCGGCGCGGCCGATCCAGTCGGTGGGTTTGTTCCAGCGGATGAAGCGGTCGAGGCCGGTTTCGGCCGGAGTGTAATCCGGGCTGAACTCGCGGCCCCAGGAGCCGAACCATTTGTCCAGACGCAGCGACATCATCGCGCGCATCCCGAAGGGACGGATGCCAAGATCGGCCCCGGCCGCCATCAGGGTATCCCAAAGGTGGCGGACCGACATGGTGTCGCAGTAGATTTCATAGCCCAGATCGGCCGTATAGCTGACACGCTGCACGATGCAGTCGGCCATGCCCACGGTCATGGGTTTCACGTCCATGAACTTGAACGCCACTGCCGATACATCGCTGCGGGTCACGCGGGACAGCAGTTCGCGGGCGTCGGGTCCTGCGATCTGGAAGCCCGACCGCGTGTCCGACATGTTTTCGATCCGCACGCCGGGTTCCATGTTCTGCTCGAACCAGCGGCTGTGCCAGCCTTGCGCTCCGTAGCTGGCGGTGACCTGAAATTCGGTCTCCGACAGGCAGGACACGGTGAAATCGCCGATGATCTTGCCGGAATGGGCCAGCATCGGGGTCAGCGACAGCCGCCCCGGTTTGGGGATCAGCCCGGCCATGATCCGGTCGAGCCAGGCGCGGGCATTCGGCCCGGTGACGCGGTACTTGCCGAAGTTCTGCACCTCGTTGATGCCGACGCTGTCGCGTAC
>JBBRVJ010000296.1:0-3270 GCA_038246975.1 Rhodobacterales bacterium | reverse complement strand
GGCAGAGATCACTCTGCTGAACGGCAGGCGCCTTTCGATTGCTGCCACTATCGACCCTGTGGTGCTGACGCGTCTCGTGGGGTCGCTTAGGTATAGGGGCAGAATGACACCCTAAGCTTTTCTGTCACTGTTTTGGCCATCTGTATTCGCCTGTGAGGAGGATGTGCGCCCATCCGAGTGGTGAGATGTGCGCCAGCAGGTCTGGCGGGCAGGTGATACCTTCGCGTTTGCGGCTTTTGACGGCTTGTCCGAGGTGCTTTGTGTTCCAGTAGATAATGATTGCGGCGAGCAGATTGAGTCCCGCGATGCGGAAGTGCTGGCCTTCGGTGGTGCGATCGCGGATTTCGCCCTGTCGACCGATGCGCAGCGCGTTCTTGAGGGCATGATGCGCCTCGCCCTTATTCAGGCCGATCTGGGCGCGGCGCTGCATGTCGGCATCGAGCGCCCATTCGAGGATGAACAGCGTCCGTTCAACCCGTCCGATTTCCTTGAGGGCTTCGGCGAGGGCGTGCTGGCGGGGATATGCTGCGAACTTACGCAGCAGTTGACTGGGTGGCATGACGCCCGCGACCATGGTTGCCGCGCTGCGTAGGATGTCGGGCCAGTTGGCGATGATGATGCCTTCGCGGATTTTGCCACCAATCAGGCCCTTGAGCTCTTTTGGCGTGTTGGCCGGATTGAATACATAGAGCCGCTTGGAGGGGAGGTCGCGGATGCGAGGTATGAACTGGAAGCCCAAGAGGGCGGTGACGGCGAAGACGTGATCCGTAAAGCCACCCGTGTCGGTATATTGCTCTTTGATTTTGCGACCAGCCTCGTTCATCAGCAGCCCGTCAAGGATGTAGGGTGCCTCGCTGACCGTCGCAGGAATGGTCTGGGTGGCAAAAGGGCCAAACTGATCGGAGACATGGGTATAGGCTTTTAGCCCAGGCTCATTGCCATACTTGGCGTTGATCAGATTCATGGCCTCGCCTTGGCGGGTGGTTGGAAAGAACTGTCCGTCGCTGGATGCGGTGATCCCCGCGCCCCAAAACCGGGCTATTGGCAAGGTGGCTTGAGCCTCTATCACCGTGGCGAGTGCCCGGTTCATGGCCTCACCTTCTACATACCAGTTGGACAGGCTTGAGAGCTGGAAATAACTATGCTTATCAGTAGCTTCCGCTATCTTGCTCAGACCGAGGTTTAAGCCTTCTGCGAGAAGTACGGTGAGCAAACCAATTCTGTCTTTGCACGCAGCGCCGGTTCGAATGTGGCGGAAGGCATCCGTAAATCCGATGGCATCATCGACCTCCAGCAGCAGGTCCGTGATCCTGACATCTGGCAGTCTCTTGTACAAATCCAGAACAAGTTCATCAGCCTCCGCAGGGACGGCGGCACTTAGCCGTTCGATCTTCAGCGCCCCATCTTCGATGCTGCCACCGGGAATGGTGCCTGCTTTGGCCGCTTGTGCCAGCCGGTTCAACGCGTTTGCCATGCGGGTTTTGCGGTCGGCCAGCCAATCGGCCGGATCAAAGGGCACGACCAGTCGAGACGTGGCTTGCGCGGTTGCGATCGGCACGAGAGCATCCTTGAGATCAGCGTAACGGCGAGATTGTGCCAGCCAAATGTCACCTGAACGAAAGGCCTCGCGCAGATGAAACATGACGGCCACTTCCCACAGCCGATAGTCGCCGGGTTCTTGGTCTTGAAGGTGGCGATGCCATTTGGATCCACGGCGCAGAAAGTTTGTTGATCGTGCCGTCTTCTGATCGCTACCGCTGATGACGCGTTGGGTTGCCGCAATCAAAGGTTCGGCCACCGTGGCGGCCTGTACATCCAGCATGCGCAACATCCGGGGCGCATATCGACGAAACCGATGATATCCTTGCCCAACATGGGCCAAGGCATCGGCGGCCATCGTGTTGGTGAGATGAGCGGCGGTTGCAACAAGGCCCTCAAGAGCCTGCCAGCCACATGTGGAGGCGATGGCTCCTTCGAGGGCTGCAGCGTCACCGCGCGCGTTCAACAGGGCGGCCCCCAAGTCCGAGAAGGCGTGCAAAGTGCCGTGCAGCGATGTTTTGGCCTCAGCAATCTGGGCGTCACAGCGCACCTTGGCCTCATTCCATGTTTTGCCAACGATGCGATCATGTGTTTCAACGGCAGCGTCCGCGATAGCGGCCTGCCATTCCACGGCACAGGTGGCCAGAACGGCCAGCCGCCGATCTTCTGAGACGTCGCGCAGATCGGCGCTGAAATAGCGTTCGCCTTGGCGGCGCAGACGGGTCACACGATGCGGCGGAGTGCCTTGCAACACAGCAGGCGTTAGGCCAAGCCCTTGTAAGAACTCCAACCTATCCAACAGGCGGTTCATATCGGTGGAGTTCTTGCCCATCTCAAACTGGCGCAACCAAATGAACCGGCTGATGCCACCCTCCACGGTCTCCGACAGCATGGCGTCGAGTCTGGCCCTCATAGTGCCATCAAGGTGTTCCGTGATGCGCGCTTCGATCTTGCGTTCAGCGGCGACCAGAGCGTCTGCGCAAAGTCGTTCAACCACGGACACCCCCGGCAGTACGGTTTTGGTGCGGCGGCATTCGCTCACAAAGCGCCGCGCTAAATCTTCATTGGAAATCGCCGCCTCGGCTACGCTTGCAAGCCATATGTTCAGGTCGCGGGCGCCCCGGCCTGTGAACATCTTGTAACCGTAAATGGATCGAAGCGCCTCTAAATGTTGCTGTCGCGTTTGGCGGCGGGCGGCGTAGGCGATAAGGGCTTCGCTTGTAATACCCAATTGTGCGCCGATGAAGCGGAGCAATTTATCGGGGATGACCTCTCCCTGCGACAGCAATCGCCCAGGATAGCGCAAAACGCATAGCTGAAGGGCAAAGCCGATCCGGTTCTCTGGCCGTCGCCGGTCCTGAATGTGTTCGACATCATCATCTGCCAAAATGTAGTGGCGCAACATCTCAACCTCGGTGGTTGGCAAATCAAAAAGCGCCGCCCTTTGGCGTTCGGTCAAAATATGGCGTCTTGGCATTGGAGTTCCTCTGAATTCTTGCATGGCCCTGTCCGTAAGGGGGTCGATCAGCGGACATGTGTCGAGGGGGTTGGTAACGGCAATGAAACAGCACGCCGCCACATCTCGTATAAGTGGTACGATTTGATTCGCACATGAGGCCCCTTATCCGTACACAGAAGCATGACCATGACCAAAATTGGCTACGCCCGCTGCTCGACAGACAAACAGGACCTGACCGCGCAGCGGCAGGCCCTGTACGCCTTGGGGGTATC
>JBBRVJ010000295.1:0-3336 GCA_038246975.1 Rhodobacterales bacterium | reverse complement strand
GGGATCATGGGCAAGGCAGACATGGGGGGCACCTTGCTGGCGGATCGCGCGGGTCAGACGGCGGGTGTCAATGCCGCCTACGCCGATGCGGCCCTTGGCCCGCAGCCAGCTTTGCAGATCGTTAGTCGCGCGCCAGTTCGACGGCTCGGTCGGGTCCCATTTCACCACCATGCCGGCTGCCACGGGGTCTGCGGTTTCGTCGTCTTCGGACGTGGTCCCGACATTGCCGATATGAGGGAACGTGAAGGTCACGACCTGGCTGGCATAGCTTGGATCGGTCATGATTTCCTGATAGCCAGTCATCGCGGTGTTGAACACCAGTTCGGCCACCGTTTCGCCAACAGCGCCAAACCCCGTGCCATGGAACACCGATCCGTCCGCCAGCACGAGGCAGGCGGTGGGTTTGGGGTTTGTGCTGGTGCTGGCCATCCGGAGACTCCCTTGGGGTCAAGCTTGGCCAGTCATAGGGGTGACTGCGGGCCGGGTCAAGGGAGGGATGGAAAAGGTTTCCACCTAAGATTCAACAGCTTAGCCGGAATGACAGGAGTTGTTCTTTCTGCCGTCGCGCGGTATGTTCACAGGACTGCACTCATGGAGACGGAAACCGATGTCCCTGCGCGACCGTTTGCAGACCGCACTGAAAGAGGCGATGAAAGCGCGGCAGGCGGATCGGTTGTCGACGTTGCGGCTGGTCAATGTCGCCATCAAGGACCGCGAGATTGCCAACCGGTCCGATGGGGCCGAAGGCATGGTCAGCGAGGATGACATCCTGTCAATTCTGGGCAAGCTGGTCAAACAACGCCAGGAATCGGCGCGCGCCTATGAAGAGGCCGGTCGGCTGGAACTGGCCGAAAAAGAGCTGGCAGAGATCGGCGTCATCGAAGAGTTCCTTCCGCGTCAACTGGATAGCGGCGAAGTCGATATCGCGATCACTGCGGCGATTGCCGAGGTTGGCGCCACCAGCATCCGTGACATGGGCCGGGTGATCGGGCTGTTGAAGGGCAAATACACCGGACAGATGGACTTTGGCGCAGTGGGTCCGATGGTCAAGACTCGGCTGGGCTGAGGTCTGCCGCGCCTGTTTCGTCGCGTCGGATAAGTGTCGGACAAACGTCGGGCATCCGTCCCGACACCGGGGCCGACCACCTGCCCCCCAAATCTACGCGCCGTCAGGCAGCGTGGTTCACGCGGTCGCGCAGTTCGGCGGCGAGGGTCACACGCTGATCCTCGGTCAGAAACGCCCCCAGTTCCACCTCTCGACCGTCGGCCTTGAGCGTCAGGTAGTTGGGCACCGGGCCTGAGGTGGGGTGGAGGGTGATGCGGAGCCAGTAGGGGTTGGCCTCCCACGCCTGCCTGCGTCCGCGCGGGCCTTGGCGGGTCAGGGTGATCAGGTCGGGGGTGAGCGTCAGGTGTTCGACAATCTCGCCATCGCGGTAGCTTTGTTGCAGAGCAAACCAGATGGCTGCGACGGCAGCCCCGAGGAACGGCAACAACACCCACAGCGCAGGGTTGCCGATCAGAGACAGCAGCGGCACGGCGATCAGGGCGGCGGTGATGCCGATGAACCAGACAAATCCCTTGCGCGGCAGGGATTGGTGCGGCCACAGGCGCAGGCGCGTTTCGGTGGGGGTGGCGGGGAGCCATTGGTAGGGCAATTCAGGGGTTTCTTCGCTGATAGGCGCTTATCAAGGCGACAAGCAGGCACCCAAAGATAACGCCCGATGCAAGAAAGGCCAGAGCCGAGGACAGCCAGATGATCTGATCGACCCAGACCATGCTGCCGGGAAAATCGACATACCGCCGTGGGATCAGGGGGCGAACCCAGAACGGGTAAGTCACAAGCACGCCGATGGCGATGTGCAGAACGACCACTGCGCCGTCCATGCTGCGCTTGGTCCAGGCGTTGCCGAGGCGGGAGATCAAGAAGGTCGTTGCAGCAGCAAGAAGCAAGAAAAGCCCGAGGCCAAGGATGTTAAGACCTCGCGCAGAAATATAGTAGATGTCTTTGAAGTTTGAAGACGAGTCGCGGGCAGGCCGTTCGCTGGCAAATGATTCAACCATGTCTGGCCAAAAGATCGACCAGCCTCCGTAAAGGACAAGTCCTACCCCGAACACAACGCAGATGGTTGTTGCGACGAACCAACCGCGACTTATGGCGATGATCCGCACGGCTATCGCCGCAGCGATCCATCCGACACAGGCAAGCGATCCTGACAGGGAAGCACTCCTATAATCGGGAGTCGAGACCGGATTTGAAAGGCCGAGTTCAAGGAAAAGGCCCCGGATTTCGCCGGGGCTTTCGGTTTCGTTGTGTTTCGTTCAATGTGCGTGCTGTTTGTCCCAGTCTTCGCGCTTGGGCAACTGCTCGAACGTGTGTTCGGGCGGCGGGCAGGGCAGGGTCCATTCCAACGTGTCGGCGTATTCGTTCCACGGGTTGTTCTGGGTGATCTTGCGGCCATACATCAGGGTCCAGAACACCACGCCGATGAAGAACACGAAGCTCGCGAAGGAGATGAACGCGCCGACCGACGAGAACCAGTTCCAGTAGGCAAACGCTTCGGGGTAGTCGATGTAACGGCGCGGCATGCCTTGGCGACCGAGGAAGTGCTGCGGAAAGAAGGTCAGGTTCGAGCCTACGAACATCGTCCAGAAGTGCAGTTTGCCAGCCCATTCGGGGTATTGCCGCCCCGACATCTTGCCCATCCAGAAGTAGATGCCCGCAAAGATACCGAACACGGCACCAAGGCTCATCACATAGTGGAAGTGTGCGATGACGTAGTAGGTGTCATGGTAGGCGCGGTCGATTGGGGCTTGCGACAGCACAATGCCGGTGACGCCGCCAAGAGTGAACAGGAACACAAAGCCGAAGGCCCAGAGCATCGGCGTCTTGAACTCGATCGACCCGCCCCACATCGTGGCGATCCACGAAAAGATCTTGATGCCAGTCGGCACGGCGATGACCATGGTGGCCAGCATGAAGTAGCTTTGCTGGGTCAGCGACAGACCGGCGGTGTACATGTGATGCGCCCACACGACAAAGCCCAGCACGCCGATGGCGACCATCGCATAGACCATCGGCAGATAGCCGAAGATCGGCTTTTTCGAGAAGGTGGAGATGATCTGACTGATGATGCCGAACGCGGGCAGGATGATGATGTAGACTTCCGGATGGCCGAAGAACCACAGGATGTGCTGATACAGAACCGGGTCGCCGCCGCCGGAAGGAGTGAAGAAGGTGGTGCCGAAGTTGCGGTCGGTCAGCAGCATGGTGATGGCCCCGGCCAGCACCGGCAAGGCCAGCAGGATCAGCCAGGCAGTGATGAAGATCGACCATGC
>JBBRVJ010000294.1:0-3345 GCA_038246975.1 Rhodobacterales bacterium | reverse complement strand
GGGGCGACGGCGGCGTTCGGTGTGGCGATTGCGATGCAGGCCGATGCGTCGGACGAAGGCTTGCGCCGGGCGTGCGAGGTTCTCATCGCCACACGGCCCACGGCGGTCAACCTGCGCTGGGCGTTGGAGGATATGGCGGCGCATCTGGCCCCGGTCGCCGCATCGGACCGTGCAGCGGTGGCGATGGCGCGGGCGATCGCTATCTCCGACGACGATGTGGGCATCAACGCGGCCATCGGCGGTCACGGGCTGTCGGTGATCCGCGAAATTGCGGCGCGCAAGGGCGGGCGGGCGGTCAACATCCTGACCCACTGCAACGCGGGCTGGCTGGCAACGGTCGATTGGGGCACGGCGACGGCGCCGATCTACAAGGCGCATCAGGCCGGGATTGCCGTGCATGTCTGGGTGGACGAAACCCGCCCGCGCAATCAGGGCGCGCATCTGACGGCGTGGGAAATGGCGAGCCACGGGATTTCGCACAAGCTGATCGTCGACAACGCAGGCGGGCATCTGATGCAGCACGGCGAGGTCGACATGGTGATCGTCGGCACCGACCGTACCACGGCGCAGGGCGATGTATGCAACAAGATCGGGACTTATCTCAAGGCGCTGGCGGCGATGGACAATGGCGTGCCGTTCTATGTGGCCCTGCCGTCGCCGACCATCGACTGGCGGGTCAAGGATGGCGTCCGCGACATTCCCATCGAAGAACGGTCGGGCGATGAGGTGTCGTTCGTGCAAGGCAAACTCGACGACGGCACCGTGACCCGCCTGCGGATCAGCCCCGAAACCACCCCCGCCGCCAACCCCGCCTTCGACGTGACCCCGGCGCGGCTGGTCACGGGGTTGATCACCGAACGGGGGATCTGTGCGGCCAGTGCGCCCGCGCTGGCGGCGATGTTCCCGGACCGGGTGGGGGGGTGACGCAAACGCAGACGAACTGTTTTGCGCGTGGCAAATCGTGCAGGCGGGCCGTGTGCCATGAGATTGCCAGAAACCTTGCGATGGGTAAATTCTGATGGGCGTGCGGAGATCAACGATGGCCAGGTTTGATTGGCATTCCGAAGCCCTGAACCGCGAAACGCCTGTTACCGCAGCTTACAAGTCCACGCAGAATGTTCGACGCTTTCTGCAAGCCCAATGTGCGGAACACTTCAGGTTTGACCGGCCGTTCATGCTGTGGATCAGGGATGGAAGCCCCAAAACCATAGGCGATGTCGCGGATGAATGGGTCAACCGGCATTCCCAGGACGCGGCTTGCATTAGGGTTGCAGCCGGTCAACCCCGGCTTCCTTGGCGTATGACTGGCAGGTTTGATCGTCTCCCGGCAAAGTCGGATCGGGGCGGAACGGGCCGCCGCCGTCTTGGGGTTTGCGGGGCGCACCTCAGCTTTCCAGCCAGTCCTTGAACGCCTCGGCATAGTCGCCGTGCCAGCGCGACAGCGGCGGGCGGTTCTGGGCGAGATCGCCTGCCGCCCACAGGATGCGCTTTTCGTCGGTGCGTCGGTCCACATCGTTGTCGGGGCAAAGAATGTAGAAATCGCCGCGATCGACCGCATCGAACAGGAAATCGACGGTCTGTTCGGGGGTCCATGCCGCTGTGGGCCGTTCGGTGCGGCCATTTGCGGTCAGGGCGGTAAAGACGAAGCCGGGGATGAACAGTTTCGCCTCGATCTGGCGGTCGGGCAGACCGCGCAGGTGGTGTTGCAAGGCCTCGGTGAACACCTTTATCCCGGCTTTCGAGATGTTGTAGGCCGGATCGCCGGGTGGCGTCGTGATGCCTTGTTTCGACCCGGTGTTGATGATCAGCCCCGGCTGCCCCCCGGCGATCATGCGCGGCGCAAAGATCTGCGCGCCATGGATCACGCCGAACAGGTTGACGGCAAGGATGTGGTCCCAGCGGCCTTCGGCGTCGAAGATGGAGCTTCCGGGCTGGATGCCTGCGTTGTTCATCAACAGGTTGACCGCACCGAACGTAGCATAGGCGCGGTCGGCCAGTGCGGTGATCTGTGCAGGATCGGCCACGTCAGTTTGCACCGTGATGAGGCTGTCGGGCGAGGCCCCGCCGTCGATCAATCCGGCGCGCGCGGTGGCCAGACCACCGCCCGACACATCCGCAAGGCAAATCCGCATCCCAAGCCGCGACAGATGATGCGCTGCCGCCAACCCAAGGCCAGAGGCCGCCCCGGTGATGACGGCGACAGATTCGGATTGAAGCGCAGGATGCATCTCGGTTCCGTCCTTTTGCAGAGTCTGCGTTGATCACAGCAGAGAGCGGGCGGGTGGACAAGGTCTGTTGCAGGTGAGGAGTGTATCCTTTCGTCTGCCCGAGATGGTCGGGCGCACTTGGAGGAGGCCGCCAAAGTCAATCGCCGCAGCTTTGCCGGAGAAATGCTGGTGAGGCGGGAACGTAACCTTGCGCGGGAAACCGCAGATGCTCAGGAGCGCGCAGCATGACCGACCACGATCACAGCCTTGGCCGCTGCCCTGTCTGCCCTTCCGTGCCACCTTTGGGGATTGGATTGGAACAGAGCCGAAGGCAAAGAGATCGAACTTCCTGCGGGTGTGTTTTGCCAAGCCTTGACGGAAGACCACCGTGGCGGGTTTTGCCATTTCTTCGGGGGATGAAATGGCAATCAAAGCGAAACGTTCAAGGCTTGGGACTGGTCGAAACTTGAAACGCCTTGAACCGAGCGCTATGCTTTCGGGCGCGTCATGCTGTGGCGAACGGTGGAACGGACCTATCAGAACTGACCCGATGTTCGCCAGCGTCGTGACGGCCGCGCCCCTTTGGACATGAAGCCGCCCGCTGCCCCTGCTGTTGTTCGAGGCGGGCGTGAGTTCCGTCCAGCGGCCCGCCGATTGGTGTGGGTTCCGCTGGTCGGACGATGACGGCGCAGCTCTGCGGATCACCCGAGGCAAGACCGGTGTCCTGCGCGATCGGGGGGCGATGGAATTGGCATGGGCCGGGTGCGACGACGACAAGATCGCCGCCGACGCTCGCCAAGCCGGCCAGGCGATGATCCGCAGATACGCAGGCGCGGCGCGGCATATCATGCGGGCCAGAAATGCGGCGGTGAAGCGCGCATGAACGGATACGGACCAAAAGCGGAACCTGATAATGCAAGTGATGTGGCTTGACGGCCCAAGGAAGAAAAACTAAGGAGACGAACAGGAGGGCGAGTTGGCGGAGAGGTTACGCACCGGATTGCAAATCCGTGAAGATCGGTTCGATTCCGATACTCGCCTCCAAGGATATCAATGGGTTGTGCCGTGCTCTCGCCCTTTGCCACCGGGTTTTGAAACCCATGTTGAAACATTTACATTCTGTCCTTGTTTTGTTTTG
>JBBRVJ010000293.1:0-3418 GCA_038246975.1 Rhodobacterales bacterium | reverse complement strand
CGCCGCCGTGCAGGCCGAAGTGATCGACCAGATCAAGGGTGAGAAAGTCATCCACTTCGTCAAGCGCCGCCGGAAACACTCGAGCCAGCGCACCAAAGGCCACCGCCAGCACCTGACGCTGGTCCGCGTGACCGACGTGATCGCCGCCGGGGCGGATGTCTCGGGTGTCATGGCTGCGACCGGTACTGCCGATGCGCGCCGCGCCGCCCATAACGCCGAACCCGCCGCTGCTGCGCCGGTCGAGGCCCCAGTCAAAGCCAAGCGCGCCCCCAAGGCCGCCGCTGTCGCACAGGAGTAATCCCCCATGGCACATAAAAAGGCAGGCGGTTCATCCCGCAACGGTCGCGACTCCGCAGGGCGTCGTCTGGGCGTCAAGCTGTTCGGTGGTCAGATCGCCATTCCGGGCAACATCATCGTTCGCCAGCGCGGGACGACGTGGTTCCCCGGTGAAGGCGTGGGCATGGGCACTGATCATACGATTTTCGCCAAGGTCGTGGGTCATGTCACCTTCAAGAAAGGGATGAAGGGTCGCACCTTCATCTCTGTGTTGCCAGCCGCCGAGAAAGCCCTGGAGGCTGCAGAATAAGCTGAACCTTTACAATATGGTTGTAAACGGGGGATCGGCTGAAAGGCCGGTCCTCTTTGTTTTTCCGGCATTGCCGGGAAGCGGGGACCCAATGCCCTGTATTCGAAGGAGGGACGTAGTGACGCTTGACATCATCGCCACCGCCATGGAAGGCCATATTGCTGCGGGCCGTTTCATTCTGCGCCCCGCTCAGAAATCGGACGCGGGTCTGTTCGCAATGTATGCGGGTGACAGGCGGGTGGCCGAAGGCACGCGGTCGATCCCCCACCCCTTGCCACCAGGGGCTGCCGAGGCATTCGTGGCCCGTGCGATGAAACACGGCACCGAGGAAGAAGTCTGGGTCATGGACGGGGCCGCGACCGGACTTGCCGAAGTGTTGGGCGTCATCAGCCTGAAGCGGATGGACGAGGCCAATTACGCCCGTGGTCAGTCCGAAATCGGCTATTGGGTGGCCCCGGCTTTCTGGAAAACCGGGTTTGCATCCGAAGCGGTGCGCGCCTTGGTTGAGGCAAACCCGCAGGGCAACCGCACCGTCTTTGCCGAGGTGTTTCAGGATAATCCGGGTTCAGCGCGCGTGCTGATTAATGCGGGGTTCCAGTATCTGGGCGACGCGGAATCGTTCAGTGTGGCGCGAAACGCAAGGGTGCCGACCTGGACCTACCTCAAGAAACTCGATTGAGCCTTTGCCCGAATGGTCGTATCGCCGTTCGGAACTGAACCTCCGGCCAGATTTCCGAAAGTGTGACGACGATGAAGTTCCTTGACCTGACCAAAGTTTACATCCGCTCGGGCGGTGGTGGGGCGGGGTGCGTATCGTTCCGGCGTGAAAAGTTTGTCGAGTTTGGCGGGCCGGATGGGGGTGATGGCGGCAACGGAGGGTCCGTCTGGGCCGAGGCGGTAGATGGTTTGAATACGCTGATCGACTTTCGCTATCAGCAGCATTTCTTTGCCAAGTCCGGGCAGGGTGGCATGGGCAGCCAACGCACCGGCAAGACCGGCGATGATATCGTATTGCGCGTGCCGGTGGGCACCGAGATTCTGGATGAGGACGAAGAAACCATCATCGCCGATCTGGTGACGGTCGGCCAGCGGGTGCAATTGGCGCGCGGCGGCAATGGCGGCTGGGGCAACCTGCAATTCAAATCCGCCACCAACCGGGCACCGGCGCGGGCAAATCCGGGGCAGGAGGGTGTCGAGCGCACGATCTGGCTGCGGTTGAAACTGATCGCAGATGCCGGGCTGGTCGGGCTGCCGAATGCCGGCAAGTCAACCTTCCTTGCCGCTGTGTCCAACGCCCGGCCCAAGATTGCGGATTATCCTTTTACCACGTTGGTCCCCAATCTTGGGGTGGTAGGCGTAGATGGGGCAGAATTTGTGATGGCAGATATTCCCGGGCTGATCGAAGGCGCGTCCGAGGGGCGCGGTCTTGGAACGCAGTTTCTGGCCCATGTCGAGCGTTGCAAGGTTTTGCTGCATCTGGTTGACGGCACGTCGTCCACCATCACCAAGGACTACCGCACCATCGTGCACGAACTGGAGGCTTATGCCGAAGAATTGGGCAACAAGCCGCGCATCGTCGCGTTGAACAAATGCGACGCGCTGGATGCCAAGACGATTTCGGCGCGGCGCAGGGCGTTGGAAAAGGTCTATTCCGGCACAGTCCACGTGATTTCGGGCGTGTCGGGGCAGGGCTTGCAGGACGTGTTGCGCGCGTTGCAACGGCAGATCAAGAACGAAACACCTGTCGCAGAGGCGCCGCCTTGGCAACCCTGACCGCCCCCGATGTGCGGCACGCGAAACGTCTGGTCGTCAAGATCGGCTCGGCCCTGCTGGTGGACCGTGCGCGCGGATTGAAGGTGGATTGGCTGGCCGCCTTGGCGCTGGATGTGGTCGAAGCCAAGGCGCGGGGCTGCGATGTGGTGTTGGTGTCATCAGGGTCGATAGCCTTGGGCCGCAAGGTGTTGGGGTTGCCCGACGGTGCATTACCGCTGGAACAGTCGCAGGCGGCGGCAGCGGTGGGCCAGATTCGGCTGGCACGCGCTTATGAGGAAGTGCTGGCCCCGCATGGCGTGCTGACCGGGCAGGTGCTGGTGACGCTGGAGGATACGACCGACCGGCGGCGGTATCTGAACAGCCGCGCCACGATGGAAACCCTGCTGGGGTTGGGGGTGGTGCCCATCGTCAACGAGAATGACACGGTTGCCACGGACGAGATCCGGTTCGGCGACAACGACCGGTTGGCCGCGCAGATTGCGGTGACGGTCGGGGCGGATCAATTGATCCTGCTGTCGGATGTGGACGGGTTCTATTCGGCCAATCCCAAAGAGAACGCGACGGCCGTGCGGTTCGATCTGATCGAGGCGATCACTCCGGCGATCGAGGCGATGGCGGGCGATTCGGTATCGGGCATGTCGAAAGGCGGCATGAAAACCAAGCTGTTGGCGGCCAAGACCGCCGTGGCGGGCGGTTGTGCGATGGCGATCATGGAAGGGTCGGTGATGCGGCCCTTGCAGGCGCTGGCGGCGGGGGCTGCGCGGACGTGGTTCGTGGCGCAGAGCGACCCGCAGGCGGCGCGCAAGCGGTGGATCAACGCGATGAAGCCGCGCGGCGAGGTGCGGCTGGATGCGGGTGCGGTTCTTGCCCTGCGGGCCGGGAAATCGCTGTTGCCGGCGGGGGTTGTCAGTGTGGCGGGGGTATTTGGGCGGGGCGATCCGGTGGGGATCGTGTCGCCGGATGGCGATACGCTGGGCAAGGGCTTGGTGCGCTACACGGCCGGGGAGGCGCGGTTGATTGCCGGCCACCGGTCGGGAGACATCGAGGGGATTCTGGGCT
>JBBRVJ010000292.1:0-3434 GCA_038246975.1 Rhodobacterales bacterium | reverse complement strand
CGTGGTCTATGCCCTCGACCCGAACAACGTGACCTTGCAGGATTTCGACCACTTGCTGACCCAGATCGACGCCGCGTAGGGCTGGGTTCACCCCGCTGCCCCCACCGATTCGGATCAAATGGTTAACGCGGTTCCCGGCGGCAAACTGTCTGCACCAAGGGTGTACAGGGGGTGCACAGCAGGCAGACCGCCAGTCTGACCCCAAAACTTAGGATTAACGCCGCGTTCCCATACCCTTAGCCGCTGAACAGGAAGTGCAGCACATCCCCGTCCTTGACCTCGTACGTCTTGCCCTCGACCCGGAACTTGCCTGCCTCCTTGGCCCCCGTTTCGCCATTGCCTGCGATGTAATCGTCATAGGCAATCGTCTCCGACCGGATGAACCCCTTCTCGAAATCGCCATGGATCACCCCCGCCGCCTGCGGAGCCAAAGTGCCTGCGTCGATCGTCCATGCCCGGGCCTCCTTAGGCCCCACGGTGAAATAAGTCTGCAATCCCAGCAGCTTGTATCCCGCTTTGATCAGCCGGTCCAGACCCGCCTCGTGCAGGCCCATCTCCTCCAGAAACATCGCGGCCTCGTCGGCGGCAAGCTGGCTGATCTCTTCTTCGATCCGCGCCGAAATCACCACCGACGCAGCACCCTGCGCCGCTGCCATCGCCGCCACCCGCGCCGATTGACTATTGCCCGATGCCGCCGAAGCCTCCTCGACGTTGCAGACATACAGCACCGGTTTCGACGTCAACAATTGCAACAGCCGCCAGGCCCGCAGGTCATCCTCAGCCACTTTCACGAACCGCGCCGGCCTGCCTTCCTCCAGCAATTTCAACGCCATACGCAGCAGACGGTCCTGATCGACGCTGTCCTTGTCGCCGCCCTTGATCTTGCGCGCCAACCCCGCCAGCCGCCGCTCGATGCTTTCGAGATCCGCCAGCATCAGCTCGGTTTCGATGGTTTCGGCATCCGCCACCGGGTCGATCCGGCCCTCGACGTGGGTGATGTCCCCATCCTCGAAACAGCGCAGCACATGCGCCACCGCGTCACATTCCCGAATGTTTGCAAGGAATTGGTTGCCCAGACCCTCGCCCTTGGACGCCCCCCGCACCAGACCCGCGATGTCGACAAAGGTCATTCGCGTGGGGATGATCTGCTTGCTGCCCGCAATTGCCGCCAGCTTGTCCAGCCGGTCGTCGGGCACCGCCACCTCGCCCACATTGGGCTCGATGGTGCAGAACGGAAAATTCGCGGCCTGCGCCGCCGCCGTTCGGGTCAGCGCGTTGAAAAGCGTGGACTTTCCGACGTTCGGCAGCCCGACGATGCCCATCTTGAAACCCATGACCGCTCTCCTTCTGACGCGCTGCTTCTACGCAGGGCGGCGCGCGGGATCAAGCGCGGGGTCGCCCGATCAACGCATCCTTCATCTTTCCCGATGATCCTCTGCAAAAGACCCCGCAGGAAGGACATTGCTTTTCGTCCCGCCCCCGTGCAAACCGCGCAAGGATCTGCAGGGATGGGCTACGACATGACCAGAATTGACGACACCTTTGCGCGGCTGCGCGGCACCGGGACCAAAGCGTTCGTCAGCTATATCATGGCGGGCGATCCCGATGTGGCGACCTCGCTCGCGGTGATGAAGGGGTTGCCGGCGGCGGGAGTCGACATCATCGAGATTGGCCTGCCCTTTACCGACCCGATGGCCGACGGCCCGACCGTGCAGCTTGCCGGGCAGCGCGCGCTGGAAGGCGGGATGACGCTGGACGCGACCTTGCAGATGGTGCGCGACTTCCGGGCGGGCGATGCTGCGACCCCCATCGTCATGATGGGCTATTACAACCCGATCTACGCGCGGGGCGTGGACGTGTTCCTGAAACAAGCCGTCGCTGCAGGCATCGACGGGCTGATCGTGGTGGACCTGCCGCCCGAAGAGGACGACGAACTTTGCCTGCCCGCACAGGCAGCGGGGTTGAACTTCATCCGTCTTGCCACGCCTACGACGGACGCGAAACGCCTGCCCATGGTCCTGCGCAACACATCGGGCTTTGTCTATTACGTCTCGATCACCGGCATCACCGGTGCCGCCGCCGCTCAAGCCATTGATGTTGCACCAGAAGTTGCGCGGATCAAGGCATCGACCGACCTGCCGGTCATCGTCGGCTTCGGCATCACGACCCCGGATCAGGCAAAGTCCATCGCCGGGGTCGCCGACGGCTGCGTCGTCGGATCGGCGATTGTAAGCGACATCGGGGCTGGCAAATCGGTGGCCGAAGTGCTGGCTTTCGTGGCAACTCTGGCCGCCGGAGCCCACGCGGCCTGACGGTCGCCGCCCCTTGCGGATCAAGCCCCTGACGGTTCTGCAGCCAAGGCATCCGCGCGGTCTGCCCATTGCGCCGACCCCCGCGTATTGGTAAAGGAAAGTAACCAATCCGACCACGAGGATCCCTCCATGCCTGTCATCACTTGCATAGACGACCTCAAACGCATCTACAAACGCCGCGTGCCGAAAATGTTCTACGACTACTGCGAAAGCGGCAGTTACACCGAACAGACCTTTCGCGAGAATTCGACGGATTTCAGCAAACTGCGCCTGCGGCAACGCGTGGCGGTCGACATGACCGGGCGTAGTACGCAAACCACGATGATCGGGCAAAAAGTGGCGATGCCGGTCGCCCTGGCACCGGTCGGCCTGACCGGGATGCAGTCTGCCGATGGCGAGATCAAGGCGGCAAAAGCCGCCCTCGCCTTTGGCGTGCCCTTCACCCTGTCCACCATGTCGATCTGCTCCATCGAGGATATCGCACAGGCAACCAACGCCCCGTTCTGGTTTCAGCTTTATGTGATGAAGGACGAAAACTTCGTCGATGCCGCCATTGAACGTGCCCGCAAGGCCAATTGCTCGGCGCTTGTTCTGACGCTCGATCTGCAAATAATCGGCCAGCGGCACAAGGACCTGAAAAACGGCCTCTCCGCCCCGCCGAAACTGACCCTGCCCAACATCCTGAACATCGCGACCAAACCGCAATGGGCGCTGGGCATGCTGGGCACCCCGCGCCGCAGCTTTGGAAATATCGTGGGCCATGCCAAGGGTGTAGCCAATATGGCATCGCTGATGAGCTGGACCAACGAACAGTTCGACCCGAAACTCGACTGGACCAAGATCGCCCGCATCCGCGACCAGTGGGGCGGGAAGCTGATCCTCAAGGGGATTCTTGACGAGGATGACGCCCGCCGCGCCGCCGATTTCGGGGCGGATGCGATCATCGTGTCGAACCACGGCGGGCGGCAGTTGGACGGGGCGGTATCTGCCATCACGATGCTGCCGCGCGTGGTCCGGGCGGTGGGGGATCGGACAGAGGTCTATATGGATGGCGGCATCCGGTCAGGTCAGGACGTGCTCAAGGCCTTGGCGCTGGGGGCGAAATCGACCTTCATCGGTCGG
>JBBRVJ010000291.1:0-3443 GCA_038246975.1 Rhodobacterales bacterium | reverse complement strand
GGCGCAAACCGGCACCGGCAAGACGGCGGCGTTTGGCCTGCCCCTGCTGCACCGGATTCTGGACCTCGGGCACCCGCCGGCCCCCAAAACCGTCCGCGCCCTGATTCTGGCCCCCACCCGCGAACTAGTCGCACAAATCGCAGTAAATCTTGAGATTTTCACCAAAGGAACGGCGGTAAAAGTCGCCATGGTCGTCGGCGGAGCCTCGCTTTTCAAGCAGGCCGAACGCCTGAAACGCGGGGCGGATGTGTTGGTCGCGACTCCGGGACGCCTGATCGACCTGCTGGAACGCGGCGACGTCACGTTGTCGGCCACGGGATATCTCGTGCTGGACGAGGCCGACCAC
Source organism: Rhodobacterales bacterium (assembly GCA_038246975.1). Taxonomy (GTDB): domain Bacteria; phylum Pseudomonadota; class Alphaproteobacteria; order Rhodobacterales; family Rhodobacteraceae; genus JAIYDJ01. The sequence goes on along the minus strand of JBBRVJ010000291.1, from coordinate 3,097 downwards.
ATGCTCGACATGGGTTTCATCCATTCGCTGCGGAAGATCGCCAAGCATATTCCCCTGAAACGTCAGACACTTCTGTTCTCGGCCACTATGCCGAAAGACATCGAGGAACTGGCCGCCACCTATCTGCGCGACCCTGTAAAGGTGCAGGTCGCCCCCCCCGGCAAACCGGTGGAAAAGATCGTGCAGGGCGTCCATTACATCCCGACCGGCGACAAGGCGAAACTGCTGGAAGAATACCTGCGCAAGCACCCGACCGAGCAGGCGCTGGTGTTTGGCCGCACCAAGCATGGCTCTGAAAAGCTTATGAAATTGCTGGTATCCTGGGGATTCAAGGCGGGCTCGATCCATGGCAACAAGTCGCAGGGCCAGCGGGATCGTACGCTGACCGAGTTCCGCAATGGCGATCTGGATGTGCTGGTGGCGACCGACGTCGCCTCGCGCGGGATCGACATTCCGGGTGTGCGGCACGTTTACAACTATGACATGCCCAATGTGCCAGAAAACTATGTGCACCGGATTGGCCGGACGGCGCGTGCCGGGGCCGAAGGCACAGCAGTGGCGTTCTGCGCCCCGGCAGAGATGGGTGAGTTGCAAGCCGTTGAAAAGCTTTTGAAAAAACCCATCCCGGTGTTGGGTGGCGCGCCTTGGGCGGCCGATATCGTCGCGGCAGCGCCAAAGCCGGGGCAGAACCGCGGGCAGCGTCCCGCCTCGCGCGGTGGCCAGAAACCGGGGTCGCAACCGGTGCAGCGCGCCCAGGGGGCCAAGCCCGGCAACCGTCCGGCCAAAGCGGCGGGGGCCAAACCGGCGGGCGGTGGCTTTGCGCCGCGCCGCAGCGACGGTGCCAAACCGCAGGGCGCAAACCGCAAACCGGCATGATTTCTTTGCCCGGTCCGCCCGATGATAACTTTTGCCGTTAAACCCGTGGCAAGGGTTGTCAGGCATAACGTTTCTCCGTTTGACCGGACGTATTGTACGAGTAGCCGTCTTCGCAAACTTTGGCGTGGAAGGGGGACAGTCTTGCACAAGATCGGCACGGCGACGCCCCCTGCCCGGTTCTGCCATCGCTTGCAGGCGGTGTCGGGCTGCTGCTAGATCACGCGATGGCCAAGCTGTATTTCCACTACTCCACGATGAACGCGGGCAAATCGACCTCGCTGTTGCAGGCGTCGCACAACTATCGCGAAGGGGGAATGCGAACCTGTCTGATCACCGCGCAGTTTGACAACCGCGCAGGCGACGGGCGCATTGCCAGCCGGATCGGGATCGGCGAGCCTGCCGATACCTTTGCCCCCGACGAGGACTTGTTTTCCAAGCTCAAGTCTCGGTTTGTACAGGATAAAATCGCCTGCGTTTTCATCGACGAGGCGCAGTTCCTGTCCAAGGAGCAGGTCTGGCAACTGGCCCGTGCCGTGGATGATCTGGGCGTTCCGGTGATGTGTTACGGCTTGCGGGTAGATTTTCAGGGCAATCTGTTCCCCGGATCGGCGGCGCTTCTGGCTTGGGCGGATGAAATGCGCGAGGTGCGCACGATCTGCCAATGCGGACGCAAGGCCACGATGGTTATCCGGCGCGGTCCGGACGGACGGGCGCTGAAAGACGGTGAGCAAGTGGTGATCGGCGGCAACGAAACCTATGTCTCGCTGTGCCGCAGGCATTGGCGGCAGGCGGTCGGGGACTAACGCCGGAGGCTGATCAGAACGCCGGCCGCAGCGATCAAAGCCATTCCAATCAACGCCCAATGCGACAGAACCTCGCCCCAGATCACCCAACCCCACAAGGCCGAGGCAGGCAGGATCAGGTATTCGAACACCGACGCGCGGGCCGCCGTGACCAACTGATAGGCTCGCACCATCATGCCGACGCCCACTACCGACCCCACCGCCTGAAACGCCATCAGACCCCAGACGGCAGCCCCCGGCATCACTGGCCCGCGTTGCAGGAACCCCGCAGCCCCATCGGACACTGGCAGCGACATCACGGTCAGAACCGCCATCCCGATGGTCCCCATCACCCCAAGCGCCACAAAGAACCCGGCAACCAGCGTCGCGGCACTTTCCTGCGCGCACCACTGGCGCGTGGCAATGTTGCCCAACGCATACATCGCCCCCGCCAGCACCGGCAGAACGGCGGCCAGCGACGCACCCGAAACCGCCTCTGACCCCAGAACCAGAACGACCCCTCCGAACCCCAATGCCACAGCGAACATCTGAGCCGCCCCGATGGGTTGCCGGTACACCAGCCCCGAGATCAACAGCACGAAAATCGGCGCCGTGAACAAACCAGCCGCGACCAAAGCCACCGGCAGAAAGGCCAGCGCGCCGAAATACACCAGCATCGCCGACCCATGCAGCAACGACCGCGCAACCACCGCCCCCATCCGGACGGGGCGTAACCGCAGCCCCATCACCCCCGCCGCCGCGATCAACAGCGCCACGGCCATCACGCTGCGAGTCGCGTGAAACTGCCACAGCCCCGCCTCGCTCGCGATCACCCGTACATAATTGTCGGTGACACCGATGATCACCGCGTAGCCCGCCATAAGTCCGGCAGCCGCAAAGGTTCGGTCCGTGGGGCGAGGGTCAGGCGTCTCCATACCCGCCACAAACCCCGCTCCAATCAAGTTCGCGCGCCACTTTGCGACATGGCGGCGTCGTGCCAAAGGCGTTGACGATGATTGTAGCGCCCGGACCGCTGCGATACTGTTTCCCCATGATCCCGCAAAGCTCTTTGGCCGCATGACGGCGCTGCGCAAATATGACCGGCTGGAAAGCTCCGGCCTGTGGCGCGATACGCCTTTGGCGCAGCGTCGCGAGGTTGTGGTGGCGTTCCGCGAGGCGACGCTGGTCCTGTCGGACCCGCGCTCGGAAATGGCGCTGTCGCATTGGTCGCTGCCTGCCATCGTGCGACTGAACGCAGGCGAGGTTCCCGCGCTGTATGGTCCCGGCCCAGAGGATGTCGAAACGCTGGAAATCGACGACCCCGAGATGATCGCAGCGCTTGATACCATACGGCGGGTTCTGGTGCGCAGGCGGGCGCGGCCGGGGCGGCTGCGGAATTTTCTGTTGACAGGGGCAACGCTTGCGGTGCTGGCGTTGGG
>JBBRVJ010000290.1:0-3478 GCA_038246975.1 Rhodobacterales bacterium | reverse complement strand
GGAATTGCGCAAAGCCACATCAGGACGGGCCGATGCCAATGTCGTTGCGTGGGCCGCCAGCGTGGCTGTCCCGATGCTGTTCATCTCGAGCATCACCATCCTCGAAATCGAAATCGGCATTTTGCAGATCGAACGCAAAGATACTGCCCAAGGCTTGCTTCTGCGAGGGTGGCTCGAAAACAATGTCCTCACAGCTTTCGATGGCCGGATTATCGCGTTCGACACAGTGGCAGCTCGCCGCTGTGCTGCCTTGAATGTTCCTGACCGAAGGTCGGACCGGGACGCAATGATCGCTGCGACCGCGCTTGTTCACGGTATGCAAGTCGTCACGCGAAACACGGCAGACTTCGAGGCTACGGGCGTTTCACTCATCAATCCTTGGGAGATGAACGGATAGGTTTTCGGGTGCGACAGACGCGGATTTTGCGCGGCATATTCGCTCAAGAAAACACGATCAGAGGAAAGACGGTGGTGGGCAAGCAGCCCGGCCAATCCGGCGGGCGTAGCCCAAGGAGCCCCGTCATGCCCTCTCCCAAGAGCCGATTTGCCGCAAAATCTCGTGCCGACACGGTCTCCCCGGCACGGATCATCACCGATGCGATCATCAAGCGCCTCGAGGAAGGCACAAGCCCATGGCGGCGGCCCTGGACAACCGCGTGCGACATCACCAGGCCGATGCGCGCCTGTGGCAAGCCCTATCGCGGCATCAACGTCATCTGGCTGTGGTGCGTCGCAGAAGAACGCGGCTTTTCGATGCCGACGTGGATGACCTACGCCCAAGCCACCGAACTCGGCGGGCAGGTCCGCAAGGGCGAGAAGTCGACCATTGCGGTGTTCTACAAATCCTACGGCAAGACCGAACAGGACCCAGCCACCGGCGAGGAGCAGCGGTCGCAGCGCCGTGTGATGAAGACCTACAATGTCTTCAACGTCTGCCAGATCGACGGCCTTCCCGATCGCTATGTGACGCCGCCGGCGCCGCGTGCCATTCCCGACGAAGAACACCGCGAGACGATCGAGGCGTTCATTGCAGCATCAGGCGCTACGATCGTCAGCGGCGGGTCGCGCGCGTGCTACATCCCGAGCCTCGATGTCATTCACATGCCGCACTGGCAGGACTTCGAAAGCTATGCCCAATATGGTGCTGTCGCGGCCCATGAATTGAGCCACTGGACAGGCCATTCGTCGAGACTCGACCGCAAGATCAGCAACGGCTTCGGGTCGGAAGACTATGCAAGGGAAGAACTTTTAGCAGAGATTTCAAGCGCTTATATAGGCGCTGAACTCGGATTACCTGTAACACATCTGGATAATCACGCCAGCTACATCGCGTCCTGGATCAAGATCCTGAAGGACGATGAGAAGGCGCTGCTGTCAGCCGCCGCCAAGGCTGAAGCTGCCGCTGGCTACCTGTTGACGCGAGCAGAACAGAACATGAACGATGCTGCCGAAATCGAGGAAGATTTCGACGACGCTTTGCCCATCGCAGCCTGAAAGGTTCAAAGCCACGGCGCCCAGAAAGCCACCTCCGGCGCCGCCTTAGGCAGAAAAGCTCGCCCGCTTTATCGAGAGCATCATCAGCCAGTCCGACGAAAGGATTCAACTCGTGGACGAGGACCTCGTCACCGGCGCCGTCATCGTCCTGTTCGAAGACGGATCGCGGTTCACCATCACTGTCGCACGAAGCGACTGATCGGGAGGGGAGGGGGCGGCGTGTGAACGCCCTCAACCCCCACCAAGGAGACCTTCGATGACCTACGATACCGCGTTTCGCTTCCAGCAAGCCGTCGACCCATCGGCACTGAGCACGCTTGCGAGCGCTGTCCACGGCCTGTCTGCCGCCATCGAAGATTGCCGCCGTTCTGGCAACGCCGCCGAGACCGACCCCGCTGTCTTGATGCTGGCGCGGCACCTTGGCGCCGTTGCCACTGCAAACGGCCGCTCCGATGCAGCGCTCCGCCAGGACTGCATGGCGGCCATCAGCGACCTTCGCCGCAAGCCGATGCTGGTTACCCTGGCCTACCGCGGTGTCGCTTACGACGCCGACGCCAAAAAGGCCTTCCACTCGGAAGGCCGGAAGGCACTCAGCCGGCTTGCCGAAGCGCTCGGGTTTGAGCGCAGTGAGTTCGACATCAGGTCGAGCCCCGGTGGCATTGCCGTGTCGGGCGAGATCATCCTTCACAGTGACGAGCTTTACGTCACCGTGTCGTGCGGCGGCTTCTCGCAGAATGGCGAGATCATGTACCGCCGCTGTAATGGCCGCCGCGACTATTCCGGGATGCGGAACCACTACGCCGGCATCCGGGAACTGACCAACGCCGGCGTGTTCGCGGCAAGGCTGTGCCGGGACCTCGGCCTTGCTGTGCCTGTCTCCGACGAACGCCTCGTCGCCTGACCAGCACGCCATCTCCAACATTCAGCCTTCAATCGAGAAAGGACTTTTCGTGACCGACACAATCCACCCGGCAGCATTGCTGCAAATCACGTCGACGACGACGAGCGCTCACATTGCTGACCGCATCGTCAATTTTCTGGCGGCAACCGATGCGGCACTCGAAAGCACCATCGCGTTCAACAAGGCCGCCATCTTTCCCGCGCTCGCCGCAGCAAACATCGCCTGTGTCACCATCGAATATGATGGCGGCGGCGATGAGGGCAATCTTGAACCCCCGCAAGCCTTTGACGCCGACAATCAGCCGCTCGAGTTTCCGGACACAAAGGTCGCGATCGTCACGCTCGGTTTCGACAACCTCACCCGGAACGAGGAAACCCATTCCCTGTGTGATGCCATCGAGTCCGCCGCGTGCACCTTGCTGGAAACCACCCATGGTGGCTGGGAGGACAATGAAGGCGCCTGCGGATTGATCACTTTCGCTGTTGCCAGCCAAACGATCACGCTCGAGCATCGGTCGCGATTTGTCGATTACGACACGTCAGAACGCGCGTTCTGAGCCATGTCACACTGCTATTATCATTCGCTCTCGAGCGTGCGCCAATGGGGCGGCAACCCCGAAGATTACCAGGCCCTCCACGACTGGTTCGACCAGAGCAAGGCGCACATCGGCGATCTCAGGCACCGGGCGCTGCGGCACCATTCCGAGGGCATCTTCATGCTCGAAGCGATCTTTGGCACCACGCTCACCAACAGCGATGGCCGGATCGTGCCGGTCCGGCTGATCGGTGAGCAGCATGTCCGTGAAGACTTGGGACGTATCCCCAGCTTTGCCGATTGGGCCCGGGCGCTGCGCGTAGAACCCTGGATGACCAAGGGGCAGCGGCTCTCGCAGCAATTCGACGCGAGCGATTCCCAATAACGGGACAGAGGGAAGGTGGCAGCGGCGCATCGAACCATCTCGTTCGACAAGAGGATCAGCACCATGACCGTTCATGTCATCAACGCCAGCGTCGACCCGGGCCTCATCGGCAAGGTAACGCGGCTGTTCAACCAGACCGAAGCCGACATCGCGACCGAGCTGCT
>JBBRVJ010000289.1:0-3479 GCA_038246975.1 Rhodobacterales bacterium | reverse complement strand
GTCTGGCTCAACCCAGAAACCGAAATCAGCGCCCCTGAAATCAGAGACGCTGCATGAAATCGGCGGACAACTCCTTTGACAAACACCGAACCCGCTCTAGGGCCTGTTGAGATTCATCTTGAGTTGATGACGGCGGCTGTAACGTAAATCATCGCGGTGAAGGACGTATCGGTCTTGTCGCTTCTCATGGCGATTCTTTTGAACTCCTTGAGTTTACAAAAGAAATTCTCGATCAGGTGCCGCCATTTGTAGATGTCCAGATCAATGTCCAGCGGCGTGCTCCGCCTTGGATGCTGCGAAATTACGATTTTCGCGCCGCGCTCATTCAGATCGGCGACAATTGCATCGGTATCAAAGGCCTTATCGGCGATCAATCCGTCGAATGTCACGCCCTTGATCAGAGGTGCCACACCGATGGTGTCGTAGCGTTGCCCAGGTAAGAGATTGAAGCGGACCAGATTGCCCAAGGCGTCCGTCAGGGCGAGGATTTTGGTTGTCATTCCGCCCCTGGATTTGCCGATAGCTTGGCCAAAAGTCCCCCTTTTGCGCCCTGTCCGTGACGGTGGACCCTGACAATTGTTGCATCCACCATCACATACTCCATGTCGGGGTCGTCGGAAACTGCGTTAAAAATCCTTTGGAAAACATCGCCTTTCACCCAATCGCGGAACCGCTTGAACACGGTGTTCCACTTCCCGAACTCAGGCGGCAAATCGCGCCACGGACTGCCCGTCCGGGAGATCCACAACACCGCCTCCAGAAACAACCGCCCATCTCCGCCAGTGCGGCCGGGATCACTCACCTTGCCACGGCAATGCGGCTGCATCTTCGCCCATTGGGCGTCCGTCAAACTCCTGCGATCCATGAAAAGCTCCTTTCGGAGCTTGAATCACAAACAACGCAACATGGGAATCCTAAATCTCAACAGACCCTAGAGCGTGTTGCGCTCAAACAGGTTAACCAGATTGAACGCAACACGCAACATGAACAGCGGCCTGCCTGTCTTGGACCCTGTTCAATCTGAATCAGAAGGCTTATCCCTTTTAGTCCGGTCGGCCTACATGTTGACGCGGCGCAGAACCTCGCGCCTGTGGCTTGAGAGGCGGCCCGGATCATTCTGAAGCGCTTCGCTGATTTACGGGTGGCGGCTTTTGTGGGTAACGATGGCCTTCAGGCGCGCTGTTCAACGAAATCGCGATATGTCGCGGGACCGAGACCAACTCCGAACCCGAGCAGCGTGTCGAACGCGCTGCGTGTGTGTCGCCGTCGGTTCCAGCGGAACACGAATTCGTCGAGATAGCGTTGCAGATGGCGTTTTCTGAGGCCGTGGAAGACACCTTTGGCCCATGTTTTCAAGTTGGAGAACACGCGGTGAACCCAGTGCAGGATCTCGTGCGCCTTCTTGCCGGTAACGACCTTTGCCTCGTGCGTGTTTTCTGGAGGATTTTCGTAACCGAGCCAGCCGTCCGTGATGATGTGAGCGCCGGGTTCTACTGCCTGGCCAATGAACCCGTGCAGCGTCTTTGATGCGCCGTCGTGTCGAAGACGCGCCTATGGCACTGGGGAATGTGCTTCATCCTGATCCGGCGTGGATGTCCGTCATCTGACAGCTCGACGGCACAGACGACAAACATTTTTCCGACGGGGCTGCGCCCACCCTTTGGTCGATCCTCGGGATCATGCCGGGACCGGAACGGCATCTCTGTTTCATCGATTTCAACAAGGTCTTTCAGAGGGTTGCGGTCAGGATTGACCATCGACCGCCGCAGCTTTTGCAAGAGGAGCCAGGCCGTCTTGTAGCTGCCAAGGCCAAGCTGCGCCTGAAGTTGCAGCGCTGACATGCCGTTGGAATGACTGGTGATGATGTGCGCGGCAAGAAACCAGGTCCGCAACGGCAAATGGCTGCTGTGCATCACCGTGCCAGCCGTCACGGATGTCTGCCGCGCGCAACCGGCGCATTCCCAAGTTGCGCGATTTCGCTTTAGAGGCCAGCCCTTGCAGGTGCCACAGGAGGGGCAGACGAAGCCCTCAGGCCAACCCTCATTGAACTTCACCCATGCGCCCATTGGCGCAAACCGATCGAGGTGATGCGCTGTGGTTGCTCGATGAGGTTGTTCCAAGCTCTGCAGCAGTGATCGAGGATGTCGTCGTAGGATGTGAAGATCGTGTTTGAGAGCCAGTTGTCGCGCAAGAACTGCCAGACGTTTTCGACCGGGTTCAGTTCTGGGCATTTGGGCGGCAACGGCAGGAGCGTGATATTGGCGGGCACATTCAGCGCCGCCGAGGCGTGCCAACCGGCCTGATCGAGGATAAGCAGGGCCTGTGCCCCGCTGGCAACATGGCGCGATATTTCGGCCAGATGCGCCGCCATCGCTTCGGTGTTGCAGTGCGGCATGACTAGGCCCGCCGCCTTGCCCCGCGCCGGGCAGATGGCTCCGAAGATATAGGCCGAGACTGTGCGCAGGTCTTTTGGGGCAGCGGGGCGTGTGCCCCTCTTGGCCCAACGCCTTGTTATTCCCGTCTTTTGGCCAACCCGTGCTTCATCTTGCCTCCACAGCTCTATGGGCGTTCCTGGCGGGAGGCTTTGCCTGACTTCTGCCAGCACGGCGGGGAAGTTTTTTAAAATCGGCGATGGCCCCCTCCACCTGGGCATGATGGCGGGGCCGCGCCGACAACTTGCGATAGCCCAGCGCGCGCAACTCGCGACCCAAAGTCTGTGGGCTGACCGTGACCCCGAATGTGCCCTGAAGCCACGCCACAAGATCGGCGATCCGCCAGCGCACCACCCCATGCAAAGCCAATTCGGGACCGGCTTCCACGGCCCCGGCCAGCGCCTCGCGTTGCGCCGCGTTCAGCAGGGGCTGCTTGCCCGGAGCCTTGCCGCCGATCAGCCCCTCCGGGCCCTGCGCGTTAAACCGCAAAACCCAGTCGCGCACCCTCTGAAACCCCACGCCGCCCGCAAGCGCCGCGTCCCGCCGCGTCCCTCCCGCATAAATCACCGCCAGAGCCAAAAGCCTGCGCACCTGAGCCGCGTCCACGCTCCGTCGCGCCAAAGCCCGCAAATCCAACGCAGAAAAATCCCCCCGAAGCCCAACCGCCGAACCCATCGCAAACCTCCAACTGTTCGCGACAGTGAATCACAGACAATGACCAAACGGAATCCCCAGCGTGAGTCAGCCTCAGTGAGGACTGGTATAAAACGCGGCATAGGCGTGAAACAACGCCTGCCACTCGACACGGTCCGCCGCGGTGACGGGCCGGATGTTCATGCCATCCCCGCCGCAATCAAACGCGCGGCCAGCCGCAGATAGGGCTCGGCCAAGGGGCTGTCCGTCGCCGCAATCGGCGTCCCGGCATCCCCCGCCAACCGCACATCAATGTTCAACGGCAGCTCGCCCAGAAACGGCAGCCCCAGCTTCCTGGCCTCGGCCGCCACGCCGCCATGACCAAAGATATGCGCCTCATGCCCGCAATTGGGG
>JBBRVJ010000288.1:0-3485 GCA_038246975.1 Rhodobacterales bacterium | reverse complement strand
TCGGTCCAGCCCTTCTGGGCCAGATGATACAGGATCGAACAGCCGATCAGACCGCCGCCGATCACCACCGCAGGCGCATGGCCCGGCAGGGGGCGCGCGTCGGGGATGCCCGCGTCAGTTGTCTTGTTCATGGCTCGTCTCCTCCAATCTCTTCCTTGCGTTTGGCCACATAGGCGTCGAGTTCCTCGCGCACGCTGGGGTCCATCACGGGTTCGTCGTATTCGGCCAGCGCCTGCTGCCAGATGGCGGTCGCGCGTTCGGCGGCATCTTTCGACCCCGCCGCCTCCCACCCACCGTAATTCGTCCAGTCGGACAGAAGCGGGCGGTAGAACGCGGTTTCATACCGCTGCATCGTGTGGTCCGCGCCAAAGAAATGCCCCCCGGTGGGCACGCTGGCAATCGCGTCAAACCCCAGTTCCGCCTCGGAAAAATCAATCGGGCGCAGGAATTCCATGATGTTTTGCAATATTTCCACATCCAGCACCAGCTTTTCGAAACTGGCCGTCAGCCCGCCCTCCAGCCACCCTGCCGCGTGATAGATCAGGTTGGCCCCGCCCAACACCGCACCCCAGGTCGCCATGGAGGTTTCATAGGCCGCCTGAAGGTCGCAGGCGTTCGACGCGTTGGAGTTGGAACTGCGGTAAGGCAGGTCATAGCGCCGCGCCAGTTGGCCCGCGATGACGTTGGCCTTGGTGTTCTCGGGCGTGCCGAACGCGGGCGCACCCGACCGCATGTCGACGTTCGAGGTGAAGGCCCCGTACATCACCGGCGTACCGGGGCGCACAAGCTGGGTCAGCACCACCCCGAACAGCGCCTCGGCGTTCTGCTGGGCAAGGGCTGCGGGCAGCGTCACCGGCGTCATCGCCCCCATCAGGGTGAAGGGCGTCACCGTCACCGGCTGGCCGTGTTCGGCCATGACGATCAGCCCCTCGCCCATGGCGTCGTCGAACAGGCGCGGCGAGTTGACCGAGATGATCGTGGTCACGCCCGGATCGGCTGCCATCTCTTCCAGCGTGATGCCGCGCGAAATCGCCATCATGCGGATCCCGTCCAGCGCGCGACCCCGCCCGATCGCGCTGCAATGGAACGTCAGATCCGACAGCGTCAGATTGGCGTGATAGGTGTCCAGATGCCGGTTGTTGGCCGGCAGTTCCATCGGCGAGGTGACCTGGTTCCCGATCATGTGGATGGCGTTGAAATGATGCGCCAGCCGGATGAAATCGCCGTAATCCGCCAAGTTTCCTGCCCGCCGCCCGCGCACCCGGTCATGCACGTTCGGCGGCCCCGCCACCAGTCCGAAGTTCAGCGACCTGCCGCCGAAGGTCAACCGTTTCGCCGCATTCCGCGCCGTCAGGGTAAAGGTGGCGGGCACCGTGCGCAGCGCCTCGGTCACGATGCTCTCGTCGATGCGGATGATCTTTTCGTCACGGTCCACGATGGCACCAGCTGCTTCGAACAAGTCCATCACCCGGTCCCCCATGACGCGGATGCCCAGTTCCGACAGGATGCGGATCGAGGTGTCATGCAGCGCCTGCATCTGGTCGGGGTTGGCCATTTCCATCGGCGGATAGGGGTTTTCCACCGACCGCCATGGCAGTTGCGAAAGGCCCCCCCCGCTGCGGGCGGATTTGCCCCGCCGTCCGCCGCCGCGTCGTTCGTCGCTCATGGCAGTGTCCCTCCGGTGATGGCTGCCGCGCGAATGTCGCGCAGGCAGGCGGCAGTGGCGGTGATGTCGAACAGCACCTCGGCGTCCGATTCGCGGCCGATCACCACCGCGTCGAGATGGGCAAAGCGGGTCTGCGCGACGGCGTCCGGGGCAAAGCGGTGCGGGCGCAGATCCACGGCGCACAGACGTGCCAGAACGCCCGGCAAGGCAGGCCCCGACAGGTGCAGCCAGGCCCAGCCTTCCTCGCGCCAGGATGACCAGCCCTTTGGGCCGACCGCCGCATCCCATTGCGCGCGCAGCGCCTTGATCGGGTCGGGAACGGAAGGGTCGCCCAGAATGGTCACGTCATTGCCCCCCAGCCGCAGCACCAGCATTCCGGGCAGGGCTGCACTGCGGTTGGGCGCGGGAAGCGCCAGCCCCGCCCCCGCAAGCCACTCCGCAGCCCCCGGCCCCTTGATGCCAAAGCGCGGCCAAGGCGTGCGGTCTGCCACCGTCAGCCCGCCGATGCGGCCCAACAGCGCCGTCTCGGCCTCTGCCGCGCCGCCGGGGGACAGGGGAAACAGCTTCATCCCTGCACCTCCTGCCTTGTATTGCCTGCATCGTAAAAGGCATGGCCTGCCACGTCGCCCGTCACCACCGCCCCGTCGCGGGCGCGCACCGTGACCCGTGTGCCCGGCACAGCCCGCCCTGCGGGAACCCAGGCCAGCGCAATGGGATACCCCAGCGTCGGCGACAGCGCCACGGAGGTCAGGTGCCCGGCAGGCACGCCATCCGCCAGCACGAGGCAGCTTTCGCCCAGGCCCCTCGTTCCGGCGGGAAAGGCCAGCGGCACAAGCCGTCGGGCGACCCCCAGCCTGCGCCGCATCTCGACCGACCTTTTGCCCACGAAGAACGGCTTTTTCGACGACACCGCCCAGGCCATTCCCAACTCGTCGGGCGAGGACAGCGCGTCGGTGTCCTGCCCGATCAGGATATGCCCCTTCTCCAATCGCAGGATGCGGCTGGCTTCCAACCCGTAGGGTCGCACCTCGCCCGCCGCCATCACGGCATCCCACAAGGCGGGCGCAAGGCTTGCGGGGCAGTGCAGTTCATAACTCAACTCGCCGGTGAACCCGATCCGCATTGCGCGCACCGGGACCCCTGCCACCACCCCGCAGCGCCCCGACAGATAGGGAAAGGCATCGCCGGAAAAGTCGATGTCGCCGGGCAGCGCGGCAAGCACGGCGCGCGCGCGCGGTCCGGTGATGTTCAGCCCCGCAAAGGCACCGGTCAGGTTCGCCACATCCACCCGCAGACCCCATTGCGCGTTCCACAGCGCCATGTCGGCATAAACCCGCGCTACCGCCCCGGTGGTCGAAGTCACATAGAACCGGTCGTCGGCCAGACGCAGCGCCACGCCGTCATCTGTTACGGCCCCCATCTCGTTCAGCATCAGGCAATAGCGCACGCGCCCCACCGGCTGGGTTCCATGCGCCATGGTGTATAGCCGGTCGAGGAATTCGCCCGCGTCCGGCCCCCGCACCTCCAGCTTGCCAAGGGTCGAGACGTCCAGCAGCCCCACGCCCCCCCGAACCGCCGCCACCTCTTCTGCGATCCGCGCAGCGCGGTCGCCCGCGCCGTAAAGATAGGGCCGCCACCAGGCCCCCACCGGCCGCATGTCGGCCCCGAGTGCCAGATGCCGCGCGTGCAGGGCGGTGCGCCGTTCCGCCGTCTGGCCGTGGCCCGCAAGGGTTCCCAGCGCCTCGGGCATCGCGGGGGGGCGGGCGGTGGCGACACCCACTTCGGCCACCTCGCGCGCTGTCGCCTCGGCCACGATGCG
>JBBRVJ010000287.1:0-3496 GCA_038246975.1 Rhodobacterales bacterium | reverse complement strand
GCTCGACCGCGCCCGCCGCCTTGTGGCTGCGGGCGAGGATCGGGTCATCATCCTTGGCCTCGACAGTTACCTGACCGCGCAGTCGGTGGCCCATTACCTTGGCCAGAACCGCCTCCTCGCCCCCGGCAACGCCAACGGCTTCATCCCGGGTGAGGCTGCGGCGGCCGTCCTCTGCACCGCCACCTCCGGCCCCCTGCGCCTGACCGGCCTCGGCCTCGCACGTGAGGTCGCGCATATCTATAACGCCGCTGGTGACGACGGCCTCGACCTGCCCCTGCGCGGCGACGGCATGACCCGCGCCTACCAGATCGCAATGACCGAGGCGCAGGTTGACCTGGCCCATGTCGAATACCGCATCTCTGATCTGATCGGTGAGCAGTACTTCTTCAAGCAGGCCACGCTTGCTTCGCTGCGCCTCGAACGCGGCCGCACCCCGTTTCAGGACCTGTGGAGCCCGGCCGAAAACCTCGGCAACATCGGCGCCGCCGTGGTGCCGGTGATGCTGGCCCAGCTGATGACCGCCGAAGCGCGCGGCTACGCCCCCGGCAGCCCGGCGCTGATGGAAGGATCGGGCGATGACGGCGCCTGCGGGGCGGCGGTGTTCCACGCCGTACGGGGGGCTGCCTGATGGGTGGCAATGTCTTCGCCAACGGGTTGGAAATTTCAGGCAAGGCGGTGCAGGCCAAGACCATCGCCGCGATGCCCGACGTCTGCTTCACCCCGCCCGAAAACCCCGCCACCCCGCCTGGGATCCCGATCCCCTACCCCAGCTTCGGCATGGCCTCGGACACCGAAAGCGGCACGGCAACCGTGCTGATCTCTGGCGAGATCGTGAACATCAAGAACAAGTCGGACGAGTCGAAGACCTCCGGCACCGAAGCAGGCTGCGCGGCGAAAAAGGGCGTCATCACCTCAAAGAACACCGGCAAGAAGTATTTCAACAGTTGGTCGACGGATGTTAAGTTCGAAGGCGAGCCGGTGATACGGTTCAGTGACCTTGCGACGCACAACCACGCATCGCCAATCGGAAACACCGGCCCTTGGCCCGAAATCTGCAAGGCCAATCCGGCTGTCATGGCCTGCGCCGCCACATTGGCAAAACACGGTATGCCGGTGCACACCCATGGCAAAAGCGACTGCACCACCCCCGCAGAAAAGGCGGCGGGCAAGAAGCCGATGAAGGAATCAGAGCACTTCTTCGAAAATCAGATGCTGCAGAAGGCGCGCGGCGGCCCGAACTACAAGAACTTCCCCGGTTATGACGTCGATCAGGCCCCTTGTATCTGCATGACCTCGCGCCACGACGATGGCGCAGGATTCGGCAAGCGAGGCGCCTTGTCCAAGAAGGAAACGCCCCACAACCTTAAAACCACCGACATGCGGGAATTCCTTGCCGAGAACACCAACCCGCAGCCGACCGTGGGTGAAGCCTGCGACGAAACGATGATTGCCGTGGGCAAACATCATGGGCAACTGCAGGGTAAGGGTGTCGATGAGAAAAAGGAAGTGCTGGATTGCCTGACCTTGATCATACTGTCCTATCTGGCGGCCTGTGCCAAACCGGTGAAGGATAGTCCGACCAGCAAACCGCGCAAACCCACGGTCGACGAGATCCGGAGCGTGACGATAAGGACATGACACCATGGTAAGACGTCAAATTCCCGACGAAGGCTGGGAGATCGACCGCCTATCCCCCGATCAGGTCGATATCGAAACGATGGAGGCCTTCCACTTGGGCGGCGATCGCTTCAGCGCCAGCTTCGAGCTGTCAAACGACCGCAGTGAATTCGCCCGGTCATTCCTGCTGGACGTGCGTTTCGGCGCTTCGCTGACCTTCGACATCCGCGTGCGGATCGAGGATTCAATCCTGTCCCACGCCAGTCTGGCGCCGGACCGACATCTGCTGCTGGAGTTGGGTGGGATCATCCACCACTTGCAGCCAGAGGGCGACACAGAGGTAACGCTGAAACCCAGCCGTCTTAGGCGGATCTGGGCGCTCGACGCCGGGCACCAGTTTCTGATCGGCGACCGCGGCATCTCTTTCCTGCGAGAAGGCGGTGACTGGCAGGCAATCGAGCCCTATGGCGATAGCCTGTTCAAATCGGTCCACGGCCTTACCCCGCAGACCATTCACGCCTGTGGCACAAGAGGAGAGCTTGTACGGCTGGAAGGGCGGCGATGGGTGCCACTCGAAGTGCCAGTGCAGACCGAGTTCAAGGCGGTCCATCTTGGCCAGGACGGCAGCCTGAACCTTGCGGGGATCGAGGGCCAATGTTACGCCATCCGCGACAGCGAACTGATCCCCATTGCAAATCAAGGCTGGACTTACATCGGTATCGCCGAATTCAAGGGTCAGCGTTATTGGAGCGACGCGAATTTCGGCTTGTCGATCCAGCGCGGCGACCGGCTGGAGCCGTTCCGCGCGCTTGGCCAAGGCTTCACCATGCACGCCTCGTCCGACCTGCTGGTCATCGCGGGCTGGAAGGAAGTCTTCATCTTCGACGGCCAGGACTGGCGCGGCTTCGAACTGGGCTATGATGGCAACATCTTCCTCAGCCCGTTGGACATGACGCAGTACGGAGGCTGACCGGCAATCAGCACATAGGCAGGGTCTGGCCCAAATACTCCCGCACCTTCGCCAGATCCAACTCCGCCACCCGCAACCGCTCGGCCCCCGGCTGCAGCATGCGGATCACGAACAACTCTCCCGCTTCCGGGTATTCGGCAAAGCGCTCTTCGGCCAGTTTCACCCCCTCGGCCCCGGCGATCCGCAGGCCGTCGAGGTGCGCTTCCAGCCGTTCCAGAAGGCGGCTGATGCGCAGGTCGTCCAGCTCGGGGTTTTCTTCCGGCATCAGCCGGGCGTGGTCATATACCGTCCACAGGAAGGCCGCCTGCTCGGCATGCTGGCGCAGGATATGGGGCAGGACCGGGGCAGTGCTGGGGGCGGACACGGGCGTCAGTTCAGGTTCACCGATCCGCCCCGGATCCGGTTGGACCGCGAAGCGTGGCTGACAAGGTCGGTACCGCGCAGGGTGATCCTGCCATCCGCCTCCATGATCAGGCTGGCCTTGCCGACGCGCAGTTCGATCCGCTCTTTCGCAACCAGCCGCAGCATCTGGCCATCGGCGACGACCACGGCGCCGGCCTCGACCACCCCGGATGCCGGGCGGAGCGGATCGACCAGCTTGCCGACAATCAGCGGGCGGGCGCGATCGCCGTCCTCGAACAGAAGCGCCACTTCCGCCCCCAGATCCGCAGTGCCAAGTCGCGCAAGGCTTCGCGCTGGAATGGCGCGGTCCTGCGCGTTGCCCGGAAACACGACCAGCGGCACGGCGTCCTGAAACCCCAGGACCATGCCGATCACCACGCCATCGTTGATCTGACCAGAGGCGCTATCGCCGTCCATGGCCGTCTTGTCTGCAATCATGGCAAATATCCTTGAAGCAATGCGTTTAGCCTACACGCTTTCGCGCCCCGGATCGACTGGTTTCGCGTT
>JBBRVJ010000286.1:0-3541 GCA_038246975.1 Rhodobacterales bacterium | reverse complement strand
GGTTGTGCCATGAATGCCGCAATTGGGAAAGCCCATGCAACCGGTGCGGCTGCGGGGCGACGGATTTGCTGCGAACGATGCGTCATGGTCGCGGTCAATCGAGCCCGTTCTGCATTTCCACGCGGTTGTCGCGACCTGCGTCACCGCCACGGGCATGGTCACAAAGATGAGGGCCGGACGGACGGTGGGAACCGGCGCTGCAACCCGGCTGACGTGTGGGGCAGGATCCTACCCACCCTGCCCGCGGCCGGCAGCCTTCACAGATCGAGACAGACATGTCACGCCAAGCAGTCGGCAACCCGGGTTCTTGACCGCGACCGGTCGATGACACCCGCATTGTCCAAGGCTGCGATGAGCGCCTTCGCGAACGCATCGGCAACCGGGTTTGCAGACCAATTGCAAACCGGAGCGGTCGAGGCATGCTGCCCTCGAACGTGAGCGCCTGATTGTTCGAGGCTAAATGGTGGACCCAGAGCGATTCGAACGCCCGACCCTCAGATTCGTAGTCTGATGCTCTATCCAGCTGAGCTATGGATCCACTATGGGGCGATTTAGACCGCCGTTCAGGGCATTGCAAGGGCCAAAGCGCGGGATTCAGGCCGCTTCGGCAGGGTCGGCCTGTTTGGGCAGGTGGATGATGAACTCGGTGCCATCGGCATCGCTGCGGGCCAGTTCCAGCCGACCGCCATGGCCGCGCACCAGTTCAGAGGCGATCGCAAGGCCCAGCCCTGTGCCGCCCTTGCGCGCGCCGCCCTGAAAGGCCGCGAACAGATGGTCGCGGGCGCGGGGCGGCAGGCCGGGTCCGGAATCGCCGACACGGATCCACCAGTCGGTGTCGGACTCGCCGCCCGAGAGTTCGATGGTGCCGCCCGCGCCGGTAGCTTCGATCGCCTGACGCGCGTTGCGCACCAGATTGGTCAGCACCCGGTGCAACTGTTCGCTGTCGGCACGGATCGCAAGGCTGGCGGGCACGTCGATCAGGCAGGTGATGGGGCCGTCGGGCGACAGGGCCTCGCCCTCCATCACCTCTTCGGCCAGACGGCGCAGGGGCAGGCGTTTCAGGCGGGGCGGCGGTTCCTCGGCCTTGCCGAAGGCCAGCGTGGATTCGCACAGCGACACGGCGCGCGAGATCGAGTTCACCAGTTTCGGCGCAGAACGCGCCACCACCGGATCGACGCTGCCCTCGATCCGGTCGGCAAACAGTTGGGCGGTGGTCAGGATGTTGCGCAGGTCGTGGCTGATCTTGGCGACGGCCCCGCCCAACTGGGCCAGCCGTTCCTTCTGGCGCAATGCGCCGGTCAGTTGCTGCTGCATGGATTGCAGCGCCTCTTCGGCCAGCCGCAATTCCTCGACCCGCGCGGTAGGGTCGATCACGCGGCGGGCATCCTCGGGGGCCTCGGCATAGGCCTGCATGTGTCGCACCACGCGGCGGATCGGCATGACCAGCAGGCGGCGCACCGCCAGAAACAGCAGGAAGGCCGTAACCACCGAAATCAGCGCCGAAAGGATCAGGATGCGCAGGCCAAAGTCCAGCATCGCGGCGCGCAGCGGGCCGCTTTGCATCGTGACCTCGATCAGCAGACCTGCCTCCTGTACCGGATGGCCGATGACGCGGATCACCTGTTCCTTGGGGTCGGCAAGGGCGACCATCGCGTCGCGGATCAACTCCCACGGGCCCGCAAGCCGCAAGTCGTAGGTGGCAGAGATCGGTTCGGGAATAGGCGAGGACAGCACCAACTGCCGCACCTCGTCACGGCGCAGAACCACGTTGTAGACCCCGGCATTGGCCAGCAGTTCGGCCTCCAGTTCGGGTGTCACCATATCTGCGGCCGCCAGTTGCGACAGCGAGGCGATCTGGGCCTTTTCCAGCCGCAGGATCAGGAAATCGGCGCGATAGCGCGCAATGGACGGCACGAAGATCAACACTTCGGCCAGCATGACGAAAACCACTGTCAACAGAAGGAACCGCCCCGAAAGGGTGTTCAAGAACCGCCCTGCCCCCGTCAAACGCCGCCCCTTCATCTGTTCAAAAATTATCCTGCGGGGGTCCGAGGGTGCAAAACCCCCGGCGGTGCCGCAAGCACAACTCAAGGCAGGAAGCGCTGTACCAATCGCACCACCCACTTCAATAAAGGATTATCAAAAAGTTTGGGGGAAAAATAGGCGCTTGCGCCACGCTTCGACAATTCGCCCAATGTGGGGTAAGGAGCGACCATTCCGGCAATGGCCGACATTTTTAACCGTGACGAAATCGCGAGAGCCCAGAGACCGATCAACTCGCCCGCTTGCGGGCCTGCGATGGTGACGCCGACCGGTCTTCCCCGCACGATCATCAGTTTGAGGAAGCCTTTGGCCTTGCCCTCGGTCTGCGCGCGGTCGTTGTGGAGCAGGTCTGCACGGACCACGGTCAGCGCGGCCCCATGCGCCTTGCGGGCCTCGTCTTCGGTCAGGCCAACCTGCGCCAGTTCGGGGTCGGTGTAGGTCACCCGAGGAATGTGGCGTATGGTCGTCTTGGCAGGCAGACCCAGCACCGCCTGACGCACCACGATTCCGGCATGATAACCTGCGACATGGGTGAATTGCAGACCACCGGCGGCATCGCCCACCGCGAAAATGCGGCGGTTGGTGCTGCGCAGCGATGCGTCCACGGTGACGCCCTTGCGGGTGAAATCGACGCCAGCGGCCGCGAGGTTCAGGCTGTCCAGCGTCACCTGCCGCCCGGTTGCAATCAGAAGGTGGGTGCCGTTTACGGTGGTGCCTTCTTTCAGTGTAACCGAAATCGCTCCTTGCCGACCTGCAAGGCCCGTGACCGGCGACTCCTCCAGAATAATCGCCCCTTCGCCACGCAAAGATTCCACGACCAAGGCGGCGGCTTCGGGGTCGTCGCGGGCCAGCGCCTTGGCGCCTTCGATCACCGTCACCGCACAGCCCAGGCGGCGATGGGCCTGCGCCATTTCCATGCCGATCGGGCCGCCACCGATGATGATCAGGTGATCGGGCTTTTCGCGCAGGGCAAAGATCGTCTCGTTGGTAAGGTAGGGCACATCCGCCACCCCCGGTATCGGCGGGATCAGCGGGCGCGACCCGGTGGCAATGACAAACCGGCGGGCTGTGATGACATGGTCGCCCGCCTCCAGTTCGGTAGGGGACAGGAATTTGCCCCAGGCGCGGATGACGTGGACGCCAAGGCCCTCGAACCGTTCCTGGCTGTCGACGGGGGCGATGGTGGCGATGGTGCGGTCGACGTGGTCCTTGACGGCGGCAAAGTCGATGTCAGGCACGACCGGGCGGATGCCGAATGGCGCGCCGCTGCGCATCGCCTGCGCGGCCTTGGCAGCGGCCAGCAGCGCCTTGGACGGCACGCAGCCCGCGTTCAGGCAATCGCCGCCCATCTCGGCACCTTCGACCAGAATGACCCGCGCGCCCATCTGAGCCGCTCCGGCGGCGACTGACAGTCCGCCGGACCCCGCACCGATGATGCACAGGTCGGTTATGATGCGTTGCATGGTCATGCCCCTTTGCGGAACAGTTTGATCACGAT
>JBBRVJ010000285.1:0-3548 GCA_038246975.1 Rhodobacterales bacterium | reverse complement strand
GGCGGCGGCCGAGGCAGCGGGGCTGAAGGCGCACCATATCCCGATCACCCCCGGTCAGGCGACGCAAGATGATGTCGCGGCCTTCGACACCGCCGTGACCTCGGCCACGGGCAAGGTGCTGGCCTATTGCCGGTCGGGCGGGCGGGCGCAAAGCCTGTTTGACGCCACACGGCACTGACACCGCGCGTTTGCCAATCGCGCCCCCCTGACCCGGAAATGACCGCACTCATGATTGCCGCAACAATCGCCCGCTATTTCCCGATCCTGACCTGGGGGCACCGCTATGACCGCAAGCTGCTGTCGAGCGATCTGACGGCGGCGGTCATCGTGACGATCATGCTGATCCCGCAATCGCTGGCCTATGCGATGCTGGCCGGATTGCCGCCCGAGGCAGGAATTTATGCGTCGATCGCGCCGATCCTGCTCTATGCGATCTTCGGCACCAGCAATGCGCTGGCCGTCGGGCCGGTCGCGGTGGTCTCGCTGATGACCGCTGCCGCCATCGGGCAGGTGGCCGATCAGGGCACGATGGGCTATGCCGCTGCAGCGCTGACGCTGGCGGGTCTGTCGGGGGCGATGCTGCTGGCCATGGGGCTGCTGCGGCTGGGGTTCATCGCGAACTTCCTGAGCCATCCGGTGATCGCTGGCTTCATCACCGCCAGCGGCATCCTGATCGCCACGGGGCAGGTCAAGCATATCCTCGGGGTCAAGGCGTCGGGGCAGACCCTGCCCGAAATGGTGCTGTCGCTGGGGCAGCATGTGTCCGAGGTGAACCCGATCACGCTGGCATTGGGGGCGGGGGCCACCCTGTTCCTGTTCTGGGTGCGCAAGGGGATGAAGGGGGCGCTGATGCGGCTGGGCGTGCCGGGGGGGCTGGCGGCCCTTCTGGTCAAGACCGGGCCGATTGTCGCCGTGGTAGTGACGACGCTGCTCGTGGCATGGCTGGACCTTGGGGCCAGCGGTGTGGCCATCGTGGGGGTCGTGCCGCAAAGCCTGCCGCCGCTGACCCTGCCGGACTTCTCGCCCGATCTGATCCGCTCGCTGTTGCTGCCCGCGCTGCTGATCTCGGTCATCGGATTTGTGGAATCGATCTCGGTCGCGCAGACCTTGGCGGCCAAGAAGCGCCAGCGCATCGACCCGGATCAGGAACTGATCGGGCTGGGGGCGGCCAATCTGGGGGCGGCCTTTACCGGCGGCTATCCGGTGACGGGCGGTTTCGCGCGGTCGGTGGTGAACTTCGACGCCGGGGCCGCGACCCCCGCTGCCGGTGCGTTCACCGCCATCGGGTTGACCATCGCCGCCGTGGCCCTGACCCCGCTGATCCATTACCTGCCCACCGCGACACTGGCCGCGACGATCATCGTCGCCGTCCTCAGCCTGGTTGATTTCACCATCCTGCGCACCGCCTGGACCTATTCCCGCGCCGATTTCGCCGCCGTGGCCGTGACCATTTTGCTGACGCTGGGGATGGGGGTCGAGGCGGGGGTGATGGCGGGGGTCGCATTGTCGATCCTGCTGCACCTGTGGCGGTCGTCGCGCCCGCATATCGCCGAGGTGGGTCTGGTGCCCGGCACCCAGCATTTCCGCAACATCCTGCGCCATGACGTGCAAACCGACCCTGCGATCCTGACCCTGCGGGTCGATGAAAGCCTGTGGTTCGCCAACGCGGCGTTTCTGGAAAACCACCTGCTGCGCCGTCTGGCCGACGACCGCGCGGTGCAGCACGTGATCCTGATGTTCTCGGCGGTGAACGAAGTGGACCTGTCGGCTCTGGAAAGCCTGGAGGCGCTGAACCAGCGCCTGCGCGACAGCGGCGTGACCCTGCACTTCAGTGAAGTCAAAGGTCCGGTAATGGACCGGCTTGAACGCTCGCATCTGATGGATCAGCTCACGGGCAAAGTGTTCCAGTCGCAGTGGGATGCCTGGGCGGCGCTGGCCGCTGATCATGGGGCAGTTTCAGGCCGCCCGGCCGCCCTACCGCCCGATGAATTCCCTGCGACATGATCTGGATCAGCGCATGCGCTGGCAAAAACGTCCATGAATAAGAAATCCCAAAACGCTTTGGCGTAGACAGAAGGACGAGTTGAGACACTCGCTGCTTTGGACTGTCCTGGTTGCTGCAATCGCCTTGCCGATTGCTGCATCGGCTGCGGCGGGCGCTTTGCCATTATGGATGCCAACGAGGGTGGCACGGTCACGGCTGAAGCGGCCGCATCCGAGGCCGACATGGTCTTTACCTCGATGGACGCCGATGACGATGGGTCCCTGACTGTGGACGAGTTCATGTCGGTGCTTATGGTCCGCAAGATGGTCTTGAAGCAGACCGTCAGGCCGCAATGCAGGCCCGCAAGGCCGCACGCTTTGACCCGATGGACAGCGACGCCAATGGGGCCGTTTCCAAAGCCCCGGTTCACCGTCCTCAGTAGGGCGGGCGCGTCGTTCACGCCGTCGCCCACCATCGTCAGCGGGCCGTTCTTGCGCTCGTTCAGGACCAGCAGCACCTTTTGATCCGGGGTCAGGCAAGCGCCCGTGGTCAGGGGCGCGGCCAGGTCGCTCAAGCGGTTTCGCCTGAGGGCCTCAGTCGCGGCTTTTCTGAACCAGCATCGCGACCACCAACCCGATTCCCAACGCGCCGAGGAACCACTGGAGCGGGTGTTCGCGAACAGTCGTCTCCATGTTCTTTTCTAGCCGGGACATCTTCTTGCCGAGCTTTTTGGCGGCGCGGCGCGATTCGGCGAGCACTTCATCCGACCAGTCAGAGGCCTGATCCTGCACTCCGTCGACGCGTGCCTTTCCGTAGTCGACCAACGACTTGGTCATCGCGGCAAGGGCGCTCTTGATTTCGGCCATCTCTGCCCGAACTTGCGTTTCATAGTCTGCCATGTCTGGTCTCCTTTTGATCTGCGAATTTTATCAACAATTTATGCTTTCGCACCAACATCTTCACTCTGCCCCAAGGAAAGGGGCTGAGCATTGATTTAGGTCAACATCCAAAAACGCGAGGTTCCTGAGCCGCGATTTGCCACGAAATACAAGACCCCCGATTAATCCGCGCTGGTCTCGATGGCACTGCCGGGGATCGACAACGTTCACAATGTGTCGATCATTCCGCTTTTCATCGGCGCAGGTTGCTCTACCGCTCAGTGCCCGACTGTGCACCGTTTCTTGAAGACTGATGCCTTCCCGACGATTGGATGCACTGTGTCAAACTGCGGGGCCAACGTCTGGCCGCTCGGGACTTCGACCGTCAGGTTGCCGGGTTCCAGATCCGCATGGCCGTGCTGAACGGCTTCACCGCGCTCGGAACGCCGATCACTGAAGTCATGGGATGAGTCTGTTCGGGGACAGGGCCGCCTCGGCCATCAAGCGATTTGTGCAACAGCGCCGCCTGCACCCATCCCGAGGCTCTCGCCGCCTCTGCAACCGTTTCGGGCAGGTTCTGGCGCCGCGAACCCACCATGTGCGCAGGCCCGGTGCGCCCGCTGCACACCCATGGCTGGAGCGACCAGACGGTCCCGCTGGAGGGCCGAACCCTTGCAGCCGGCATC
>JBBRVJ010000284.1:0-3568 GCA_038246975.1 Rhodobacterales bacterium | reverse complement strand
TGACGCGCCCCTGGGTATGGCGTTGCCCGTTGGCATTCACCCCCTCGGCAATGACATAAGCCCCGTCCGGGATCACCCCGCCATCCAGCGTCTCGAATCCGACCAGTTGCCAGCGGTCCGCACTGGCCAAAAAACTGCGCTCCTGCCCGCGTTTGCCCAAGAAATCGGCTTTCTTCTTCGATACCGCCCAGGACAGGCCCAGGTCCTGCGGAATGACCGTCCCGTCGGTTTCATCGCCGATCATGATAAAGCCCTTCTCGGCCCGCATCACATGCAGCGCCTCGGTGCCGTAAGGCATCGCGCCCAGTGCAGCACCCGCCTGATGGCACGCCGCCCAGAACGCGGCCCCCTGACTGGCGGGACCCGCGATTTCATACGACAACTCGCCCGAGAAACTGATGCGATAAACCCGGCACGGGAACCCGCCCAGAACCCCGTCGGCCCACCCCATGAACGGCAGCGCCTCGCGCGACACATCCATGCCGCCCAACGCCTCAAGGCACTTGCGCGCGTGGGGGCCGACCACGGCGATCTGGGCATATTGTTCGGTCAGATTGGCGGTATGGACCTGCCAGTCCCACCATTCGCATTGCAGCCAATCCTCCATCCAGCCGTGGATGCGATCCGCCCCGCCGCTGGTGGTGTGGCAGAGCCAAGTATCCTCGGACAACCGCGCCACAACACCGTCATCCGACAGGAAGCCCTGTTCGTTGCACATCAACCCATAGCGGCACTTGC
This sequence comes from Rhodobacterales bacterium, assembly GCA_038246975.1. Taxonomy (GTDB): domain Bacteria; phylum Pseudomonadota; class Alphaproteobacteria; order Rhodobacterales; family Rhodobacteraceae; genus JAIYDJ01. Next base: position 2,830 of record JBBRVJ010000284.1, on the reverse strand, counting down.
CGACCGGCAGGGTGGACATGACGCCAGTATACAGCATGTCGAGGAAGCGCCCCGCATCCGGCCCCCTGACCACGATCTTGCCCAGCGTCGACGCATCCAGCAGCCCCAGCGCCGAGCGCGTGTTGTTCACCTCGCGCTCTACCGCCTGCACATGGGACTCAGCCCCGCGCGGAAAGCAATAGGGCCTGCGCCACAACCCGACCGGCTCGAAATAAGCCCCCACGGCCTCGTGCGCCGCGTGCATCGGCGTGCGGCGCAGCGGCTGGAAAATCTCGCCGCGCGCTTCGCCCGCCAGCGTGCCCAGCGTGACCGGCGTGTAGGGCGGGCGAAAGGTGGTGGTGCCGACCTGCGGAATGGCCATATTCAACGACCCGGCCAGCACCGCCAGCCCATTGATATTGCTCAGCTTGCCCTGATCCGTCGCCATGCCAAGCGTGGTGTAGCGCTTGGTGTGCTCTACCGATTCGAACCCCTCGCGCGCCGCCAGTTGCACGTCCGACACTTTCACGTCGTTCTGATAATCCAGCCACATCTTCGATTTCAGCGTGATCCCCGCGCCCTGCGGCATGATCCACACCGGCTCGACCGGCGTCTCATCCCCCAGATCGCCATTCGCCGCCCCGACACACGACACCATCGCCGACCCGTCATGGTTGACCGGCGGCCGCGCCGGATCGGGCCGGAAAAACGCGCCCGCGTCATCCCACAGCAATTTCCCACCGCAATGGCTGTACAGGTGAACCACCGGCGACCATCCGCCCGACATGGCCACGGCATCGCAGGCGATTTCTTCCAGAACCGCGCCCTCGCCCGCCTGCACGCAGATGCAAACACCCGTGACCCGCTTGCCGCCCTTGACCTTGGCAATCGCCCGCCCGGTTTCGACCCGGATGCCCAGCGCCCGCGCCCGCGCCGGCAGCGCCCCCGTGACAGCAGACCGCGCATCCAGAATGACCGGAACCTCCAGCCCCGCCTCTTTCAGCGCAATTGCGGTGCGGTAAGCGTCATCGTTGTTGGTGACCACCACCGTGCGATCCCCCGGCGACACGGCCCAGTTCACCACATAGTCCCGCACTGCACTGGCCAGCATGACGCCCGGAATGTCGTTGCCCGCAAAGGCCAGCGGGCGCTCGATCGCCCCGGTGGCCGCCACGATCCGCCCGGCGCGAATACGCCAAAGCCGCTGCCGCACCCGACCATCGCCCGGCGTGTGATCGGCCACCCGTTCATCCGCCAGAACATAGCCGTGGTCGTAAACCCCCGCCCCGGTGGTCCGCAGCCGCATCGTGACATTCGCCATCGCCGCCAAGGCCGCCACCGCCGCCGCGACCTCGGCCTCTGGCGCCGCACCCTCATCGACCGGGGCGCGCCCGCCCCAATGCGCCGCCTGTTCCAGCAGGATCACCCGATCCCCGGCCCGCGCCGCCTCCAGCGCCGCGCGCAGTCCCGCCAGACCGCCGCCCACCACCAGCACATCGCAAAACGCATAGACCTGCTCATAGCGGTCGGCGTCCAGATCGCTCGGCGCGCGCCCAAGACCCGCCGACTGCCGGATGATCGGCTCGAACACATGTTTCCAGAAGGCGCGCGGATGGAGGAAGGTCTTGTAGTAGAATCCCCCCGGCAGCATCCGCGCCGCATAATTGTTCAGGATCCCGACATCCCATTCCAGCGACGGCCAGTGGTTCTGGCTGGTCGCGACCAACCCGTCGAACAGTTCGGTCACCGTTGCGCGCTGATTCGGCTCCAACCGCGCGCCGGTGCCCAGATTGACCAACGCATTCGGCTCCTCGGGCCCCGAGGCCACCACCCCGCGCGGGCGGTGATACTTGAAACTGCGCCCCATCAGCATCTGATCATTCGCCAGCAACGCGGCGGCCAGACTGTCGCCCTGATAGCCGCGCATCCTTGTGCCGTTGAAGGTGAACTTCTGCACCGCATTGCGGTCGATCAGCCGCCCGCCCTTTGCCAGTCGCGTGCTCATTGCCCCAACTCCCACCCCGGACGCCGCGCCTTGATCGCGGCTATGATGTGGTCCGGCGGACCGGACACCTGTGCGGGATAGGTGCCGAACACCTCCAGCGTGGCCGTATCGCGCGCCGCCAGAAACCACTTGCCGCAGCCATAGGCGTGCCGCCAGCGTTCGAAATGCACGCCCTTGGGATTCTTGCGGGCAAACATGTAGTCCTCGAACTCGGTATCCGCCGAACCGGGGCCAAAGCGCTTCAGATGCGCCTCATAACCCGGAGCAAGCTCGGTTTCCTCGGCTTTGACACCACAACAAGGACATTCAAGGATCAGCATGGGCAGGCTCCAGAGATGCCAAAGGCGGACACCCCGAGGTGCCCGCCGCTGGCCGAATTCAGACGAGGGTTGACCCGGCTACGGGTTGGCAGGAGCCGTAGGTGCAACCGGAGTGCCGTCCGGCACAGGAGTTGCAGGGGCGACCGGGTCGACCATGGTCGGTGCAGAATCTGCCGGGGCCGCAGGGACGACCGGATCGACAACAGTTTCAGCAGGCGCAACCGGTGCGGGCGCTGCGTTGTTTTCGATCGAAATGCCGGGCGCATCACCTGTGCCCACACCGAACATATCACGGTTGCTGAACACGGCAGCGGCGATGATTGCCACAACCACGAACACCGCAGCGACCAGAATACCGGAGCTGAATCCGGATGCGGGCGGCGGCCCCGGAGGTACGTCCACGCGCACATTGGTGCGATAGGGGTCGACTCCCGGAGTCGTCGTGCGGTAGGGGTCGGAGCCTGCAACGGTTGTTGGCGTGCGGGGCGGGATGTACTGGTCAGACATTCAGATGTCTCCTTTCGAT
>JBBRVJ010000283.1:0-3584 GCA_038246975.1 Rhodobacterales bacterium | reverse complement strand
CGCGCGGGTGACGGGCAGTGTGTTCCTGAGCGACGGGTTTCACGCGACGGGGGAGGTGAGCCTGTCGGGGGCCGAGATTGGCGGGCAGTTGGCGTGCAGCGGCGGGCGGTTCGAGAATGGCGAGGGTAATGCGCTGAACGGGCAGCGGATGCGGGTGACGGAAGGGCTTCTTTTGCGCAATGTGCGCGAGGTCGAGGGTCGCGTTGACCTTTCGTCTGCCCGGGTAGGCGACCTGGTGGACGATCTGGCGTCGTGGCCGGTTCGGGACGCGGATGGGGTGGAACGCCTGTTCCTCGACGGGTTTGTTTACGAACGGATTGCCGCGTCCTTAACCGATGCCAAGCAGCGGATTGAGTGGTTGAGCCGGGGGAATGGCCGGAAAGGCGTGTTTTGCCCGCAGCCCTATGAACAGCTTGGCCGCGTGCTGGGCGAGATGGGGCATGCCGAAGATCGCAGGCTGGTGTTGATGGCGCGGGAAAGGTTGCAGCGGCAGGCGGATCGGGAGGCGGTGCCGGGGTATCTGCTGTTCAGGGTGCCGCGCCGGGTGTTTATGCAGGCGGGCGATCTGTTCCTGCGGTTGGTGGTCGGCTATGGCTACAAGCCGTGGCGCAGTTTTTATGCGGCGGCGGGGTTGATCGGGGTGGGGTGGGTGGTGGCCCATATGGCTTGGGTCGAGGGGTCCTTTGCGCCCAATTCCGATGTGATCGTCGACTCGGCGGGGTGGCAGGTGCTGGCGCGGGATGGCGCTGTCAAGAACCCGGCAGAGGTTTGGTCTGCCGGGCCAAAGTCAGACACCGGGCAGGGGCAGGGGATGGACTACGAAGCGTTCCATGCGCTGGCTTACGCCGTCGATGTGGTGGTGCCGCTGGTCGTGCTGGGGCAGGAGGCGGCCTGGGCACCGTCGAAGGACCGGGGCGATTGGGGGTGGCATCTGTGGTATCTGCGCTGGTTGCTGACGATTGCGGGCTGGGTCGTCACCGGCTTTGGTGCGGCGGCGGTGACCGGGCTTATCCGGCGGGACTGAGGGGTTTGCGGCCCTGATCGGTCAGCAGGAACACGTCGCGGTCCTCGATCACCACGGCGGTCAGGGGGCCGCCGTAGGCGGCCGAACTGTCGAGGTTCAGGCGGTTGCCATAGTCGGTGGCTTCGGTCAGGGCGGTATGGCCGTGGACGATCAGCGGGCCGTGGTCGCGCGGGTCGGACAGGAAGGGCTCGCGGATCCACACGAGGTCGGTCTCGGTCTGGTCGGCCAGCGGGATGCCGGGGCGGATGCCGGCGTGGACAAAGGCGCAATCGCCGCGTTGATAGAGCGTGGGCAGGTTTGCCAGAAAGCTGCGGTGCGCGGGGGGGACGGCCATGACGGCCTCGGCATGGACCGGGGCTATCGGGCGGTCGGCGGGGTTCTTGACGCCGTAGCTGGCCAGGGTCGTGCCGCCGCCGAGGCGGGGATGCAGCCAGGACAGGTCGGCGCGCAGGCCGGGGTCCTGAGCCAGCGGATCGTCGAGAAAGATCGAGAACATGCGGTCGTGGTTGCCTTTGAGCACCACCCAGTCGTCGCCCGCGGCGATCCCGGCGCGAAGGTATTCGAGGACGCCCGCACTATTGGGGCCACGGTCCACGAGGTCGCCGATATGCACGATGGGCGAGGCGCCGTGGATGGCCATGTCGGTGGCGATCCGGTCATGGGCGCAGTGCAACAGGTCGAGATGGCCGTGGATGTCGCCGATGGCATAGGTTCGCATAGGATGCTCCGGGCAATGCAGCGGGGGGTTTCACACCCCTGCGCGTACATTGGTTCTGGGACCAATGGCGCACCGATGCACGCATTCGTGGAATATTTGCGCCAAGAGGAAAGGGCAAGAGGTTGGACGTGGGGGCGGCGAGACGGTCGCCGCCCCGATTGGTGGTCCGGATCAGACGTCGAACCGCAGGGGTTTGACTTGCAGGAACATGCCGGTGCCTTCCAGCGTGGCGACCACTTTGGGGTCGATGGGCTGGTCGAGGTACAGCAGGGCAATCGCCTCTTGCCCGACGCCCGTGCGGCCAAGGGTGAAGTTCGCGATGTTGACGCTGTTCTTGCCCATCGTCATGCCGAGAAGTCCGATGATGCCGGGGACGTCCTCGTTGGTGGTATAGAGCATGTCTGCGCCGATTTCGGCGTCGATGTTGATGCCCTTGATCTGGATGAAGCGCGGTTTTCCGTCGCTGAAGCAGGTGCCCGCGACGGAACGCTCGCGCTTTTCCGTGACCATCGTGACCTTGATATAGGCGTCGAACACGCCGGATTTGTCCTGGCGGGTGGTGGAGATCTGGATGCCACGCTCGCGGGCTATGATGGGGGCGGAGACGAGGTTGACGTCGGGGTTGGCGGTTTTCATCACGCCCGCGATGACCGCCGAGTTGAGGGCCGGCAGGTTCATCGCGGTGACGGTGCCGTCATAAAGGATGTTGATCGCCTTGATCGGTTCGTCCGTCATCTGACCGATGAAAGCGCCGAGGTGGGAGGCGAGTTTGATCCACGGACCCATGACGGCAGCTTCTTCGGCGGTGACGGACGGCATGTTCAGGGCGTTTTGCACGGCGCCGGTCAGCAGGTAATCGGACATCTGTTCGGCGACCTGAAGCGCCACGTTCTCTTGCGCCTCGGTGGTGGCAGCGCCCAGATGGGGGGTGCAGACGACGCCCGGCAAGTTGAACAGGGGGTTGTCGGTGGCGGGTTCGGTTTCGAACACGTCCAGCGCGGCCCCGGCGACATGGCCGGATTTCAGGGCGTCGGCAAGGGCCTGCTCGTCGATCAGGCCGCCCCGGGCACAATTGATGATGCGGACGCCCTTTTTGGTTTTCGTCAGCGCATCACGGGACAGGATGTTGCGGGTTTTGTCGGTCAGGGGGACATGCAGGGTGATGAAATCGGCGCGGGCCAGCAGGTCGTCGAGGTCGACCTTGGTGACGCCAAGGGTTTTGGCGCGCTCTTCCGACAGGAAGGGGTCGTAGGCTACGACCTTCATGTGCAGGCCGATGGCGCGGTCGCAGACGATGCCGCCGATGTTGCCGGCCCCGATCACGCCGAGGGTTTTGTTGAAGAGTTCCACACCCATGAATCGGGACTTCTCCCACTTGCCGGCCTGAGTGCTCGCGTTGGCTTCGGGCAGTTGGCGGGCCACGGCGAACATCATGGCGATGGCATGTTCGGCCGTGGTGATCGAGTTGCCGAACGGGGTGTTCATCACGATGACGCCACGCTTGGACGCGGCGGGGATGTCGACGTTGTCGACGCCGATCCCGGCGCGACCAATAACCTTGAGCCGGGGGGCAGCCTCAAGCAGTCTGGCGGTGACTTTGGTGGCAGAGCGGATGGCAAGGCCGTCATACTGACCGATGATCGCGGCGAGGGCATCTTTGTCGCGGCCGAGTTTGGGCATGTAGTCGACTTCGACGCCACGGTCGCGGAAGATCTGGACGGCGGTCTCCGAGAGTTCGTCGGAAACAAGAATGCGGGGGGGATTAGGGTGGGCCATGGGGGCATCCTTTGGGGTCGGGGCGGTGGGGGGGAACAACCACCCCACACCCGGGGGGGGGGGGGT
>JBBRVJ010000282.1:0-3630 GCA_038246975.1 Rhodobacterales bacterium | reverse complement strand
TGTCCTGGCTGGAGGCGTCGTGCAGATCAACCTGCTGGTCGGTCGTCAGGTCGCCAGCTTTACCGAAGGCGCCATCGCGTGGCTGTCCTATGCCGACCGGCTTTATCAACTGCCGCTGGGCGTCGTCGGCATTGCCATCGGAACGGTCCTGCTGCCCGATCTTTCGCGCCGCCTGCGGGCGGGCGATGCGCAGGGGGGTCGTGACAGCCTGAACCGCGGGGCCGAGTTTGCGCTGGCCCTCACTCTGCCCGCCACCGTCGCCCTGTTGGTGATCGCCGGGCCGCTCTGTTCGGTGCTGTATCAGCGGGGCGCGTTTTCGGCGTCGGACGCGCAGGCCACGGCGCTGGCGCTGGCGATCTATGGCGCGGGACTTCCCGCCTTTGTGCTGCAAAAAGTGTTGCAACCGCTGTTCTACGCCCGCGAGGATACCCGCCGCCCGTTTCTGTATGCCGTCGTGTCGATGATCACCAACGCCGCCATCGCCATCGGCCTGATGCCGGTCATGGGCTTTGCCGCAGCAGCCCTTGCCACCACCCTGTCGGGCTGGATCATGCTGGCGCAACTGTGGTTCGGATCGCGCCACATGGGCTGCGAGGCGCACACCGACGCGCGGTTCCGTCAGCGCCTGCCTTTGATCCTGTGCGCCTGTGCCGCCATGGGGGTTGTGCTGTGGGGATCAGCATGGCTGCTGACCTCTCCCCTGCAAACCGAAGGCTGGCGCTATCTGGCCCTGGCCGGGTTGGTCGCCGCAGGCATCGTCAGCTATTTCGGCATCGGCACGCTATTGGGTGCCTTCCGCCTGTCAGACTTCCGCAGCGCCATCCGGCGTCAACGCTGACGCAACCGCCCCATGATGCGGTCCACTCCGCCCGGACTGACCGCAAAGGACAGCGCGAACCCCGCGGCGAACCCGGCCAGTTCCGCCACCCACACCCAACCTCCGCCGAACACCACCCCGAACAGCAACTGAAACCCCATCAGCACTCCGATCAACTGGAACGCCGCCAACTGGTTGCCCCCCGTAGCAGCCTTCCGCATCCACAGGATATAAGTGAACGCCCCGATCAACCCATAATCCGCCGGATAGCCGCCGATCAGCGCGCCCGTGGCCCAAGGCATCGCCGTATAGGCCAGCGCCCCCGCCACTGTCGCCCCCAGATAAACCACCAGAACCGCCCACCAGCGGAAGATCTCGCCCACCATCTTGCCCAGCGCCAGCAGGATCACCACCACGAACAGCGTATGGGTGAAATCGCCGTGGACCAGCGGATAGGTGATCAACCGCGCCATCGCCTCAAGCGGATATTGACCCGCCTCGATCATCGCCCGCATCAACTCCGGCGAGAACCCGAACCGCTGCACCGCATCCTGCCGCCAGCCCATCGCCTGCGCCCCGCCGATCAACCCGGCGGATTCCAGCCCCAACACCACCTCCATCGCAATCAACGGCAACGCCAGCACCCATACGATCGGCGGCAGCGGGTTCAACGGCGGGGCGTTATGGTCCATGGCTTCCCTTTCCGGGCTCGATTGACGCCCGTTGCCCGCAGCGATAAGCCAGCGCAGCCGCTTTTTCCAGATGGAGTTCCCATGTCACAGCCGGTCCAAACGCCTGCGACCTTCCCCACCCGCATATTCTCGGGGATCCAGCCTTCGGGGGGCCTGACGCTGGGCAACTACCTCGGCGCGCTGAAACGCTTTGTCCAGAAACAGGACGAAGGCATCGAGACGATCTATTGTCTCGTGGACATGCACGCGATCACCGTCTGGCAGGACCCCGCCAAACTGCGTCAGCAAACGCGCGAAGCGGCGGCGGGCTTCATCGCGGCGGGCATCAACCCCGCAAGGTCGATCCTGTTCAACCAGAGCCAGGTCAGCGCCCATGTCGAACTGGGCTGGATCTTCACCTGTGTCGCGCGGATGGGCTGGATGTCCCGCATGACCCAGTTCAAGGACAAGGCCGGCAAGAACAGCGAAAACGTGTCGCTCGGCCTCTATGCCTACCCCGCCCTGATGGCCGCCGACATTCTGGCCTACAAGGCGACCCACGTCCCGGTGGGCGAGGATCAGAAACAGCATCTCGAACTCTGCCGCGACATCGCGACGAAGTTCAACAACGACTACAAGGTCGATTTCTTCCCGGTCACCGAACCCGTCATCGAAGGTGCGGCAACCCGCGTGATGTCCCTGCGCGACGGGACGAGGAAGATGTCGAAATCCGACCCCTCGGATCAGTCGCGCATCAATCTGACCGACGACGCCGTCACCATCGCCAAGAAGATCCGCAAGGCCAAGACCGACCCCGAACCGCTGCCCGACACGCTCGACGGGCTGAAAGACCGCCCCGACGCGCGCAATCTGGTCAACATCTATGCAGCCCTCGCCGACATGACGCCCGAAGCCGTGGTCGCGCAATATGCGGGCGTGCAGTTCGGCACCTTCAAACCGGCGCTGGCCGATCTGGCGGTCGACAAACTGTCGCCGATCACATCGGAAATGACCCGCCTGATGAAAGACCCCGCCGAGATCGACCGTACCTTGGGCGAAGGTGCCGCGCGGGCCGACGCCATCGCCCGCCCGATCCTTGATCAGGTCTATGATATCGTGGGGATGATCCGCTCGCGGGCCTGAGTTTCGTCAATCCGTCATAGAATCGAATCCGACTCACCCCATCTTCACGCCATGGGCGACCCCGCCCTGTCTGCGCCGGGCTGTCCCCCCTGTCCAACGGGCGGTTCGCCGCCCGTCCCGGCCGACCATGGCCCCCGGATCATGTCCCCGGTCCGGGGGTCTTTTTCCGCAGACGGCGCGCTGTCGATGACCGCAGGCCGCCTTGACTTCAGGGCGCTGCTGTCAGAGGTCGCCTAACCACGTCCCAACATCTCGACCAGCCACCCCCGCGCTTCGGGCAGGGGGCGGTCGTTCAACATCGGGGCCAGCTCGCGCGCCAGAAAATGCCCGGTGATCGCCAACCCCTGCGCCAGTTCCGCAGGCGTCCCGGGCCCCTGCCCCATCAGACAGGGCGGCAGCGGCAACAACCGCGCCGCCCAATCCCCTGCCGCCGCCCGGCTGACCGCCCGCCCGCTGCGCGGACTGACAAAGGCCAGATCGGTGGTATCCCCCGTCACGGCACAAGACGCCAGGTCCAGCCCGAAACCCAACTCCTCCAGCAACCGCACCTCCCAGCGCAGATAGCGCGCAGGCCAGTCGCCGCCCGCCTCCAGATCGTCCATCAGCGCGATGGTGGCCCCCCACAGACCGACATGCGCCTCACGTTCCGGCAAGGACAACCGCAACAGCGCACAAACCGCGTTCAAACCCGCCAGGCCCCGCCTGTCGCCCAACACCGCCGCGCGGGATCGCACAGGCTCGACGACAAACACCCCCAGATGATCCTCCAGCCGCGCGCGCCAGGCGACCTGCACCTGCGCACCCGGCTGCAACATCGCGGCCATCTTGCGCGACGCCCCGCCGCGCACGACACCCGCATGACGGCCATGCGCCTGCGTGAACACCTCGATGATCGCGGCGCTTTCGCCATGCGGGCGCATGGACAGAACCGCCCCCTCGTCTTGCCAATCCATCCGGTGACTATCCGCGCCCGACGCCTATTCGTCCAGCCCCGGCTGA
>JBBRVJ010000281.1:0-3644 GCA_038246975.1 Rhodobacterales bacterium | reverse complement strand
AGGGCAAGTGGCGGAAGCGGTGGGATTCGAACCCACGGTGGGGTTCCCCCCACGCTAGTTTTCAAGACTAGAGCCTTAAACCACTCGGCCACACTTCCGCAGTATCAAGGCTTGCGATCGGCTGTTGGGTGATTTTCGCTTCCCTCGCAGCCTTTCGCGGACCTGCCCGCAACGCGTTGTAACCATATTCCCATTTCCCAGTCCAGCGCTGGTGGTCCGGGCAAACCCGGACGAGCCTTCAACGCCCGGGCAATCGGCCCCTCTGCAACCCTTCCCACCTTCGTGGCGCTGCCCGGTGGCTCGAACCGGCCCGAAACTCGCCGAACCGGGTCTTGTGGCGGGGGTAGGGCTAATCCGGACGGTCAGAACGGCCCTGCTTGCCAGCGTGATTTTCCCCACTCGATCATTTCCGCCAAACCTGCGGGGTGCTCTTCCCTGTGGGGCGGTCCGCGGGTATATTGACCCGAATGCGGGCGAATGCCTGCATCCGAAGCGGAGACACTCTCGAGGTGGCGGCAGGCAAGCGCGGCACAGAACGCGCAGATGTAGGGGCTGGGAATGACAAGGATACGGATCGCGCAAACGACCCTGATCATGGGGGCGCTGATGCTGCTTGTCGGATGCGAGGGCGGGACCGGGCCGTTTGCGGGTCTGGGCAAAGGCAATACGGACGCGGCGGACGATGCGCCGGTCACCGCCTCGACCTCGGTGAAACTGGTCGACCGCGATGTCGAGGCACCGGAAGTTTTTCAGGTCACCGATGCCGCACTGTGGGACGGGCGGCCATCTTTGGGCGGAGTCTGGGTTGCCTCGCCCGATGCGGTGGACCCCGAGCGGGTGATCCTGCGCAACCCCGGCAACGGCAAGTTCGTGATCGGCGCGCTGTTCCGCCGCGAGCGTGACAACCCCGGTCCGACCTTGCAAATCTCGTCCGATGCTGCGGCGGCACTTGGGATGCTTGCGGGTCAGCCTGCGCAACTGAACGTCACCGCCCTGCGGCGCGAGGAGGCAACCGAACCGGCCACGGACGCCACGAAACCCATTCTCGATGCCGCCGAAACGGTAGAAACCACGCCGCTGGACACGGTAGCCATTGCCGGTGCTGCGATCGACAAGGCGGAGGGTAAACCCCGCGCCGCAGCCCCCGCGATCCAGACCGCCCCTGCGCCGATCCCGGCCGCCGAACCAGCCGCCATACCTGCTGCCAGACCTGCCGCACCAAGCGGGAGCGGTCTGATCCAGATCGGCATCTTCTCGGTCGAGGCGAACGCACAGCGCGCGGTGGCGACGCTGCAAAAGGCCGGAGTCCCCGCCGACCTGCGCCGTGAAGAAACCCAAGGCAAGGCGTTCTTCAGCGTCACGGCACGCGGCGATGGTGCAACACTGACCAAGATCAAATCTGCGGGCTTTGCCGATGCCTATGTTCTGAAACGCTGACCCCCAAGGAGTCCGCCCATGCGCTTTTCCCTGTTTGTGCTGGCACTCCTGTTGGCCGCCCTGCCCGCACGCGCCTTTGACACCAAGGCGACCTCCGCCTGGGTCTATGATGTGACCACCCATACTGTGCTGATGGACAAGAACGGCGAAGTGGCCCTGCCGCCTGCCTCGATGTCGAAACTCATGACGGTCAACATGCTGTTCGAGGCATTGCGCGATGGCCGGGTGACGATGGACACCACCTTTGCCGTGTCGGCCCGCGCGACCGAGATGACCCGGCGAAATGCGTCGACGATGTATCTGCAGGAAAGCGATACCCCCACGGTGCGCGACCTGATTATGGGGATCATCGTCAACTCGGGCGGTGATGCCTGCATCGTCGTCGCCGAAGGACTGGCCGGCACGGACGAGGCATTCGCCGCCCAGATGACCGAACGCGGGCGCGCCATCGGGCTGGAACATTCGACCTTTGCCAATTCGTCGGGCTGGCCCGATCCGAAGCACCGGATGAGCCTCAAGGATATCGCCCTTGTGTCGCTTCGTCTGATCGAGGAGTTTCCAGAGTATTATCCTTACTTTGCCGAGACCGAGTTCAACTACAAGAACCGCGCCCCGGCCAATGCCAACAACCGCAACCCCTTGCTGGACATGGGCATCGGGGCGGATGGGCTGAAAACCGGGCACACGATCGAGGCAGGTTTCGGGCTGGCTGCGTCAGTGAAACAGGGGGATCGGCGTATCGTCTTTGTCATCAGCGGTCTGGCGACGGATGCCGACCGGTCCGAGGAATCGCGCAAGGTGGCCGACTGGGCCTTTCGGCAGTTCGCGCTGAAAACCGTAGTCAAGGCGGGCGTTCGTGTGGCAGAGGCGCAGGTGTTCATGGGGGCGGAGGACACCGTCGGTCTGGTGCCAGCGTCGGACGTGAAACTGCTGGTTCCGGCCTTGGTGCAGGACGGCGTGACGGCGGAAGTTGTTTATACCGGCCCACTGTCCGCCCCTATCGCCAAGGGCGCGCAAGTGGCCGAACTGGTGATCCGCATCCCTGAATTGCCGGAGTCGCGGGTGCCGCTGCTGGCGGAAAACGATGTGGCAAAGGGCGGCTTCGTCAACCGGCTTGGCACCGCTGCGGGGCATCTGCGGACCCGCTATCTCGGCGAGGCTCCGGCAAGCTGAATGGCTGTGCGCGCCCCCCATCCCGGCGGTTTCATCAGCTTTGAAGGCATCGACGGGTCGGGCAAATCGACGCAGGCCCGCCTGCTGACCGATGCGCTGCAGGGTCTGGGGTTGCCCGTGACCCTGACCCGCGAACCGGGCGGCAGTCCGGGGGCCGAGGATATCCGCCGTCTGGTGCTGCAAGGCAACCCTGACCGCTGGTCGCCGCAAACCGAAGCATTGCTGTTCACCGCCGCACGGCGCGACCATCTGGAAAAGACGATCCGCCCGGCACTGGCGCGGGGCGAGGTGGTGGTCACCGACCGTTTCGCCGACAGCACGCGGATCTATCAGGGCTTGCGCGGCGATCTGGCGGCTGTGAATAGCCTGCACGATCTGATGATCGGGGTCGAACCCGACCTGACCTTCCTGATCGACATCGACCCCGCCTTGGGCCATCACCGCGCAGTCGCCCGCGCAGGGCTGGAACAACGGTTCGAGGATATGGGATTGGACCTGCAAACCGCCATGCGCGCCGGATTTCTGGACCTCGCCGCGCGCCATGCCCGGTTTTTGGTGATCGACGGCTCAGGCAGCCTTGAAGCAGTCGCGGCAGACGTGTTGACCCGCGCCCGCGCCCATCTGGGGGTGTGATGGATGCCGTCGGTCTACCTTGGCGACTTTCCCGAACCGGACCGGCTGGAAGGTGCCCCCCACCCACGCGAAACCGCCCGCCTGTTCGGGCACGTACAGGCACAGGCCGAGTTTCTGAACAGCTATATTTCGGGCCGCGCGCATCATGCCTGGCTGATCTCTGGCCCGCGCGGCATCGGCAAGGCGACCTTGGCCTGGACGATAGCCCGCTTTCTGCTGGCCACCCCGGCCGATGACGGCGGCCTGTTCGCCTCGCCCCCCCCGCAAAGCCTTGAAATTCCGCACGATCACCCCGTCGCCCGCCGCCTGCGCGCGCTGTCCGAACCTGGCATATTCCTGCTGCGGCGCGGGCTGAACGAAGAGAACAAGACCCCGGTCCAGACCATCCTCGTCAAGGAAGT
>JBBRVJ010000280.1:0-3668 GCA_038246975.1 Rhodobacterales bacterium | reverse complement strand
CGGGGTGATCGAAGGCATGGCCGACATTGGTTAGCGTCATCGACGGCGGATCATCGGGCATCCGGGTTCTCCTTGACGGCTTGCCCAATTGCTATGTTGACTTGGCCGCAGAATCAAACCTAAATTTCCAGAAATCCGGTGTGGTGTCCGGGATTGCGGAAACCTTCTGGTGATGACCTCTGACCGGACCCTGTGCATCCGCAACGGATGTGCGTGGTCCATGGCGACTGGCCGAAGATGGATGGGACCGATGGCGTTGCTGGCCGACCTTGTCTGCATGATCACCGGCGGCGGGCAGGGCCTTGGCGCGGCGATCGGGCGTGAAATGGCGGCAGAAGGTGCTTGCGTCGTCCTGCTGGACATAAGGGCCGAGGGGCTGGCGGAAACGGCGGCGGGCATCCGTGCGGCGGGCGGGCGGGTGGACACGCATACGCTCGATCTGACCGACGATGCGCGCTATGCGCAGGTGGTGGCGGCGATCATCGCGGCGCATGGCCGGATCGACGTGCTGGTGAACAACGCGGCGATCAACCCGCCCACCTGGACGATCCTGGAAGACACCGCCGAGAACTGGCGCAAGACCATCGCGATCAATCTGGATGCGGTCTATGTCGGCTCGATGCTGGTGGCCCCGCACATGGTGGCGGCAGGGTCGGGCCGGATCATCCATATCGCCTCGGTTCAGGGATATGTCTCCAGCGGCAAGTGCGGATCGTACAACGCGGCCAAGGGCGGCATTCTGGCATTGACCAAATCCATGGCGGTCGAACTTGGCCCCCACAACATCCTTGTCAACGCGGTCTCGCCGGGGTTCATGATCACGCCGATGACCATCGTGAACGGCGTGGACGAAACCGACACCCCCGAATTCCGCGACTGGTATGTGGCGCGCGGGCGCATCCCCTTGCGCCGCGCCGGACAGCCCGAGGAAGTGGCGGGAACGGTCGTGTTTCTGGCATCCGGCCTGTGCCGCTACATGACCGGGCAGATGCTGGTCGTGGATGGCGGCCTGACCAGCACCTTTTGACAGCGGCATCGCAACAGGAATGGAGGAGGGCAAAACATGACAAGAGACCTGACTACGGCACCCGGGTTCGGGCGGCGCAGATTTCTCCAAGGGTCGGCGGCAGCGCTTGGCGGTGCCTCCATGGGCAGCCTGCTTGGCCCGCTGGCCGCCAACGCCCAGACCCCTGAACTGACCATGTGGTGGTGGGGAGAGCAGGAACTGCCCGGCCTGCAGGCCTTCGTCGATGAAAGCGTGGCCGCCTACAAGGATGCCACGGTCACGACGATGCTGCAGGACACCGCCGTGGTGATCTCGCAGTTTCAGACGGCGGCGGCGGCGGGCAGTCCGCCCGATCTCCAGTATCTGTGGAACGGCATCTACCACATGGAAAGCGTGTGGTTCGGCTATCTCAAGGCGCTGAACGGGCTGATGTCGGAGGACACTTTGCGCGCCTCGAACCCGACGATCCTGAGCAATTTCGGCGGCAATACCTATCGGCTTGGCTGGTACCCCTTGCCGATGGTCTGGTACTACAACAAGGATCTGTTCGAGCAGGCGGGGCTGGACCCCGAGGCACCACCCGCCACCTGGGCCGACCTGCTGGCCGCCTGCGACAAGTTGAAGACCGCCGGGATCGAACCCCTGGGCGGCGGCATCCAGGATGGGTACTGGAGCGAATGGTACATGAGCCACGCCTTCGTGCAGACGCTGGACACCATCGGCGAGGCGGTGGAACTGTTCATCGGCGACAAGGATTTCCGCGATCCGCGCTATCACGAACACTGGGTCCGACTGGAGGAATTGCGGACGCTGGGTTACCTGAACAAGGACATGCCGTCGCTGGAGCTTTATCCCGGCATCGACCTGATCGTGGCAGGCAAGCTGGCGATGGGACAGTCGGCAGGCTCGCGTTTGCCCGCCGACAGCACGGCGACCAATGGCCGGATCGGCTGCATGGTGATGCCGGTGTTCGGCAAGGGCAAGCTGGCGGGCAAGCCGATCGTCGACATGCAGGGCCTTGGCATTGCCGAGGGCGCGAAAGACCCGGCGGCAGCGGCGGCCTTCCTTGAATTCCTGAACACGCCCGACCGGCTCGATGCCTTTCATCGGACCACCGGGTGGATTCCGTCCTCCAGCCGGTTCTCGTCGGAAAAGATCGAGAACGCGTCAGTCCGCGCCATGTGGAAGGCATGGGGCGAAAGCCCGAACATCACCAATGTCACCAACCTGATGCCCGGCCAGTTCTATGAACAGGCGGCAATCCCGACCGGACAGCAGGTGGTTTCAGGCGCCCTGACCGGCGAACAGGCGGGCGATCTGGCGGCACAGGTCGCGCAGGAGTGGCGCGAGTTCAACCCCGATCTGGTCGAGAAATACCAGCAATGGGTGGTGGACCTGTCGAAGTGAGCCCACACCCGGACAATGCCGCGCCCTGTCCGGGGCGCGGCGGCCGGTTGGCGGGCGCGCGGGAATGACCCTGTCGCGCCGCATCACGCCCTATCTTTATGTGGCACCGCTGATCGTGTTGCTGGCGTTCGTTTTCGGCTATTCGATCCTGCGCATGCTTGAATTCAGCTTCAAGATGGTGCGCGGGATCGACGGGCCATGGATCGGCCTGCGCAACTATGAGTTGGTTCTGGGGCAGGCGCTGTTCTGGGAATCCGTCAAGCACAATCTGCTGCTGCTTCTGGCAATACCGGTCATGGTCGCCATCGCCCTGCTGATCTCGCTCTTGCTTTATGAACGGCTGCGCGGCTGGAAACTGGCCCGTACGCTGGTCTTTGTGCCCTACATCCTGGCCATTCCCATCGTCGCCGTGGTGATGAAGCAGATGTTCCAGTTCAGCGGCCCGGTGAACGAGGTGTTGCGCTGGCTCAGCCTTGATTTCATGGCGCTGGACTGGATCGGATCGGGGGATGTCGCACTCTGGACGGTTATGATGTTGATCATCTGGCGCGAGTCTGCGCTGGGGATCATCCTGTTCCTGTCGCGGCTCCTCAGCCTTGACGAGGCGCTGATCGAGGCGGCGCGGCTGGACGGTGCCAAATGGTGGCAGCGCGCCTGGTACGTTCTGATCCCGCAGATGCGCGGGGTGATCGAATTCTATGTGGTGATCAGCGTCATCACCATGCTGTCGGCGGTGTTCGCCTATATCTACATCATGGGCGGCGGGCGCGGTGGGCCGGGCACATCGACCATGGTGGTCGAGTTATACATCTACAACGCACTGGTGCGCACCAGCCTGCCGGGAATCGCGGCGGCGGTTTCGGTGATGCTGTTCGCCGTGTCGCTGGGGCTGATCTGGCTGCTGTTCGCCCTGCGCCGCCGGTCAGAAGACGAGGGGGCCTGACGCCATGCGGGCCGGTGATGCAGTCAAGCAGTCGGTCCTGATCCTGGCCTGCGTTCTGGCGCTGGTGCCGACCGTCTTCATGGTGCTGACCGCGCTGAAATCACAAGACGATTTCGCCGCCAACAAGATCGGCCTGCCGCAGGCCCTTGTGCTGGATCATTTCCGGGCCGTGCTGTTCGACAGCCCGTTCCTGTTGTGGATGCTGAACTCGGCGCTTCTGGTCGCGGGGGCGGTGGCGCTCAGCTCGGTGGTGGCCTGTCTTGCCGCCTATGCCATTGCACGGATGCAGTTTGCGGGACGCGATCTGATCTT
>JBBRVJ010000279.1:0-3696 GCA_038246975.1 Rhodobacterales bacterium | reverse complement strand
GCGAAACCGCGCTGACTTTTGCGCGCCTCTTTTCCAACGCAACAAAAGTAGCAAAGAAACGTCCGTTCGACTGCCTTATAAGGCTGACATGGCAAACGGAGGCGTCCATGCGGGTGGTGATTCTTGGGGCAGGGGTCATCGTTGTAACGTCCGGGTGGTATCTGGCGCAGGCGGGGCACGAGGTGACGGTGATCGACCGTCAGGCAGGTCCGGCGCTGGAGACGTCGTTTGCCAACGCGGGCGAGACCAGCCCCGGCCATGCCTCGCTCTGGGTCGCGCCGGGCATTCCACAAAAGGCGATCAGGTGGCTGATGATGCACTACGCGCCGTTGATCATCGACGCATGCCCCGATTTTGCCAAGATAGAATGGGTGCCGAACCTGTTCCTGAAGACCGGTCACGGCACGCTGGGCCGGACCATGCCCGCCGGGTCGGGCCGGGTACTGGCCGACATGATTTCGGACCGGGTGATCGACATCGACACGTCGGACCTTGGTAATGCCCGCTATCAGCGCGGTTTTGCGCCCCGCACGGCGCGCGTCCTGACCCCGGAAGCGGCGTGATCGCCTCATGAATGACGCCGAAGCGATCCTGACCATGAATGCGGGGTCGTCCTCGCTGAAACTCGGGTTGTTCAACCGCGATGCCAGCCGGATGACCGCCTCGGTGCTGGCGGAACGGATCGGGACGGCTGACGCCAGCCTGTCGATGAAAACCGGGCAGGGTGGGGCGCTGGCTTTGCCCGCAGCCCTGATCCCCGACCACGCAGCGGCGCTGGTCGCAGGGTTGGCGGCGCTGAAACAGCAGTTTCCGGGCACGCACGTCGCCGCTGTCGGCCACCGGGTGGTGCATGGGGGCCCGGACTTTGCCGCCCCCGCCGTTCTGACGCCCCAGATTCTGGCGAAACTGCACAGCTATGCGCCCTTTGCACCGCTGCATCAGCCGCATAATCTCGCGGGGATTGCCGCCGCGATGGCGGCCTTTCCGGAGGCGGTGCAGATCGCCTGTTTCGACACCGGGTTTCATCGCGGCCAGCCGTGGGAGAATGACACCTACGCCCTGCCGCGCCGCTATTACGACAAGGGCATCCGCCGCTACGGCTTTCACGGGCTGAGTTATCAGCATGTCTCGGGCGAGTTGGCGCGTTTGGCACCCGAACTGGCAAAGGGTCGCGTCATCATCGCCCATCTGGGCAATGGCGCGTCGATGTGCGCCCTGCTGGGTGGGCGATCCATCGGGTCGACCATGGGGTTTTCCACGCTGGACGGCTTGGCGATGGGCACAAGGTCGGGCCAGATCGACCCCGGTGTGCTTCTGTATCTGCTGGAACAGGACGGGCTGACGGTCGGGGAACTGTCGGACCTGCTGTATCGCCAATCTGGGCTGCTGGGGCTGTCGGGTCTTTCGAATGACATGCGCGAACTGGCCGCCTCGGACGACCCCGCCGCCGGGCAGGCGATCAGCTACTTCTGCACCCGTGTGCGCCGCGAGATAGGCTCGCTGGCCGCAGCTTTGGGGGGGTTGGACGCGCTGATCTTTACCGGGGGAATTGGCGAATACGCTGGCGCGATCCGCGCCCAAGTGTGTGGCGGGATGGGGTGGATCGGCATCTCCCTTGACCCCGCCCGCAATGCCACAGCCGCGCGCGTCCTGTCGTCGGAGGGGGCTGTCGTCACCGTGATGGTCATCCCGACCGACGAAGAAAGGGTGATCGCCCGCGCGGTGTCATCGGCCCTAGCGCTGGGGTGATCCGGCAAAGGACGCGCAAACCGCTGACGACAACGCCCTTGTCGCATTGCAACCGGCCCGCCCTGCCACCTATGGTGCAGCCGCGCACCAGGGCAGGAGGCCGACATGCGGCTGGCCCTTGTGACCGACATTCACGGCAACCGCGAGGCGTTTGCCGCCGTGCTGGCGGATGCGGCTGACCAAGGGGCCGACCGCATTGCCCTGCTGGGCGATCTGGTGGGCTATGGGCCTGACCCCGAATGGTGCGTGGCGACCGCCATCGCGCTGGTCGAACAAGGCGCGCTGGTGGTGCGCGGCAACCATGACCATGCGGTAAGCGATCTGTCGGAAACGATGTCGCACAACGCGGCCCAGGCGATGGAATGGACCCGGCCCCGTCTGTCACCTGCGCAAAAGACGTTCCTCGCCCATCTGCCGCTGACCGTTACGGCGGGCGACATTCTGCTGGTCCATGCCTCTGCCAACGATCCGGGGGCTTGGAACTATGTCCTGTCCAACCTGCACGCCCGTCCAAGTTTCGCCGCCACCGACGCGCGGCTCATCTTTTGCGGCCATGTCCATGTGCCGCTGCTGATCCGTCGTGACCTTGGCGGGGCGGTGCGCGAACAGGCCATCAGGATGGACGAACCGATGCGCCTGCAAAGCACACGCCGCTGGCTGGCGGTGGTGGGATCGGCCGGGCAGCCGCGCGACGGCGATCCTGCGGCGGGCTATGCGGTTTACGACAGCGAATCCAATGACCTGACGTTTCGCCGTGTGCCCTATGATTGCGACGTCACCGCTACCAAACTGCGGGCATCAGGACTGCCAGAGGAGTTGGCCCTGCGGTTGGTGTTCGGGTTCTGACGTTGCATCGGCTTGACGGGTCGCGGCCCGCTCGTCCATGCTTCCCCCCATAGACCCGCGATCAGGGATGCCCATGCAGATCGACACCCGCCCCCTGACCGGCGACGCCGCCGGCACCCGGCACCACCTGACCGCCTACCGCTTTGGCAAGGCAGGGCAGGGCCCCAAGGTCTATCTGCAAGCGGGCCTTCACGCCGACGAAATGCCCGGTGTTCTGATCCTGCAACACCTGCTGCCGCTGCTGGAAGCGTCCGAGGCCAACTTGACCGGCGAGGTGCTGGTGGTCCCGACCGCCAATCCGATCGGCCTGACCCAGTGGGTCTACGGCCGCCCGATGGGCCGCAACGAGATGGACTCGATGCAGAATTTCAACCGCGGTTTTCCCGATCTGGCGGCACTGGCCGGGGATGCGGTCGCGGGCCACCTGACCGACGATGCCGACGAAAACCGCCAGACGATCCGCGCGGCCTTTGCCACTGCGCTGGATGCAGCCGCCACCCCATCCGACCTTGCCGAGCAACGGATTGCCTTGCTGCGCTGGTCGCACGATGCGGATTATGTGCTGGACCTGCATTGCGACCACCGCGCGATCCTGCATCTGTATGCCTCGCCCGCGCGGCCTGCCGATACAGCGTTGCTGTGCCGGTCCACCGGAGCCGCGCTGGCGCTGATCGAAAGCGTGTCTGGTGGGAATGCGTTTGACGAGGCGCACACCGCCCCGTGGCTGCACCTGCAACACCGCTTTCCCGATCACCCGATCCCGCACGCCACCTTTGCCACGACGCTTGAGTATCGCGGGCAACTCGATGTCGATGACAAGACGGCCGCCGGGGACGCTCACAACCTGATGACCTTTCTGGCCGCCATCGGTGTGCTGACCGGTTGGCCGGGGCAACCGTCCCACCCCGATGCCGCCTACCTGCCGCTGGCCGGCGCAGGCGAGGCGTTTGCACCGCAAGGCGGGGTCGTCACCTGGGCTGTTCCACCCGGAGCGTTGGTTGCTGCGGAGGAGGTAATTGCCCATGTCACCGACCCCGCCACCCGCCTGCGGCTGCGGGTGCTGGCCCCGACTGCGGGGATCGTGTTCCGGCAGGAACTTTG
>JBBRVJ010000278.1:0-3698 GCA_038246975.1 Rhodobacterales bacterium | reverse complement strand
GTACCACCCGGCCAGCACCACCATCGCCACAATTCCGATCACCTGCGCGCACAGGTCCAGCGCTGTCACCCGCCCCAGCAACAGATGCCGGTTTGCCGTGTCGATTCGTGTCGGGTTGAACCCTGAGGCCAACAGCGACAGCCCCGCCACCGGCAGCAACAGCGCAAGGTCCGGCACGCCGTATAGCTGCGATACGGGCCAGGCCAGCAGGCAGGTCATCCCCCACAGGACCACGCCGCGCGCCACGTTGATGGTAAACGCGGTATCCAGAAAGTCGGGGTCATCGCCCCGCGCGCTTTGGCTTATCGCGGGGCCGACGCCGACATCGGAAAACAACTGCAAGCCGATCAGCACCACACTGAGCAACGCCATCATCCCGAACGCCTCGGGAAACAAGAGCCGCGTCAGGATCAGGTTCGCCGCCAGCCGCATCACCTGACTGAAGGCAAACGCCCCCGCCGTCAGCATCGACCCGCGCACCGCCCGTGCAAACAGCCCCTGCCCGGCCATCAGTCTGGAAAGCGGGCTCATGCGGGTCCTCGGGCAGGTGGCAGGGATTGCGTCACGTTACCGGATCGCTGTGGCAAGGGTAAGGCAAAGCCGCCCGCAACGCTGAACAGGCGCAAAAACTGCGCATCCGCGCCCCGTTTTCGCCTTACGGCCTGACTATCAGCGCCCTGTGTGGCATGCTACCTGTCACACCGCACACCAGCCCGCGCAAGAGGGACCCCCCCATGACGACCCTCGGCATCGTCGGAACCGGCTTTGTGGCCGACCTTTACATGGCGTCGCTTGCCACCTTTCCGGCGCTGAAGCTGGCCGCCGCGCATGATCACCGGCCCGAGGCTCTGTCGAGGTTTGCCGCGCGCTGGCCGGTGCCGCAGGCGGCGTCGCTGCCCGATCTGCTGCACAGGGTCGGCCCCGGCGGGCTGATCCTGAACCTGACCAACCCGTCGGCGCATTACGAGATCAGCCGTCAGTGTCTGACCGCCGGTCTGCATGTCTATTCCGAAAAGCCGCTGGCGATGCGGACCGCAGACGCCCGCGCCCTGACCGATCTTGCGGCGGCGAAGGGCCTGCTGATCGCCTCTGCCCCCTGTTCGGCGCTGTCCGAGGCGGCCCAGACGTTGGGGGCCGCCCTGCGCGACCCCCGAACCGGCACCCCGCGCCTGATCTATGCCGAGTTGGACGACGGCTATATCCCGCAAGCCCCCTACCGCCAGTGGCTGTCGGACTCCGGTGCGCCTTGGCCTGCGCAGGATGAATTCGAAGTTGGCTGCACGGTGGAACACGCAGGGTATTACCTGACATGGCTGATGGCGCTGTTCGGCCCGGTGCGCAGCGTGACGGCGGCCTCGGCGTCGCTGGTGGCCGCCGAACTGCCCACCCCGAACCCCGCGCCCGACTTTTCGACCGCGACGCTGTTCTTTCACTCCGGCGTGGTCGCGCGGTTGACCTGTTCGATCATCGCGCCGCACAACCACGCGATCCGCATCGTCACCGACAAGGGCATCGTCGAACTGGATCAGGCGTGGAACAACACCGCCCCCGTCCGCTTTCGCAGCCGGTTTCCGCTGCGCCGCCGTCTGGTCACCTCGCCCATCGCGCGCCGGATGCGGCTGGCGGGGCCGACCCACCCCAAGGTGGGCCGCTGGGGGGCGGCGTCGATGAACTTTGCGCTGGGTCCGGCAGAGATGGTGCAGTCGCTGGCCGAAAACCGCCCCTGCCGCATGTCCGCCGATCTGGCGCTGCATCTGACCGAGGTGACCCTGGCGATCCAGCAAGCGGGCGACCATAGCGGCGCACAGGCCATGACCACCACTTTCGCCCCCGTAGCCCCCATGCCATGGGCGCAAAGCCTGCGGGGGGCGACATGAGGCTGGGCATCGCAGGTACAGGCCGGATGGCCGAACGGATGATCGCCTGCATCGCCCACCGCCCCGGCATCATCGTCACCGCCATCGCCTCGGCCAGCCCTGACCGCGCCACCACCTTGGCCGCCCGCTGCGGTGCCAAGGCCTTTGCCTCTGTCACCGATCTGGCCTGCCACAGCGGCGTCGATGCGGTCTATGTGGCGGGTGCCAACGCCACACATGCCGATGCAGCCTTTGCCGCCATTGCCGCAGGCAAGCCGGTGCTGGTCGAAAAGCCGCTGACCGTCACGCCGGACGAAACCATGGCTCTGAGTGAAGTCGCACGTGCCGCCCGCGTATTGCTGGTCGAAAACCTGTGGACCCTGACCCTGCCCGCCACCCGTGCGCTGATCCGGCAGGACGGGCCCGGCCTTTTGACCTTCAGCTTCGGCTACCCGACCACGCAAACCGCCCTTTACGCCCCCGACGCCGGGGTTCTGCGCGACCGCGGAGTCTATGGTTTTGCCCTTGCCCTTCACCTGTTCGGCCCGGTCGAAACCCTGCGCGCGACGCTGCGCCATGACGGGGCGGTAGATGTGGCGGGGATGGTCCAGATGCGCCACACCTCGGGCGACCTGTCGCAGATCACCGTGGCGCTGGACAGGCTGTTGCCCAACACCATCACAATGTCGGGCACACGCGGCCTGACCACCCTGTCGCCTTCGATCGGCAGCGAAACCCTGACCCACCAGACCGCCCGGCCCGACACCGGCCCCGCCAAACCGTCGCGCCTCAAATCCGTCCCGGCGCTGCGCGCCCTGAACCGCTGGCTTTCAGGCCCGCGTTCGCAGACCTACAGCTATGGGGCCGACCCATATCTGCCGATGCTGGACCATTTCACCGCGCTGATCCGCGACGGGAAAACCGAATCGCCGCTGATCCCGCTGTCGCTGTCGGGCGACATCCAGATGCTGATCGCGCGCGCACTGGTGGCGGATACGGGGGGGCCGCCATGAACATAGGCTATCTGATGAACACCTATCCGATGTCGTCCACCACCTTTGTCCGGCGCGAGATTCAGGCGCTGGAACGTCTGGGCCATACCGTCCACCGACTTGCCATCCGCCCCCACGGCATCGCGCTGGTCGATCCCGGCGACATCGCCGAGGCGGCCCGGACCGAGCACATCTTGGCACTGGGCGCCCGCAAACTTATCCAATCGGCCTTGGGCTGGATGATCCGCCGCCCGGCGCAAACACTCAAGGCGCTGCGCCTTGCCCTGCAATGCGGGGCACGGGGGGCCAGCGGCGCGCCCGGAACCGGGGGCCGCCTGCGCCATCTGATCTATCTGATCGAGGCCGCCCATGTCGCCCGCCGCAGCCAGGCGCTGCGCCTGACCCATCTTCATGCCCATTTCGGCACCAATGCCACCACCGTGGCCATGCTGTCCCATATGCTGGACGGCCCGCCCTACAGCTTTACCGTCCATGGCCCCGAGGAATTCGACGCCCCGCTTGCCCTGTCACTGGGTACAAAAATCGAACGCGCCGCCTTCACCGCCGCAATCTCCAGCTTTGGGCGCAGCCAGTTGTGCCGCTGGACCACGCCCGACCACTGGCCGCGCATCGCCGTTGTGCAGTGCGGGATCGAACCGTGGCGGTTTGCGCCCCCCGCCCCGCTGCCGCAGAGCGGCCCGCACCTGATTGCCATCGGCCGGTTGTCCGAACAAAAGGGCTTTGCCCTGTTGGTCGAGGCGATGGCGCGTGTCGCGGCGAGCCTGCCCGACCTGCACCTGACGCTGGTCGGCGACGGCCCGCTGCGCACGTCGCTGGAACGCCAGATCGC
>JBBRVJ010000277.1:0-3704 GCA_038246975.1 Rhodobacterales bacterium | reverse complement strand
CTTTGAAGCTGATCTTGCCGCGCAATTCAACGGTGGAATGTCGATTGACGGCCAACCGGTTGCGCGGGCTGATCAGGATGCCGCCGTCCTGCGGCTTGTCGCACAGGCGTGCGGCGAAATTGATGGCGGTGCCGACGCGGCGTAGTCGCACTGCCGGCCGGAGCCGACCAAACCGGGTCCGCCGACCGTCGCATAGCCGGGCGAGCCGCCGAGGCCAAACCGCAGCCGATGGCCCGGCCGCTGCGACGAGGCCGCGAAACCATCGGGTTTGCGCAAGTTCCGTGGCTGCCCCTTCCCCTGCGCGCCATTTTCCTGTATGCGCCCCCAGTCTGCGATGTGAGGCCATGCCCCTGGCCACATGCAAAGGATAGGGGGCGGCGGCAATGGGGCCGCCATGCAAGCGGAAGACACGGGCAAGGGGCCAGTGGGTGCTTCCAGATAGGGAACGACAGATGTTCAATGTAACGACCAAATCCATCCAGTGGGGCACTGAAACGCTCACACTGGAGTCCGGCAAGATTGCCCGGCAGGCCGACGGCACCGTGATCGCTACCTTGGGCGAAACCAGTGTCATGGCCAACGTGACCTTCGCCAAATCCGCGAAGCCGGGGCAGGACTTTTTTCCGCTGACCGTGCATTATCAGGAAAAATACTATGCGGCGGGCAAGATCCCCGGCGGGTTCTTCAAGCGCGAGGCGCGCCCGACCGAGAAAGAGACGCTGACCTCGCGTCTGATCGACCGACCTTGCCGCCCGCTGTTCGTCGACGGGTTCAAGAACGAAGTGCTGGTGATGTGCACCGTGCTGTCTCACGATCTGGAAAACGAGCCCGACATCATCGCGATGATCGCGGCCAGTGCTGCGCTGACGATTTCCGGCGTGCCGTTCATGGGGCCGATCGCGGCGGCCCGTGTGGGATTTTCAGGTGGCGAATATGTGCTGAACCCGTCGGTCGACGAGATGCAGAAGCTGCGCTCGAACCCGGATCAGCGGCTTGATCTGGTCATCGCGGGCACCAAGGACGCCGTGATGATGGTGGAATCCGAAGCCTACGAGCTGACCGAGGCCGAAATGCTGGGGGCCGTGAAGTTCGGCCATGCGGCGATGCAGCCGGTGATCGACATGATCATGGATTTTGCCGAAGACTGCGCGAAAGAGCCGTTCGAGTTTCAGGCCCCCGATTACAGCGATCTGTATGCGCGCGTGAAATCGGTTGGAGAAGTGCTGATGCGGGCGGCGTTCAGCTTGCGCGACAAGCAGGAACGCACCACGGCGATTGACGCGACGGTGGCTGCGATCAGGGCCAAGCTGCCGGAAGAAGATCTGAAAGACGGCAATCTGGGTTCGGCTGTCAAGAAGCTGGAATCGTCCATCCTGCGCGGCGACATCATCAACGGGGGCGCGCGCATCGACGGGCGCGACACCAAGACGGTCCGCGCGATCACCTGCGAAACCGGCATTCTGCCGCGCACCCATGGTTCGGCGCTGTTTACCCGTGGCGAGACGCAAGGGCTGGTCGTGACCACGCTGGGCACCGGCGAGGATGAACAGATCATCGACGCGCTGCATGGCAACTCGCGGTCGAACTTCCTGCTGCACTACAACTTCCCGCCCTATTCGGTTGGCGAAGTGGGCCGTGTGGGCTCGCCCGGTCGTCGCGAGATCGGCCATGGCAAACTGGCATGGCGCGCGTTGCAGGCGGTTCTGCCGGCTGCGACCGACTTCCCCTATACGATCCGGGTCGTGTCGGAAATCACCGAGTCCAACGGGTCGTCTTCGATGGCCTCGGTCTGCGGTGGTTCGCTGTCGATGATGGATGCGGGTGTGCCGCTGAAATCCGCCGTGGCCGGTGTGGCGATGGGTCTGATCCTGGAAGACGATGGCCGGTTCGCCGTGCTGACGGATATTCTGGGCGACGAAGATCACCTCGGCGACATGGATTTCAAGGTTGCGGGCACTGAGAACGGCATCACCAGCCTGCAGATGGACATCAAGATTGCCGGGATCACCCCGGAAATCATGGAACAAGCCTTGGCGCAGGCCAGGGAAGGCCGGATGCACATTCTGGGCGAAATGGCCAAATCGCTGACCTCTGCGCAGGCGTTCAGCGCCTATGCCCCCAAGATCGAAACGCTGACCATCCCCACCGACAAAATCCGCGAAGTCATCGGGTCGGGCGGCAAGGTCATCCGCGAGATCGTGGAAGTTTCCGGTGCCAAGGTCGACATCAACGACGACGGCGTGATCAAGATCGCCTCGAACAACGCCGACGCCATCAAGCGCGCCTATGACATGATCTGGTCCATCGTGGCCGAGCCGGAAGAGGGCAAGGTCTATACCGGACGTGTGGTGAAACTGGTCGATTTCGGTGCCTTCGTGAACTTCTTCGGCAAGCGGGATGGTCTGGTTCATGTGTCCCAGATCGCCAACAAGCGCCTGAACCACCCGAACGAGGCGCTGAAGGAAGGCCAGGAGGTGAAGGTCAAACTTCTGGGCTTCGACGACCGTGGCAAGGTGAAACTTGGCATGAAGATGGTCGATCAGGAAACCGGACTGGAAATCAGCGAGAAGAAGGACGAGGCCGTCGAGGACTGACCCCTGTGTGATCGAAGGCTCCCGCCCGGTTTTCTTGGGCGGGGGCCTCTTATCGAGTGGTCCGCGTCAGGCTTCCTGACCTGATTTCCCGGCGCGACAGAGAAGATTGCCAGAACATTGGACTATGTTTACATCCCTCCGTTGAAGCCTGATCTGACGCGCTGGTGGCATGTGATGCGCAGTTTCCCGAGGCAGTCGGTGCTGCGCATGTTGCAATACGAACATCTGGAGCAATTGCCGATTTCGGGCAGCGTTCTGGACATGGGCGGCGGACGGAAGGCAAAGTATCTGCGCCTGTTGCCACCGGGGCTGACCGTCGAGTCCGTCAATATCGACCCGGTTATCGAGCCCACGCATCTGGTCACGCCGGGTCAGCCCCTTCCCTTGCCTGACAACAGTTTCGATGCTGTCATCTGCCTGAATACCTTGGAACATGTCTACGATTCGGCTGCCGTCCTGCAGGAATTGTTCCGCGTCGTGCGTCCCGGCGGCGCAGTTCACGTTACCGTGCCGTTCATGTTCCGCATCCATGGCCACCCTGACGATTTCTTTCGCGCGACGCCGAGTTGGTGGCAAGAGACCTTTCGCCGGTCAGGATTTGCCCGGATGGAGTTGACACCGCTGGTCTGGGGTCGGCGTTCCACCCGTACGGTGGTGCCGGGGCTTTACGGACTTTTTCCACGGCTGCGCCTGCATCTGGCGATGCTGCTTGACATCGCTTATGCCCGGGTAATGTTGAAGGGCGAAAGAATGACCGGTAGGCGTGGACGGAGCATTTGCGGCACATCGCCGGGCTGGTTCATGACGGGTTGGAAGGGCGATCTGTGACCCGACGCGGCTTGGCAGAATGTTAAGCTCCCTCGACCGCGCGATGGCGATCGTCAAAGTTGTCCGATCCGCCGGAGTTGGCCGGTGACCGCCACCCCCCTTCGCGTGATCCACTTCCACTTCGGCAAGGAAGGCGGGGCCGAGCGGTTCTTTGTCAAGCTGGCGCAGGCGCTGGATCGGCGGGGGGTAAAGCAGCGGTTCGTCATTCGTCCGGGGCGCAGTTGGGAGGCGCAGATTGCCCCCTTGGGCCCGGTGATCCGCAACAATTTTTCGAAACTGTCG
>JBBRVJ010000276.1:0-3715 GCA_038246975.1 Rhodobacterales bacterium | reverse complement strand
TCGCGGCAGATGCCTGACGAGTTGCGATCATGGCCGCGACCGGCTTCCAGAAGAACCGATGGAGCAGCCACACCAGAATGAGGACATTGACCGCCTGAAAGCCAAGGGTCCAAACATCAAAGGTCATGGCATCATCGGGTTGGCAAACAGCAACAACAGCGCGATGACAAGGCAGTAGATCGCGGTCGTCTCGATCATCGCCAAACCCACGAACAGCGTGCGCGAGATCGTGTTGGCGGCCTCGGGTTGCCGCGCGATCGCATCCATCGCGGCGGCCACCGCGCGTCCCTCGGCCAGCGCCGGGCCAAGCGCGCCGAACGACACCGCAAAGGCGGCGCAAAAAATGCTGACGATGCTCACATAATCCATTCAGGTATCCTCAGGTTCGGGGGAGGGTTGGGGTTTTCCCTTTTCGACGGCGGACGTGATGAACACCATCGACAGCACGGCAAAGATGTAGGCCTGCACAGCGCCCGTCAGCAGATCGAGCACCATCAGCGGGATTGGCACCAACAGGGCGGCCAATGATCCGACGATGGCGATCACGAACACCCCGCTCATCACATTGCCGAACAGACGCACGAACATCGAAAAGCTGCGGGTGACGCTTTCGAGGATGTTGAGCGGGATCATCACAGGATTGGGCAGCGCAAAGCCGCGCAGAAAACCACCCACTCCGCCGCCCCGGATGCCGAACCAGATGATCGACAGGAACACGATGGCGGCAAGGGCGGCAGGCGTTTCCATCGTGGCGGTGGGCGGTGTGACGCCGGGGATCAACGAGGACCAGTTGGCGATCAATATGAACAGGAACAACGTACCCACAAAGGCGCGGTAAGGCGCTGGGGCGGCCCCGGTCACGTCGCGGATCTGCTGATCGACCGTACTGACCAGCAATTCCGCCGCGGCCTGCACCTTTGACGGAACCAAGGTCAGGCGACGGGTCAGCAGCGCAGCCCCCAGCACCAGCACCGCCATGATCGCCCATGTCACGACGACCGACGCCATGATCGGCACGGCGAACGATTCTGGCCCCACCATGAACAGCGGAAACGATTGTAGCGGGCTATCCATCAAGCAGTCCTCCGCATCATGGCAAAGCGCCCAATCAGCAACCCCATCGCCGCAGCCAGTAACGGCCCCGCTCCCTGCATTGCCGCAATGATCAAAACGCCGCCAAGCCCCGCCATCCGCAACAGCACCAACGCCACACCGAACAACGGTCCATCCCGCCGCCCCGACAGCATCAGATCGGCGCTGTATCGAACCATGCGGAAATATGTCAGGCCGATCAGACCACCTCCCGCCAGCCACAGGGTGAGGATCAAAAGGTCACTCATGCGCTGCCCATCCAGCGCCAAGCAAACCAGCCGCCAAGTCCAAGCCCGACCATCAGCAAGGGTGCCGTCCAGAACAGCCCCGTGTCGAAGCGCCCGTCCAGCCAGCGGCCAAGCGCGATACCGCCCAGCATCGGGGCCACAATGATCCAGCCCAACACGCCGATCTGCGCCAGTCGCCGCCCAACCGATGCCTCGCCGTTGCGGTCCAAGGCTGCGCGCCGGGCCTGATGGCTGCGCACCTCGCGGATCAGGGGATCGCGGTCTTCGGATTTGGTGTCCTCCAGCTCGTTCATACCCCCGCCCCCCGAGATTTCGGTTGCAACCGGGCCAGCATCTGCCGCATCGCCCTCAGATGTAGACGTGTGGTTTCCACATGCTCGACCCGCTCGTCATCCATCTCGGCGCGGAACCGGGCCAGCACTTCCTGATCCAGCGTTGCCAGATCGTCGCCGGTCACCGCCTCTCTAGTCGCGATGGCGACATGGCCTGCGCGCACCGTCAGCGCGCCACCCCGAACTGCACAGAACCGTGCGTCTCCCTCAGTTGTCGTCCACGACACAACCGATACCGCAAGCCGGGTCAAAAAATCAGCGTGCCCCGGAAGGATGCCGAAACTGCCGCTGGCATCCACCGCGCGCAGGTCTGTGGCCGGCTCATCGGCAACAACCGAAAGCGGCGTGATGATCCGTAAGGGCATGGCCCGGGTCATGCGGCGGCCTGCTCTTTGGCGCGGGCATCGGCAATCGAGCCCACCATGTAGAGCGAGGCTTCTGCCCACGCATCCGCTTCACCGTCCAGAATTGCGCGGCATCCGGCCAGTGTGTCGGCACGGGAGATGGACTGTCCGGGGGTGCCGGTAAAGGCCTCGGTCACCGCGAAAGGCTGGCTCAGAAAGCGTTGCAGACGCCGGGCTCGGGTGACGATGCGCTTGTCGGCGCTGCCCAACTCGTCAACTCCCAAAAGCGAGATGATGTCCTGCAACTCAGCAAACCGTGCCAGCATCTCGCGGACTTCGCTGGCAATCTTGTAGTGGTCATCGCCCACGACGGCCGGATCAAGCAGGGTAGATGACGATGCGAGCGGATCAATCGCCGGATAGAACCCTTGCCCTGCCAGCGCACGGCTGAGCACGATCACGCAGTCCATATGGCCCGAAATCGTCGTCACTGCCGGGTCGGTGAAATCATCGGCGGGCACATAGACCGCCTGAATCGACGTCACTGCCGCCCCCGCAACCGAGGCGATGCGTTCCTGCAACCGCGCCACTTCGGTAGCCAGCGTCGGCTGGTAGCCCACCCGCGACGGCAACCGGCCCAAGAGGCTGGACACTTCGGCCCCCGCCTGCACAAAGCGGAAGACATTGTCCATCAGCAGCAGCACGTTCTGGTGTTTCGTATCGCGGAAGTATTCCGAGATGGTCAGCGCGGTCAGCGGCGCGCGCCACCGTGCCCCCGGCGGTTCATTCATCTGACCATAGACCAGCACTGTTCGGGGCAGAACGCCGGACTCCGACATCTCGGTCAGCATCTCATGCCCTTCGCGCGACCGCTCGCCGATGCCTGCGAACACCGAGATGCCTTCGTATTTTTCGACCATGGCATGGATCAGTTCCATCACCAGAACCGTCTTTCCCACGCCTGCGCCACCGAACATCGCGGCTTTGCCGCCCTGCGCCATCGGTGTCAGCAAGTCGATCACCTTGATGCCGGTCTCGAACACCTCGGTCGTCGTGCTTTGGGCAGCCAACGGCGGCGGCGCCGCATGGATCGACCGGCGCGGTGTGTTGTCCGGCAGCGGAGCACCGAGGTCGCGCACGCCCCCCGTCACATCCAGCAGCCGCCCCAGCACCGCAGACCCCACCGGCACGGTGATTGGGGCCCCTGTCGCGCGCACCGGCACGCCACGCGACAAGCCCGTCGTTGCCTGCAGCGCGACCGCACGCAGCGTGGTCAGATCTAGGTGACCTTGAACTTCCAGCATCAAGGTTTCCGGGCGGTCCCATTCGACGATCAGCGCCTCGTTCAACGCTGGCAGGATGCCTGCGTCAAAGCGCACATCAATCACCGCACCACGCACGGCATGAACTCGCCCTGCGTGTTGCACATCGGGCATTGGGTCTCCTTTCGGGTGACGCTGCGCGCTGATCGCACAGTGAAAGACAAAACCCTAAACCGACTGGCGCTCCCTCGCATTGATGTGGATCAGGCCCGATCCGGGCGCGGAGACCACGCTGAAGGGAAGAAACCATGTCCCGCTCTTCCTGCTCGTGCGGCAACCGAAACTGCGTGTTCTGCTCCTTACGGCCGCGAAGGCGCGTGGTGAAGTTGATGCACATCAAGGCGAAGGCAACGTGGCCGTGGCACGCTGTTTTCTTG
>JBBRVJ010000275.1:0-3760 GCA_038246975.1 Rhodobacterales bacterium | reverse complement strand
GATCGGGACCGGGGTTTTGCTGCCTGCGGGGCTGCTGTCGGCGCTGATGGCCGATCTGGGGATTCCGGCCGGGCGGGCGGGGTTGCTGATCACGGTGGGGGGGTTGGTGGTGGGGTTTGGCGCGCCGCTGCTGGCGGGGCTTACGTCGCGGGTGGATCGGAGAGCGTTGCTGGTCTTTGCGCTGGGGCTTTATGTCATGGGCCATCTTGCGGCGGCGGTGACGACGGATTTCACTTTGCTGTTGATCTTCAGGGCTTTGACGGTCGCGGGTGCTGCGATTTTCACGCCTCAGGCGGCGGCGACAGTCGGGCTTCTGGTGTCTGCGGATCGGAGGGGTGGGGCGATTGCGTTCATCTTCATCGGCTGGTCGCTGGCGTCGGTTATTGGTATTCCGCTGGGGTCGCTGTTGGGAGAATATTTAGGTTGGAGAACGACTTACGTGCTGATGGCGGGGCTGTCGGGGGTGGGGGCCTTGGTGGTTTGGGCCGTAACACCGGGGGGGTTGCGGGTGCAGCCTTTGGCTTTGGCGTCCTGGGTACGGGTTCTGACCGACCGGCGATTGCTGTGCGTTCTGGCGGTGACGATGTTCGCCATGTCGGGGCAGTTTGCGATGTTTACCTATGTTTCTCCAATTCTCTCCATGGGTTACGGGTTGGGGGCCGGGGCGATCGGGCTGACGTTTCTGGCGGTCGGGGTCGCGGGCGTTGCGGGCAACTTACTTGCGTCGCGGGTGGCGGGCAGGTTCGGGATCGAACGCAGCATCCTGGTGGCATTGGTCAGTGTGATGCTAGGGCTTGTGGTGATCTGGGTCGGTTGGGGATTTTATCCGGCGTTTCTGCTGGGGGGGTGCCTGTGGGGCCTTGGCGGGTTTGCGGCCAATTCTTTGCAACAAAGCCGGTTGGTGTCGATGGCGCCCCTGCTGGCCAGTGCCACTGTCGCGTTGAACACGTCTTTTGTCTATCTGGGTCAATCGCTTGGGTCGTTCACCGGGGGCGCTTTGATTGCGCAAGGGCCCAACCCGGCAATGGCGCTGGCGGGGGCCGCGTTTGCCGGGTCGGCGGCGTTGCTGTCTGTGGTTGCAGGCCGTCGGACAAACGGCGGATAACCATCGGGCAAGCGTCAGGCATCCGTCCCGACGCGCGCGTTGAGGTTGCGCGCCGTTTACCGCTGTTCGGCTCGCTGCCGATGACCGCTCCCCTTTTCGGATCGTTGGACCCCTTCCCTGCCACATTGATGCCGACAATGGGCGTTCACATCATCAACGCCGCTTGCGCCCCACATAAGAGGGGCGGATCGCATTTTCCAAGTCCGGCCATCAGCGAAAGGAGCCTCTCCGATAGACTATATCCCAAAGGCCTGGCGAGCACGGCTTTACGCCAAGCCAAGGGACGCCAATGCTGCAAGACTTTGCATGACCGTTCTTTGCAGGGCTCCCGGAGGGATGGGGTCAGATCGGCGAACAGGATCGCCCCGTCCCGGCCGATGCAAGCGCAAAGGGACTTCAACTCCCAACGGAACACCGAGTGAAAACAGGCGCGCCAGATGGGCGTCATAACCGACTTGCCCCGTGCCGATAGCGCAGAATGTCCAGTCGCCCTGATGTTCTTGAATATCCTTGAGGTGAAGATGCGCAGTCCACGGCAAGGCGGCCCGCAAATCTCCCTCAAGGCCCAGTTGGCGCGCGCCATAGGTCCATGCGTTGCCGATATCATAGTTGAGGCGTAGGGAAATGTGGTCGAACTGCGCAACCAGCGCGGCACCCGCCGCACCGTCGGGGATCAGGGCATCGCGCCCGTGCCCCGGATTCTCCAGCGCCAAGACGACCCCTGCTGCCTGAAACGACGGCAGGCACTTTGACAGCGTCTTGTCCAGCAAGGCACGTTGCGCCCCGGTGGTGGCATTGCTGATCAGGATTTTCGCGCCAAGCCCTTGCGCAAAGTCCAGCCTGCGCAACAACCGGTCGGCGCTGCCGTCCTGCCCAAGATCGGTGTGCGCCGACACCGCCCGCACCGACAGGCCGCAATCGGCGATCATCAAGGCAAGAGCGCGTCCCTTCGGCTCGATAAAAACCGTTTCGTCAAAGGGCATGTAGCCTTCGATGAACGCAGGTTCGACGGATCGCGCCCCGGCGTCGGCCAACATGCGCAGACCGGCTTCGAAGTTCATTCCATCCAGCAGGACGGTCGAAAAAGAGATCAAATCATCCTCCATTCCCAATCAATGCCGCCCGTTCGGACGACCCCATGGCAGGCGACCCCGCACCGAGCACTTGCGTTACAGATATACTCATCATATGAGTCTGTTACTACGTCGACCAGAAGGGGAAATCACGATGGCAAGATCGGTGGCAATGTTCGGCGCCGGGGGCAAGATGGGTCTTCGCGTAACGAAAAAGCTGGCGGCCGCCGGATACGACCTGCGCGCCATCGAATCCGGCGATATCGGCCGTGCGCGTCTGGCCGAGGCAGGAATTGCCGCCGTTGATCAGGCACAAGGGCTGGCCGGGGCCGAGGTGGTGGTTCTGGCGCTGCCTGACAACATTATCGGCAAGGTTGCGGCGACCATTGCGCCGCAACTGGCGCCGGGCACCATGCTTCTGATCCTTGATGCGGCAGCCCCCTATGCCGATGCCTTGCCGCAGGATCGCCCTGACCTGACCTATTTCGTCGGCCACCCCTGCCACCCCCCGCTTTACAACGACGAAACGGAATGGGACGCGCGGCGCGACTATCATGGCGGCGTGGCGCGGCAGGCGATTGTCTGCGCCCTGATGCAGGGTCCGGAAGAGCACTATGCGGTGGGCGTCGAGGTTTGCGAGGCGATGTGGTCGCCTGTCACCAGGACGCATCGCGTTTCGGTCGAACAACTGGCCATCCTGGAGCCGGGACTGTCGGAAATGCTCGCGATGTGCATGATCGACGTGATGTCGGAAGCCGTCGATGAATGTGCGACGAAATACGGGATCGACCGCGAGGCGGCGCAGGATTTCCTGATCGGTCACCTGAACGTCGAGATCGCGATGTGGTTCGGCTTTTCGCCAAAGGTGCCGTCGGATGCGGCCCTTCGCTTGCTGGAGTTTGGCAAATCACGGATCATGAAGGAAAATTGGCGTGAGGCGTTAAGCCCTGCGGTGGTGCGGCAGGCCGCCCGTCTGATCGTCAACGGCAAGATCTGACGGACCGCGCCGATGCTGCACTCCGGTCCTCCGATCCAGAAAAGAAAGTTGTCGGACGATGTTCGCGAGCGGCTGCTTGCCATGATCGAAAGCGGCGAAACCCGGCCGGGCGATGTGCTGCCGTCCGAGCGCGAGTTGATGGAGCAGATGGCCGTCGGTCGCCCCGCAATCCGCGAGGCGATGCAGGCGCTGGAGCGGACCGGGCTGATCGAAATCCGGCATGGCGAAAGGGCGCGGGTCGCAGAGCCATCGGTTGGGCGGATGGTGGATCAGGTCTCGCAGTCGATGAAGCACCTGCTGGTGCATTCGCCGGCCACGCTGGAACATCTGAAGGAAACCCGGCTGGCCTTCGAATTGGAAATGGTGCGGGTCGCGGCCCGCCGCGTTTCGGACAGTGACATTCGGCGGCTGGAAACCACGCTGCGGGACCAGTCAGCAGCCGTTGGCGATCCGGCACGCTTTCGCATTCTGGACGGCCAGTTTCACCGGGACATCGCCACGATCAGCGGCAACCCGATCTGGGCCGCCCTGTCGGATGCGCTGTTCCATTGGCTGAACGATTTTCATGTCGATCTGGTTTCGGTT
>JBBRVJ010000274.1:0-3806 GCA_038246975.1 Rhodobacterales bacterium | reverse complement strand
TACCACCTATTGCCTGCTGGCCCCCCGCCTGAAGGAGCGCCGTTTCACCGCTCGCTATGGCGACAGGTTCAGTCGCTACCGTGCGGCGGTTCCTTATGTTCTGCCACGTCTCGCCCCTGCAAAAGACCACGATGCGCAATGACTTGACGATCTGTTACAAGGTCGCCGAACATTGGTGATCGGACGATGTCCGCTGGGTGCGGACGTTGAAAAACCGCGTGCCGGGCCGCCTGCGGTGGTTCGACCGGCATATCGACTGGCAGAACAATCAGGTTCCGGATCTGGGCTGCACAGGCGGCTTCATCGCCGAGGCCATGACCGCGAGAGGCGAAAGGACGAGCGCGGCACGACAATCCGGTCGTCACGGACCCGGCAGTTGCTCCTCGGCCTCGCGCGCCGGGCCGCCATTGGGTGGTTCGGCACACGAAGGGCTTTGGACGGCTGAGGAGGCGCTGTCGGTCTGTCTTCAGACGACTGCTTTGGTATTTTCAGTCAGTTGTCGCGGCGGGACGCGCGCTATGCGCTGGGATCGGCGCCATCACCGACGGCCATCCCGAGGCACAGATCGCTGACCTCGTGCCATGGGCAATCCGCAAAAGATCAAGCCGCCATGCAGACGGCCCGGCCGCAACGCCTATGATTATGCCACGAAGACCATCACTCCAGCGATGGCCAGCGCCGCAGCAAGGCCGCCACTTGGGTGCATGTCAGTGATCAACGTCGTGGCCGACGACCAAGCCCCGTATACCCTCAGCGACGGCTTTTCGAACTTGGTATGGTCCGCCAGAATGACCGTCTGCCCGGCGCAGCGCATCATCGCGCCATAGGTCAGGCCCGCCGCCAGCCCGGCATCGTTCGGGCCGTCAACCGTCAGACCGCTGGCTCCGAGGAAGGCCTTTTTGACATGGAATCTGCCAAGCGCGTCGATCGTGTCCGGACCATGGATCAGCCCCTCGCGCCCGTCATACTGTCCTGGCAGCATCAGAACCTTGTGAGTCGAGTTGGCGGCCAGCGCTGTAGCAATGGAAAAAGCGTGGGTGATTACGGTCAAATGGTCGCGTGCGCCTGCCAGTTTTTTGGCGAAGTGCAGCGTTGTGGCGCCACCGCCGATCGCCAGGATTTCACCGCATTCAACCAAGTGAACCGCCGCTTCGGCGATCCGCGCACGTTCGGGCAGCATCAGCGCTTCGCGCACTGCCAAGCCAGGCTCTTGCTGCACCAATCGCATCGCCCCGCCGTAAGTCCGGTTGATCTTGCCGGCCTCTTGGAGTTCGGCGAGGTCGCGGCGAACAGTTTCGGTCGAAACCGATAACCGGACCGAAAGGTCATTGACGCGCAGCGACGGGGCTGTGCTGAGCGCATCGACGATATGTGAATGGCGCACTGTCTTGCTGAGACGGGAATCGGATCTGGTCATTTTTTTCAACTGGGTCACGGAGGCCTCTCGGGTCTTTCATTACAGACACGCCCAGCTTGCCACAACCTATCGGTTACCAGAGCCGAAATCTTTGGCTTGACAGAAGTTTTTACCCATGTTTCGGTAGCATAGTGTTTGAAGTCGGTCAGACTGGCCTGCGGAGGTGTGCAATGTTCGACTATGGCCATTTCAAGTTCGAGAACAAGCAGGCCCTTTTCGACACTGCGATCAAGTATTGGAACCCTGACAAAACGAAGTTCTGGCAGAAAGCCGGCATTGATCTGGTGATCGACCGCCGCGAAGGTTATTGCCTTTACGACATGGACGGTCGGCGCCTGATCGACCTGCATCTGAACGGCGGCACCTTCAATCTCGGCCATCGCCACCCTGAACTGGTTGAGACGTTGAAAGGCGCACTGGATTATTTTGACATCGGCAACCATTGGTTCCCTTCGGTCGCCCGCGCCGCGCTGTCCGAGGCGCTGATCAAGGCCACGCCGGGGATGAAATATGTGGTCTATGGCGCCGGTGGCGCAGAAGCTGTTGATATTGCTATAAAATCAGCGAGATACGCCACCCAGAGGCGCAAGATCGTCTCGATTGTCAAAGGTTATCATGGCCATGGCGGCCTGTCGGTGGCTACCGGAGATGAACGGTTCAGCAAGATTTTCCTTTCTGACGAGCCTGACACTTTCATCCAGGTGCCGTTCAATGACATCTCCGCCATGGAGCAGGCGCTGAAGGCCGGTGACATCGCTGCGTTGATCATGGAAACCATTCCGGCAACCTATGGTTTTCCTATGCCGAAAGAGGGCTATCTGGCCGCCTGCAAGGCGCTGTGCGAAAAATATGGCGCGCTATACATCGCTGACGAAGTGCAGACCGGAATGATGCGGTGCGGTCAGTTGTGGGGATGGCAGACTTACAACATTCAACCCGACATCATGGTCGCGGCCAAGGGGCTGACAGGCGGGCTTTACCCGATTGCCGCCTGTCTGGTGAACGAACGCGCCGGGGAATGGCTGAACGAGGACGGTGCGGCGCATATCTCGACCACAGGCGGAGCGGAACTGGGCTGCATCGTGGCACACAAGGTGCTTGAGATGCTGCACCGCCCGGAAACCATCGCCTCGGTGCATGCGGTGACCGAATTCTTTCGCGAAAGCATGGCCGAGATGATGGAGCGTCATGGCGACATCTTTTCCGGCGTGCGTCAGCGCGGTGTGGTTCTGGGGCTGGAATTCAACCACCCGATGGGTGCCGTCTATGTCAGTCGCGCGCTTTATGAACACGGGGTCTGGGCGATCTTTTCCTCGCTCGACAAGCGGGTGTTGCAGTGGAAGCCGGGCGTGCTGCTGAGCCATGCGATGTGCCAGGAAATCATGGACCGCTTCGATGCCGCGATGCCGCGCGCCCGCGAACTGATCCGCGCTGCCGGCCAACAAGGAGCCTGAGCGATGTCCGACGTGCTGCTGACCGTCCCCGATGCGGTTTACGAACAGGCCAAGCTGAAGGTCGAACGCTCGCGCTGGGCGGCGGTCAGATTTCAGAAACTGGACTCTGCCGCGACCCAGCGGATCGTGCGGGCGGTGGCCGAGGCCGCGCATGGCAGGGCGCAGTTCTATGCCGAGTGGGCGGTCCGGGAAACCGGCATGGGCGTAGTGGCCCACAAACGGCAAAAGAATGAAGCCTGTTCCAGAGGCTTGGTCGAGATGTATGGGCATGAGGATTTCGTAACCCCCCGCATTGACGTCGCCCGCAAGATTGTGGATCTGCCCCGACCGGCGGGTGTGATCTTTGCGCTGATCCCCGTGACCAATCCGGTTGCGACAGTCTATTTCAAGACCATAATGGCGCTGATGACACGCAACGCCATCATCCTCAGTCCGCATCCCGGTGCCAAGGAAGTCTGCGCCGATGCCGCACGGGTTCTTGCAGCTGCGGCGGTATCGGCGGGGGCCCCCGACGGCGTCATTCAGGTTATCGAAGAACCCACCATTCCGCTGATCGAAAAGCTGATCTCGGACGAGCGCGTCGATCTGGTGATCGCCACGGGTGGGCCGACAGTCGTCAAGGCGGCTTACCGTTCGGGCAACCCGGCCTTCGGGGTCGGTCCGGGCAATGCACCGGTATTGGTCGATGACAGCGCCGATCTGAAACAGGCGGCGCGACGGATCGTGGTCTCGAAATCTTTTGACAATTCGATCCTTTGCACAAACGAATCCACCTTGCTGGCCTTCGCTTCGGTCGCAGATGCGCTGCTTGCGGCGCTCAAGGCAGAAGGCGCGCATGTTTGCACGCCCGCAGAAACCGACAAGCTGCGCACGCTTTTGTTCGGCGCGCACGGCTTTAATACCGCAATGATCGGCAAGGATGCTGCGATCATTGC
>JBBRVJ010000273.1:0-3836 GCA_038246975.1 Rhodobacterales bacterium | reverse complement strand
TGCGGGCATGACACTGTCGGCGCGAAAGCCCCAGCGGTTCACGGCAATCAGATCGACGCCGTAGCCCGAGCCGCCAAAGCCCGCGTGCAGCGGTTGCGCAGGGTCCAGCAAAGCAGCATGCGCATTAATCGACGCGGACGCGCCTCCGTTGGCCACCAGATAAATCCCCGGCCCCAAGGGCCA
Organism: Rhodobacterales bacterium; assembly: GCA_038246975.1. GTDB lineage: Bacteria > Pseudomonadota > Alphaproteobacteria > Rhodobacterales > Rhodobacteraceae > JAIYDJ01. The sequence continues at coordinate 3,653 of JBBRVJ010000273.1, read as the reverse complement.
TGCCAGCGTGAGATTTGGCCCGTTGGGCACTTGGCGGGCCAGCAGGCTTTCCCAAGATTGCACCCCCGACCAACCGGCAATCCCGCCTAAGATCACAAGCCCCAGCCACCCCATCAGGGCAGTTGGCAACCACAGTCTGACGGGTGCCCGGATCAGTCGGAACGTGACTGCGCCCACCAACAAAAGCGCGACGAGATAGGGCACCCACCACGGCGGAAACACCCAGATCCCCTGCAGGGCCGCCATAAGGGTCACAAGCGCTGCGGCCACGACAAGCAGCCAGAACCCCGCCTTGTTGCGCGGTGGCAAGATGGCCAGCCAGAGGATCAGCACCAAAGGCAGGATCGTTTGCAGGGCATAAATTACTATCATGACGGATTGCCTCGTTTGGCATCCTGCGGCCCCGGTTTCAGGACCGCAATCACCGCAGCCACGATCAACAGGGTCACCGCAAGCGTATAGGGCCGCGTCTCGCCATCGACAGGCATCACCGGCAGCACGATGGCCGACCAGTTGATTGCGCCATGCAGCAGGATTGCAGGCAGCACGCTGAAGCGCGTGTTGACGGACAACCGGGCAAAGACAATTGAAAGTGCTATGTTGCTGGCCATGAACAATTCCATCGGCAGATTGGCCTGCGCCATGCCCGCCATGTAGAACAGCGGCAGGTGCCAGAAAGCCCAGACGCCGCCCACCACGACGGCCCCCCACCGCCATCCGATCGGCGCGGACAGCGCTGGCAGGGCATAGCCGCGCCAGCCAAACTCTTCACCCAAAGGGCCGCCAAGCAGGGTGATCTGGACGAAAACCAAAATCGCCGTCAGGGTGTTGCCCTGCAGCGACGAAGGTGGGAGGACACCGCCAAGCCCCGCGTGGATGCCAAGCGCCGCAAGAATGAGCAACGGCGGCACGAGGAGGGCCACCGCATACCAAAGCCAACCGACCCGCAAGCGCAAGCTGCGCCTGAGCCAAAGTCCGAACCCTGCCTGGCCTTCGAACGCCAGCACGGTGATAACGGCTGCCAAAGATGGCCCAAAGGCCGAAGCAAGAAGCAGCGCCGCGCCCAGCCCTGTCAGCCCCAGCCCCTGAAACGTGACAATGGCCCACAGCCCCCAGGTCCAGCCGAAGGTTAGCGCAAAGAATGTGAGAAGTGCGCTTCTCTGGGTCTTCGACATGCTCATTGCTCCTTATCAGAGAGGCGGACTGCGTGATGCAGCACGTCTTGCACCAGAATTTCGCGCGCCCGCTGTGGTTCTTCGAACAGTGGGCTGTGGGCTGAATTGTCGAAGGTATAGAACCCCTTCACCGGCGCGCTGATACGGTCAAAAAAGGCGAGGGAAAGGTCGTGGTTCGCTGTCAGATCATGGCGGCCGCTGAAGAAATATACCGGCAGATCAAGGTGCTCGATTTCGCCGGTCAAATCCGTGTTCAGAAAATCGTCCCACAGATAGCGCCGGGAAAATGCAAGGCCCCGCCAGATGCTGATCTTTTCGCGCAAGGTGTAGGCGCGGCAGAACCAGACCGGCAGGAACACGCCGGTGATCACCGAACTCATGTCCCGCGTGGTGCCAACGCCCAGCCCGTGCATCGCCTTGTCGCGCAGGCGCAGCCAGGCGTTGGACAGACCGCCTTTGATGCTGACCGGTGCCGCCTCAAGTTTGCGAACCATGCCGGTATCGCCCTGCGCCTGATACGCCGCGATCAGCGCGGCATGCGCTGCCACTTCGGATTGCAGCTGGTATGACACCTGACCCATGCCGATATAGGCGTGGTAGAGGTCCGGCGCGGTCGCGGCCACCTGAATGCCGAGATAGCTGCCCCAGGAGTGTCCGAGCAGGGTGATCTTGTCCTGACCAAAGCGATCCCGCAGATAATTCGTCACCGTGATGGTGTCAGAAATCAGCTGTGGAACCGTCATCGTGTCTGGCGAAATATCTGGATTCCACGACATCCCCGCACCACGTTGTTCCCACCAGACCACGGTGAAGTCACGCGCAAGGCCCGTCGGATGGGTGGTTTCCAGAAAGAACTCTGGCATGCCCGGCCCGCCATGCAGGAACAGCAGAACCGGGTTCGCCGGATCGGCGCTCTGGATGAACATGCCTTGCTGGACGCCGCCAATGTCCATCGTCACCCGCTCCGAGAGGCTGCCGGGGATCACGCGACCATCGGCAGCGCGCAGCGGTGCCAGGCGACCGGGATTGAGGGCGACCAGCGCCACCGCCAAAGCAAAAAAAACCGCGACAAGACCCAGCGCCACCGCCGTCATGGCGCGGCGGACCCTTCTGTTCGGTGGGGGGCCAGCATGATCCACACGTCACTCTCCGTTAAGGAGCAGGTCGGATTCCATTTTATCCAGCGCCGCACGGTCGAGAAGCCGTCCGGCGACGATCACCGCCTGAGGTTTGCGCAACGGAGCCAGGCTTTCCAAAGGGTTGGCGTCCAGCAGCACGAGATCGGCCCGACGGCCGGGCGCTATAGTGCCGTCCTGATCGGCAAGGCCGAAGAACCGCGGTGGGGCGACGGTGGCGGTATACAGCGCTTCGCGCGGGGTCAGGCCGATGGCGACATAAAGGTCCAACTCGTCCAGCAGGGAAAAGCCGTGGAACAGGTAGGGGTTGGCAAAGGATGCGTCGGTCGAGGCCAGGATCGGCACACCCGCCCGATAGGTCATCAGGAATGTGCGGCGGCTCAGTGCGATGGTTTCATTGGCCAGATCGCGGACCTCGTCGGTCATCGCGTCCAGCCGGAAATCGGGGCGGGTCCAGGCATCGCGAACCTCTGCGGGGATCATGCGCATCCGTGGGGCATCGGGGGCGGGCCGGACGCCGATATAAAAATCGGCGACGACGAGTGTCGGGCTGACATGCATGCCCGACGCCGCCATGCGTGCCAGAACATCACGGCACAGGGCCTCGTCCCAGGTTTCCAGCACGATCCGGTTGCGGGCCGCCATGATCGCAAAGATATGCGCGCGATCCACCCCCTCGGACATGGCGCGGCGCAGGTCGTCCAGCATCTGCGTCTCGGCAGTCGAACAGGCCATGGGAATGCGCCCAAAATGCTCCATCCCGTCCTGACCTGCGCCGATGGCCGTGCCAAGCGCAACCTGTTCCGGGATGTGGCCGACCAGAGGCAAACCCTGCGCGTGGGCGGCCTCGGCCAGCGCCAGATAGGTCGGCTCGTCCAGCATCGAATAGGTCTTGACCGCCGCCCAACCCTCAGACGCGATGCGGGTGACAACCGCGCGTGCCTGATCCGGCGTGTCTGCCAGGAACATGCCCGGCCAGGATCCCGGCTGGGCATCGACCCAAGCCCCCGACAGGATCAGTCTTGGCCCCAAGACGTCGCCCGCTGCGATCCGTGATTGAAGTGCGAGTTGATCGGCGATGGGCCACATCGCGCCCATGTCGCGGATGCCGGTGATCCCGTTGATCAGATAAAGCGGCAGCGCGCTGTCGGGCTCGGTCGGGGAGGAGAAAATATGGATATGACTGTCCCAAAGACCAGAGATCAGGTATTGGCCGTTTGCATCGTAGCGGGTGACGTCATCGCCCGGCGTGGCGATGACGGTTCCCACCTCGGCAATCATTCCGTCGCGGATCAGGACTGATTGTCCTGCCGATAAAGTTCCCGCTTCGACATCGACGATC
>JBBRVJ010000272.1:0-3879 GCA_038246975.1 Rhodobacterales bacterium | reverse complement strand
CTTTGGGGCCGACGTGACCGTGCTTGAAGCAGCACCCAAATTCCTTGCCCGCGAGGATTCCGATATCGCCGCACATATCCATGAGATCCTGACGGGCGAGGGCATCCGTATCGAGGTCGGGATCACCGATCTGTCCTTTGCCGGGGCCGACCCCGGCATCACGGCGCGCTTTCGCACCGCCGCGGGTGAGGATGTCGCCCTGACGGGCAGCCACCTGCTGGTCGCCACCGGTCGGCGGCCCAATACGGATGATCTGGGGCTCGATGCGGCGGGCCTTTCCGCCGACCCGCGCGGTGCCATCCCGGTAGACGATACCTGCCGCAGTGCGCAGCCGCATATCTGGGTGCTGGGTGAGGCGAACGGCCGGGGAGCCTTTACCCATACCGCCTACAATGATTTCGAGATCGTCGCAGGTAACCTTCTGGACGGCGAGGACCGCAAGATCAGTGACCGCAAGCCGGTATATGCGCTGTTCATCGATCCGCCCCTTGGCCGGATCGGCATGAGCGAGGCCGAGGCGCGCGCCGCCGGGCACCGGGTTCTGGTAGGCACGCGGGCGATGGCGCGGGTCGGCCGTGCTGTCGAGGTGGGCGAAACACGCGGGATGATGAAGGTCATCTTCGACGCCAAAACCCGCCAGCTTCTGGGGGCCGCAATCATCGGATTTCACGGTGACGAGGCGGTGCAGTTCCTGCTGCCCGCGCTTTATCAGGGCCTTACCGACCGCGACATTCGCGTCATGACCGGGATCCATCCGACGGTCACTGAGCTGCTACCCTATGCCATCGCCGATGCGAAAGAGGTCTGAGATGTCAGGCGGCCGCGAAAACTGAGGCATGCAAACCGCGCCACGGTCGATCAGCATTGTGATGCGGTGCCGTGCCTGCAGTACTCTGGATTGTTGGATCGTTGTCGACCATCGGCCTGATCTCCGGCGCTGCCGAGCCTGCCATGGAACGCAACCAGTTGAGCGCGCGTTTTGCACATGACCCGATGGGCCGGACACAGGAGTATTCGATGCTGAAATCCACATCACTTGCCACGTTGCTGGCGGTGACGCTTGTCCTTCCCGCCACTGCAGACACCATCCGCGTTGGCATGTCGGGCGGGTATTTCCCCTTCACCTTTGTCCGGCAGGACACGCTGCAAGGTTTTGAGGTCGATCTGATGAATGCCCTTGCCGAACGGACTGGCGATACTGTGGAGTTTTCCACAATGTCGTTCTCGGGTCTGATCGGCGCGCTGGAAGCGGGTCGAATCGACACCATTGCCAATCAGATCACTGTCACACCCGACCGCGAGGCGAAGTTCGCCTTCAGCCAGCCCTATGTCTATGACGGCGCGCAGGTGGTGGTGAGGCTGGGCCGCGAGACCGAGATCACCGGCGTAGACAGCCTGCGGGGCCGCACAGTGGCGGTCAATCTCGGGTCGAACTTCGAGCAACTGTTGCGTGAACTGCCCTTTGCGAGTGAGATCGACATCCGCACCTATGAGAGCAACATCGAGCAGGACACGGCGCTTGGGCGCGTCGATGCCTTTGTGATGGACCGGGTCTCCTCGGCGCAGGTCATCAAGGAAAGCCCGCTGCCGCTGGCCCTCGCCGGCCCGCCGTTCAGCGAGATCCAGAATGCTCTGCCGTTCCGAAATGACCCCGAGGGTCTTGCGTTGCGGGACCGGCTTGACGCCACACTGACCGAGATGAAGGCCGATGGCACCTTGCGGGCCATCTCCGAGAAATGGCTCGGCCTTGACGTAACCGCGCCTGCGGGCTGAAACATGCGCGCGCTTGATCTTGACTACATGCTGGGTCTGGCGCCTGTCATCCTTGGCTATGTGCCGCTGACCATCGGCATGGCAATGGCTGCGATGGTTGGCGCGCTGGTGCTGGCCAGCCTGATGGCGGTCGAACGCGTGGTGCGCGTGCCGGTTCTGGACCTGTTTGTACAACTGTTCATCAGCTTCTTCCGGGGCACGCCGCTGTTGGTGCAGTTGTTCCTGTTCTACTACGGCCTGCCTCAGATTTTGCCCGCGTTGGCCGGGATCAACGGCGTGACGGCCGCGATCATCGGGCTGACGCTGCATTTTTCGGCCTATATGGCCGAAAGCATCCGAGCCGCGATCCTCGGCGTCGACCGCAGCCAGTGGGAGGCGGCGCAGGCCGTCGGCATGACGCAAACGCAGTCGATGCGCCGCATCATCCTGCCGCAGGCGGCACGCATCGCCGCCCCGACGCTGGTCAATTACTTCATCGACATGATCAAAAGCACATCTCTGGCGTTTACCCTTGGCGTGACCGAAATGATGGGTGCCACGCAAAAGGAAGCGGCTGGCAGCTTTTTGTATTTCGAGGCGTTTCTTGTCGTGGCGGTGCTGTACTGGGCCATCGTCGAGATGTTGTCCTTTCTGCAAAAGCGGCTTGAGCGTCGCCTGAACAAGGCGCTGGCCCGATGATCAGCATCCGCGGACTGACCAAACGCTACGGCGCGAACACGGTGCTGAACGCCATCGATCTCGACATCGCGGCGGGTGAGCGGGTGGCGGTCATCGGCCCGTCCGGGACGGGAAAATCGACGCTGCTTCGCTGTCTGAACTACCTCGACCGTCCCGACGGTGGCGTGATTCGGATCGGTGATCTGACGGTTGACGCGGCCACGGCGCGGCTCGCAGACATCCTCGCGTTGCGCCGACGCACCGCGTTTGTGTTCCAGAACTATTCGCTGTTTGCCAACAAAACCGCGCGCGAAAACATCACAGAAGCCCTGATCACCGTGCAACGCAAACCCCGTGCAGACGCCAATTCGCGGGCGGATGCAATCCTGCGTGAGATCGGGTTGGCGGACAAGGCCGGGGCTTATCCGGCGGCCCTGTCAGGTGGGCAACAACAGCGCATCGGCATCGGCCGCGCGATGGCGCTGGACGCAAGCCTGATGCTGTTCGACGAGCCGACATCCGCGCTTGATCCTGAATGGGTGGGCGAGGTGCTGGACCTGATGCGTCGTGTGGCCGAACGGCGGCCGACAATGCTGATCGTCACGCACGAGATGCAATTCGCGCGCGAGATTGCCGACCGGGTGATCTTCATGGATGGCGGGCGTATCGTCGAACAGGGGCCGCCCGCGCAACTGTTCGATGCACCGCGCGACAAACGCACGGAAAGCTTCCTGCGCCGCGTCAGATAGGCAGACCAGGTCCTCTTGCCCCCGTGTCTGCCGCGGACACCACGGAACGAATATCGCCGTCATGCGTTTGAGGCTTGGGATCAGAACGTCACGGCACCGTCCCCGCCCAAATCACGCGCATCAGGAATGAATGACATGCTGAAACCAAGCCTTCTTTCCGCCGCTGCGGGGATGCCGATCGCGATTGCTTCGGCCGCGTCCGCAGAGATTGTCGTGTCGTCCAAAATCGACACCGAAGGTGGACTACTGGGCAATATCATCGCGCTGGCGCTGGAAGATGCAGGGCTTCCGGTGGAACGCCGCCTGCAACTGGGCAGCACGCAAGTCGTGCGCGAGGCCTTGTTGGCCAATCAGATCGACATTTATCCCGAATACACCGGAAACGCGGCTTTCTTCTTTAACGAAGGCGATCAGGACATCTGGAACGATGCGGCGGCCGGATATGACCGCGCGGCCGAATTGGATGCTGACCAAAACGCGGTGGTCTGGCTGACCCCCTCGCCCGCAAACAATACCTGGGCCATTGCCGTGACCGGCCCGGTGGCGGAAGAAAATGGGCTGGTCACGATGTCGGATTTTGGGGCTTGGGTCCGGGTCGAGTACATCTTCGGCGCGCTGGCCAACGACATGGGCGGCACCCTGGTGCGCACGATCGGCCTGGTGCGGGCCAAGGCCGCGATCGGGATGAAAAACCTCGCCT
>JBBRVJ010000271.1:0-3962 GCA_038246975.1 Rhodobacterales bacterium | reverse complement strand
GGCCAAGGGCCGGACTGGGGTTTTGACTTGGGCCGGGTTTGCCGTGATAGTTGCGGGAAAGCGGGGCTTGGGAGGGCGGTCGATGGCGGGGCAGGTGCTGCTGATCGAGGACGAGCCGAATATTGCCGAGGCGATCCGGTTTCTGCTGGGCCGTCAGGGATGGGAGGTGTCGGTGCTGGGCGACGGGCGGGCGGCTTTGGTCGCGGTGGCGCGGCGCCGGCCCGATCTGGTGATCCTTGACCTGATGCTGCCGGGGATGAGCGGGATGGACGTGTTGCTGCACTTGCGCGCCGACCCTGCGACGCAGAACCTGCCGGTGATGATGCTGACCGCCAAGGGACAGGGGCGGGACCGCGAGGCCGCGACGCGGGCCGGTGTGTCGGCCTTCATGACCAAGCCGTTTGCCAATGCCGAGATGGTCGCGGCGGTACGCGGGTTGATGGAGGGGGCATGAAGCGCCCGCTGTTCCTGGCCAGATCGGGCTATCGGCGGCGGCGGTTGAACGATGCGGCGCGGTTGGTGCCGGTGTTTGGCGCGTTTCTGATTTTGCTTCCGATCCTGTGGGCCCCGGCAGATACGGCGGCGCGCGATACGGCGCAGGACGGGTTGTATCTGTTCGGGGTCTGGGCCGGGCTGATCGGGGTGGCGGCGATGCTGGCACGGGGGCTGCGCGGGTCGGGGGGCGAGGGAGACAAGGCGGCGAAGGACCGGCCAGAGGATCGCCCCTGAAATGCCGTTCAACGTGCTTGTCCTGTCCTGTCTGGTCTATGTGGTCATCCTGTTTCTGGTTGCGTTCTTTGCCGAACGACGGGCAAGCCGGGGCACGTCGGGATTCTTGCGCTCGCCTTTGGTTTATACCCTGTCGCTGTCGATCTATTGCACGGCGTGGACGTTCTACGGCGCCGTGGGCTATGCGGCGCGGTCGGGGCTGGAGTTTCTGACGATCTATCTGGGGCCGACGCTGGTGTTTGTCGGCTGGTGGTGGGTGTTGCGCAAGCTGGTGCGGATCGGGCGGCAGCAGCGCGTCACCTCGATTGCCGATCTGATTTCCAGCCGGTTCGGCAAGTCCAACGCTTTGGGCGTGATTGCCACGGTGATCGCGGTTGTGGCCGCTACGCCGTACATCGCGCTGCAACTGCAATCGGTGACGTTGAGTTTTGGCGTGTTCGCCAGTGGCACGCCCGGGGGTTGGGCGCCGCCCGATCAGGCCTCGACCGGAATATGGGTCGCAGCGGGGCTGGCGTTGTTCACCATTCTGTTCGGCACGCGCAATCTGGATGCGAACGAACAGCACCACGGCATCGTGATGGCGATTGCCGTCGAGGCGGTGGTCAAGCTGGTGGCCTTGCTGGCGGTGGGCATATTCGTGGTCTGGGGGCTGGCCGATGGGCCTGCCGACATCATGGCGCGGATCAATGCCAGTCCGATTTCCGATTGGGATTTGCAGCCGGGGCGCTGGACCGGGCTGATCTGCCTGTCGGCGGCGGCGGTAATCTGTCTGCCGCGGATGTTTCAGGTCATGGTGGTCGAGAACGCCGACGAATCCCATTTGGCGCGGGCCAGTTGGGCGTTTCCGGCCTATCTGTTCGCGATGAGTCTCTTCATCGTGCCAATTGCCGTCATGGGGTTGGAGCGGCTGCCTGCGGGGTCCAACCCCGACATGTTCGTGCTGACCCTGCCCTTGGCCGAGGGGCAGGGGGCGCTTGCGATGCTGGCGTTTCTGGGCGGATTTTCCAGTGCGACCAGCATGGTGATTGTCGAATCCATCGCCCTTGCCACCATGCTGTCGAACCATGTCGTCATGCCGGTCTGGTTGCGGCTGCGCCCCCGTGCGTCGGCCAGCGGCGATCTGCGCCGCGTGGTGTTGCTCGCGCGGCGGGTGTGCATCGGGGCGGTGCTGGCGCTGGGCTATGCCTATTACCGGATGTCGGGCGGGTCGGCGGCGCTGACCGCGATCGGATTCATCGCCTTTGCCGGGGTGGCACAGGTGTTGCCTGCGATGATTGGCGGCATCTTCTGGCGCGGGGCGACCAAGACGGGGGCGGCAGCGGGGATGATCCTTGGCTCGGCGGTCTGGGCCTATGCGCTGTTCCTGCCGTCGTTCGGGCCGGGGGCGATGATGTCGGCCGAGGTGTTCGCGCAGGGGCCGTGGGGCATCGGTTGGCTGCGACCGCAGGGGTTGTTCGGCGTCACCGGGATGGACCCGTTGATTCATGCGGTGTTCTGGTCGCTGGTCCTGAACACGGCGGCGTTTCTGATCGGGTCGATCCTGACCTTTCCCGATCCGGTCGAACGGATGCAGGGTCTGGCCTTCGTGAACGCCTTTGACGACGAGGCGCAGACCGGGCCTTTGGGCTGGGCGCGGGTACAGGCGGACCCCGAGGCGCTGTTGATGCTGGCGCAGCGGATTCTGGGGGACGAGGCCGCGCTGTCGTTCTTTGAGGCCGAGGCAGGCGCGCAGGGCAAGCAGGGCTATCTGCCCGACCCGACCCCCGATTTCGTGGCCGCGTTGGAGCGGCGTCTGGCGGGGGTGGTGGGGGCAGCAACGTCCCATGCGATGATCAGCCAGATGTTCGGGCCAGCCAAGGTTACGGTCGAGAACCTGATGGCGGTGGCCAATGAAACCGCGCAGATCATGGAGTATTCGGCGCGGCTGGAAAGTCAGCAGGACGAATTGTCCCGCACCGCCCGGCAGTTGCGCGAGGTGAACGAAAGGCTGACCCAGCTTTCGGTGCAAAAGGATGGGTTCCTGAGCCAGGTGAGCCACGAGTTGCGCACACCGATGACCTCGATCCGCGCATTTTCCGAGATATTGACCGAGGGCGACCTGCCGCCCGCGCAAGTGGCCGAGTTCGGACGGATCATTCTGACCGAGGCGGTTCGGCTGACGCGTCTGCTGGATGATCTGCTGGACCTGACCGTGCTGGAAAACGGGACGGTGCAGTTGACCATCGGGATGGCCAATCTGGGCCAGATGATCGACCGCGCGCTGGCCGCGTCAAGCCACACCCGGCCCGAGCGCAGCTTCGACATTCAACGCGGGATCGGGGCGGAAGAAATTTATTTGAAGACCGATGCCGACCGGCTGGTGCAGGTGTTCATCAATCTGATTTCCAACGCCCGCAAGTATTGCGACGCGCCCGACCCGGTACTGCGCATCGCGGTGCGGCAAAAGGGTGGCCGGGTGACGGTGGATTTCATCGACAACGGCGCTGGGATTCCCAAGGACGCGCAGGCGGTGGTGTTCGAGAAATTCGCCCGCCTGTCGGATGAAACCCGCGCCGGGGGGGCGGGGTTGGGCTTGGCGATCTGCCGCGAGGTGATGGCCAATCTGGGCGGCACGATCACCTACCTGCCGGGCCAGCGCGGGGCGGCGTTCCGGGTGATGCTGCCGCTGCGGTTGGAAAAAACGCGGATCTCTGGGGCTGCGTGAACGGATCGTTAGGGGATTTCGGGGCAGTCTGAACATGAGGCTGGCAACACGGGGTTCGCGGTGGCAGAAGCGCTGGATGGGGTGATCCGCAGGAAGGTTTCGGCGTCGCGGCTGGAGGCCCCTGATGGCGGGCCGGGGGCTGACCGGGCGTGGCGGCTGGCACTGGCGCGGGCGGCGCGCGACGCGGCGCGGGTCGGGCTGGAGGTGAGCCAGTTGACGATTGTGCGGCTGTCGATGGCCGAACTGCTGGAACTGCTGCCGGACCGCGCACTGATCGCGGTGCTGGAGGGGCCGGGCCAGACGATGGGGCTGATGGTTGTGGGCCCCGATGTTCTGGCCGGGTTGGTCGAGGCGCAGACGCTGGGGCGTGTGTCGACGCGGCCTGCCTTGCCGCGCCGCCCGACGCGCACCGATGCGGCGATGGTGGCAGGGATGGTCGATCTGGCGCTGCGGGGACTTGAGGACGGGTTGGCGGATGACCCAGACCTGATCTGGGCGGGGGGGTTCCGTTATGCCTCGTTTCTGGAGG
>JBBRVJ010000270.1:0-3971 GCA_038246975.1 Rhodobacterales bacterium | reverse complement strand
GGCAGCCTCTTGGGGCCATGGCCGGAGGGCAAGAAGCGCGAGACGAAGCTGGTGTTCATCGGCCGCAACCTTGACAGCATGGGCCTGCGCGAAGGGTTTGAGGCATGCAAGGCGGCATGACGATCCTCGACCCGGTCGCCCGCCCGACCGAGCCTACGGCCATCGAAAAGCTCGGGCGGTATTTCATCTGCGACGCGGTGCCGACCAGCGCCGTTGCGGCGGGGGATGCGGTGTTTGTGGGCTTTGGCGACGGGCAGGTGCGGATTTTCCGGCCTGACCTGCCAATGCAGGAACTGCCCGCCCACCCCGGCACCGTGCTGTGCATGGCCCGCCAAGGCACGGGCGTGCTGACCGGGGGCGATGACGGGCGGCTGCTGCAGGTGAGCGAAGACGGGGCGGTGACAGAGCTCGCCAGTTTCGGCAACCGCTGGGTGGATTGCGTGGCCACGGCCCGCAATGGCACCTGGGCGGCCTCGGTCGGCAAGACCGCGCATATCCGCGACGCCGAGGGGCGCGCCCATGCGCTCGATCATCCCAGCACCGTCGGCGGCCTCGCGTTCGACCGCAAGGGCGAGCGGCTGGCGGTCGCACATTACGGCGGCGTGACGCTCTGGACACGCGGGCGGCGAGACTGGAAACCTGCAACGCTGAAATGGGCGGGCAGCCATGTCGGCGTGACGTGGAGCCCGGACAACCGCTTTATCGTCACGACGATGCAGGAAAACGCCCTGCACGGCTGGCGGGTGCGCGACAAGGTCGACATGCGGATGTCGGGCTATCCGGCACGGGTCAAGTCGATGGACTGGGTCGGCAAGCTGCCGTTCCTTGCCTCCAGCGGCGCGCAAGAGGCGATCTGCTGGCCCTTTGACGGGGCAAACGGCCCGATGGGAAAAAAGCCGCTCTTGCTGTGCTATGACGGTGATGAACTCGCCACGTCGGTTGCCGCTCTGCCCGGCCATGACGGGCTGCTGTGCGGGTTTGAAAACGGCGTCGTGCTGTTCAGCGAACTCGACCCCATAGCACAGCCCCGCGTCATCAAGCGCCGCAGCGAAGCCGCGATCACCCATCTGACCGTGACGCCCGATTCCGGCTGGATGCTGGCGGCCGCCGAAGACGGGCTGATGCTATGGGCGCCCCTTGGGCGGCCCCTCCTTCGCCAAGCTAGCGGCTGATGCTGGGCCTGTTCAAACGCAAGCCCCCCGCCGATCCCGTGGTGACCGAACGGCTGAAAGCATGGGTTGCTGCGTTGATGGACCTGTCGGACAACGACACCATCATGCTGGCCGAGCTTGCCTGTCACGACCCCGGCTGCCCCGATCTTGAAACCGTCATCACCGTGATCCGCACCGACCGCCGCCGGTTCATCCTGCGGTTTCCCGGCCCGATGGCGGACGTGACCGAGGCCGCTGTCCAATCGCTGTCCGTCCGGCTGCCGACCATACAGGCGAAATGAGCGTCCCGACTGCAAGGTCTTGGCGCTGACTGGCGATAGGTCGGCGAGGTACATGCTACAGGCAATGCGGACCGTGGCGCGGAAGGAACTAGCCTTATTGGTGGTAGTCCTTGCCGATGGCCCTACCAGATTTTGCGGGGAGAGTTGCCGAATGTCGGCGTATCGTCGGTCGGTCGCAACGCCCTCCGGTTGCTGGACGTGGCCGACCCGAGGCTGGATTGGGTGGCGCTGGCCAAGGGGGATGGGGTGGACGGCATTCGCGTCACCGATACAGACCGGTTTGTTGCCGCGTTTGGCGCGGCGATGATCCGCAAGGGTCCGTTTCTGATCGAGGTCGTGTGTTGACGCGTAGGGTGCGTGATGTCACGCACCGCTCCGTCAGTCGTCGATCTCGACCGTCGCCCAGGTCTCGAAACACACCCCGCCCGCAAGTGCCATGACGCCGATCGTGGCCCGTCCGCCAAGACCCCTCTCCGGTCCGAACACCTCGACCAGCAGGTCAGACAGGCCAGAAGACACCAGATGCACATCCTCGTAACCCTCTGTACAAACAACGAAATTCAACGTGCGGACCATGCTTTTCACGCGGTCCAGCGACCCCACCGCCTGCCGTATTCCCGCCAGCACATTGATCCCCGTCTGCCGCGCCGCAGCATAGCCCTGTTCTGTGGTCAGGTCCGCGCCAAGCCGGCCTTTATGGGTGATCTGACTGCCGATCTGCGCCACATGACCCGACAGGAACAAGAGGTTTCCCATCCGGTGACAGGGTTTCATCGTGCCCCGTTCGGTGCCGTAATAGCCGACCAGATCGAAATCGGGGATGTCGAGGCCCATCGTCAGGGCCATTTTCTCGGGCGTCATCTGCGGTCTCCATGCTCGCGGTCCGGGCGTCACGATAGCGGGCCGTTGCTGGGTTAACCACCGGGCTCGGGCGGGAAAGCAGTGTCGGATAACCGCTGGACAAACGTCGGGCGTGCGGGACGCGCGGAAAGCACTGACCTGTCCGCCGGACCCGCGTTCCGGGCGCGGTGTCAGTCCTGCACCACCACCACATCGACCTTGCGCGACAGCCCCGGGATCGCCAACCCGGGGCGCAGGTCAAGGGCGGGGCCGTCGTAGCCTTGCGCCTCGGCCCGGCTCCAGGTGTCGGCGTCGGTCAGCAGGCGGCTTTGCTGATCCTTGTTGGCATTCTCCAGCTTGGCCGCCAGATTGACCGCGTGGCCGATCACGGTGAACTCCAGCCTGCCCTGCGACCCCACCACGCCGACGGTCACTCCGCCACTGGCGACGGCGGCGCAGATGTGGAACCGCCCTTGCCAACCCACGGCGGCAAAGGCCCCGGCCTGCCCGTCCACTGCCGCCAGCACTGCCATAGCTGCGCGCAGCGCATCGGCGGCATAGGTCTCGCTCGCGCTGACCGCACCGAAGGTCGCCAGAATACCGTCGCCCAGAAACTTGTCGACCCGCCCGCCATGCTGTTCGATCCGGGCGACGGCAGTGTCCTGATAGAGCGCCAGCACCTGCATCACCGCCTCGGGCGGCAGGGCCTCGGCCCCGGCGGTAAAGGCGCGCACATCGACGAACAGGATTGCCGCCGCCCGCGTCTCGCCATGGCCTGCACTCGGCAGGCTGTCGGACAGGGTGATCGAACTGGCCACCTCGGGGGCAAAGAACCGCGACAGGTCTTCCGCCGCCGCCTGGCTGCGGATCGCGTCGAACAGCAGTTGCCGCCCGCGATACAGCGCCAGCGACAGGATCACCGTGACGCCAAGGATGGTCAGCGTCTTGTCGATTTCCGCGCCAACCAGGATGGCGTTCGAGGTCATGTATTCCACGTAGTCGCGGGTGATATACATGTTCTGTCCGTCCGCAATCAGCGCAAAGGCGACCAGCGACAGCCACCCCACCGCGCCGAATATCCCGGTCATCAGCACGAAACGCGGGTCAAAGCGCAGGGTCCGCACCGCGATGAAGATAAAGACATAGGCCAGCGTCGGGGCTTTCAGATAGAACGCCGGAGGCTGGGCATACTGGATGTGGAACGAAAAGATCAGCCCGCACAGCAGGCAGATGTCGACGACGATCGACAAGACCAGAACCCAGCGCGGCAAGGTGATCCGGTAGGACAGGCCAAGACGGAACAGGGTAAAGGCGAAATAGCCGGCCAGCGTCATCCAGACATAATTCGCAGCCGTCGCCCCTTCGGCCCGCGGTGCGATGAAATACAGCGTCGCAAAAAACAGAACGACCGCCAGTTGCACCCAGCCGATCAACCGCTCGGCCCGCGCCTCGCGAAGTTCGATCTGCGCCATGACCCGCGCCGGAATGCCGTCAGTCGACGGCCCGCCGTTCCAGACATAAGCCAGCGCCGCGCGGATCGGAGACTTCGGGACTTCCAAACACGGCTATCCTTGGTGAAAGGGCGGTCACATGTCGCACAAGCTACACCGTCGCAGCCTCGGTTGCGAAGTATGTCAGTCCGGTTCACCGAAGGTTGAGGGTAACCCGGATTCGCTGT
>JBBRVJ010000269.1:0-3989 GCA_038246975.1 Rhodobacterales bacterium | reverse complement strand
GTCACACCCGAAAACAACGTCGGCTGGATATACTGTCCTTTGCCCCGGTCAATCGCTGCTCCGCCCGACACCAACCGCGCGCCTTCGGCCTGACCGCGCGCGATATAGCCCATGATCACCGCGTTCTGCGCATCCGTCGTTATTGCCCCCACCTGCGTAGCCTCATCCAACGGATCACCAACCCGAATCTTCGCCATCTTGGCTGCCACCAGCGCCTCGAATTCTGCCGCAACCGACCGCTCCACAATCAGACGGCTGGACGACACGCAGCATTGCCCGGTGTTGAAGCTGATGCCGAACGCGGCACCATCGGCGGCATCCTCAAGATTGCTGTCGGCAAAGACAATGATCGGATTCTTGCCGCCAAGCTCCAGCCCCAGTTTCTTGAAATTGCTGTCCGCCGCCGCATGCACGCAAGACCGCCCCACCGCGGTCGATCCGGTGAACGACAGCATGTCCACATCCGGATGCTCGGTCAGCGCCTGCCCGATATTGCGGCCCGACCCGGTGATCACATTATAGACGCCCGCAGGCAATCCCGCCTCAGCCAGAACCTCGGCCAAGAGCAAGGTAGTGGCAGAGGTCACTTCGGACGGCTTGACCACCATCGTGCAGCCCGAGGCAAGAATGAACGGCACGCGTTCGCACAGGATCAGGAACGGAAAGTTCCACGGCGTGATCAGCCCCACAACACCGATAGGTTCGCGCAGAACCATGCCGAACAAACCGTCGCCAAGGTTGTTGTAAGTGTCGCCGTGCAACAAACGCGCGGCCCCGGCCCCCACCTCGAAACAGGCGATGCAATGCTCGATCTCGCCCCTCGCCTGCGAAATCGGCTTGCCGTTTTCCAACACTTCCCAATAGGCAAACTCGTCGCGCCTTTTGCGCAGAAATTCGGCGGCCCGCTGCAGCACTGCCCCGCGTGCCGCGCCCGAAAGCCCCGCCCAGCGGCGATCCTCGAACGCCCGGCGAGCGGCGGCGACGGCGGCGTTCAGGTCTTCTACCGTGCATTTCGGGATCAGCGTGACCGGCACCGAATGGCCGGGCGATGACCGCTCGAACAACGGCCGCCCGCCATGCCATGCCCCATCGACGTAATAGCCAAACTCGCGCGGTGCGGCGGGTACGGTCAGGATTTTGCTGGTCTGATCCATGGCAGAAACTCCGTTTCCTGTTTCAGGCAACTCGCGCTGCCCATCATCGGGCCTCAGCCCATCACGACGTGCGTTTTCGGATCACAGGGCCGTGCGGCCAGCGCGCCAAACGCATCGGCAATCCGGTCCGGCGGATCTTCCGCGCCGGTAAATTCATCCGTCCCGAACCGCCCATGCGCAAGCCGCATCAGCGCATCGTGCATGTCGCAGCCAATCCTTGCAACCAAGCCTTTCAGGCTGGTCTCCTTCAGTAACGTGCGCAGGATGTCCGGCCCTGTTGCGCCAAAGAACGCCAAATGCCCGCCCTTGCGGATAAGATCGCACGCGGTGGCAGAGAGCCGCGCCGAACCGCCTTGGCGCGACAAAGACGGCGGCGCACGCTGCCCGGATAACCACTGCGCCAAGGAAAACGCGATCCCGCCCACCGCAGTGGTCGAAATGAACGACGGTACCAGCAACCGGGTCGTCACATAGCCCGACACCATTCCCAAAAAAGAACCCCGCCGCGACGCACATTAGCGCCACCGAAAGCCCAAGGCTCGCCAGATAAAGCGAGGCAACCACCGTCACCATATTGGCCATCGACCGCGACGATGCCACCGATGTAAATCACAAAGGTCAGCCCCAAAGCCATGATGAACAAAGGCACGATGTCGCCCGCCAGCGACAGCAGGTTCGCGGGTTTCAGGAACGTGTCGTCCACGACCCCTACGACGGCAACCAGCATCAGAAGGGTGATCAGGGCAGATGCGGCTTGATGCGCTGAAAATCCATTTCCGTTCCTCAGATCATGTAATGCAAAAGGCCGAACAGCGCTGGCTTTGCCCCCGGCGTGCAGTCGGGCGCAACGGCCTCGCGCGGGGTAAAGGCTTTTACCGCCGTGCCCTTGATGACCAGGCGCCCGCCCACCGGTTTGCGCATGCCATAGATGGTGCGCAGGATTGCCTCGCGCCCTGAACCTTCCGTACCCACCAGACACAACACCTCGCCCGCATGCAGCTTCAGCGAAATCTCATGGCCACGACCGGGAAGTTTCACACCATCGAGTTCGACCAGAAAGCTGATACATCCCGGCCCCCTATTTCACGAATGCGACAGCGCGGCGGTCGTCAGCACCATGAGCGGTGCCCGACGAATGATTGTCTCGCGTGAAATCCCGTCACATCAGGCCCCCTCCCTTCGCCCAGATCGAACGAAGGCGGGCAGGTCTCCCTGCCCGCCGCCACTTCAGGTTACTTGTAAACGATACCGCCGTTGGACTGGCCCCAGAAGTCGTTCCAGTCATAGGTGGGCGTCGAGTCGAGTGATCTCGTCGCCATAACGGGAGAGGACCTGCGCCATGATCTCGTTGGCCTTCTGGGTGTCCCGGTCGGCGGGTTGCGCGTCCAGCAAGGTGATGTCGGGGAAGTCCTTCAGCGCGTTCTTCAACCCGCTCAACCGCTCGATGGCCGGGTTGTTCGACGCGATGCCGCCCAGATGTACCACGCCGCCCTTGCCGCCCATTGCCGCAAACAGAATGCGCGCGGTTTTCCTCTGCGGGTTTCTCGTCCGACCAGGTCATGGCTGACGTGGTTGTCGCCGATGTCCCAGGGTGCAGGTCGTCGGTCTTGTTCCAGATCGTCGTGATATAGCCACCGCCATCGCGCACGGCCTCTACCACAGGACGGGCGTTCGGGCTGTCGTTGGCATCGCAGGCAATCGCGCAGTTTCCGTTGTTTTTGGGGAGGAACGCCTTGATGTCGGCGAGCGACTTTTCCGAGGAACCTTCGTTGATCAGGCTGATTATGTCCTCCTTGGTCTTGCCGATGCTTTCCGCGAAAGCTTCTCCGCCAGAGACGATCGACAACCAATACAGGTTGGCCCGGTCGCGGTAGCTCCATACCATCGCCGGATCGTCGACGCCGCACGCGCCATGCTGCCCGGCAGCGCCGCCACAGTGATCCCCGCCGCGGAAGCGAGCAGGAAATTACGGCGGCTGATTGTCTCGCGCTCAATGAAGTCCTTGAGGAATGTCGACATGGTCTTCCTCCCTTTTGTCGGTTCCTCGGCCTTTGACGGTTGGTTCAGGCGCTGAGGGCGATGCGGGAACAGGCAGATTGGAAATGCCCGGCCCAACGACGGACCTACCTCCATAATGCACTATCTAGTTACTTTTCTGACATGCGTCGAGTCAAGGATCTTTCGTACCGCCCGAACGGGAAAGGTTGCGGAACGTCTTTGACGCTGACGAACCGACCCGTATAAGAAACGGCGTGGTGCAATGCATCATGGCAACGGAGGACTACCCCTTTGACCACGCCCGTGGACCCGCAAAAGACGTCAACACCAAAGATCCGCGTCCGCGATGCTGAGGCAACGAAGGCGCGCATTCTGGATGCGGCCAAGAAGGAGTTCGCCAGGAACGGGCTGGGCGGTGCGCGGGTGGACATCATCGCGGAACGGGCAAAAGCGAACAAACGAATGATCTATCACTACTTTTCCAGCAAAGAGGTCTTGTTCCAGACCGTGCTGGAAGATGCCTATGTCGCGATCCGCACCGCCGAACAGAAACTGCAACTCGATCATCTGGAACCGAAGGAGGCGCTCGAAAAACTGGTGCGCTTCACCTGGGACTACTACCTCAAGAATCCCGAGTTCCTGACGCTGGTGAACAGCGAAAACCTGCACCGCGCCCGCCACCTGAAAAAATCCGAAGTGGTCAAGGTCTACAGCCGCCGCTTTGTCGCGATGGTCGAAGGTATCCTGTCGCGCGGCGTCGCCGCAGGCGTGTTCCGCCCCGGCATCGACCCCGTTCAATTGAACCTCACGATCGCGGCCATCGGTTATTACTACCTG
>JBBRVJ010000268.1:0-4105 GCA_038246975.1 Rhodobacterales bacterium | reverse complement strand
TTGTGGCTGGATACCCGCGCCGAGGCCACGACCAGATTGCTGGCCCGCGAGATCGGGGCCGAGACCTTGCACCGGATTTCCGGCAAACCGGTGGATGTGGTGCCGTGTATCTATCGGTTGCGCTGGATGCGGCAGCACACGCCCGACCTTTTGGACAGCGCCGCCTCGATCGTCGATGTGCACGGCTATCTGACCCGCAAGCTGACCGGGACTGCGGCGGCAAGCTGGACCAGCGCCGACCCCTTCGGCATTTTCGACATCGCGGCCAAGACATGGTCGCAACCGTTGCTCGACCATCTGCAAATCCCAGTCAGCAAGCTGCCTGCGGTCCATGCACCCGGCCAGACCATCGGCACAATCACGCTGGACGCCGCAAGGGAAACCGGCCTGCGCCCCGGTACGCCGGTTTTTAGCGCAGGCGGCGACGGGCATTGCGCGGGGCTTGGGGTCGGGGCCATAGCACCCGGCGCGGTCTATCTGAACCTTGGCACCGCGGTGGTCGGCGGCATGTGGTCGCCTCACCCCGACATAAGCCCCTATTGGCGCACGCTGATCTCGCCCACCGGAACCGGCTATCTGCTGGAGGCGGTACAGCGCGGGGGAGCGTTCTTTCTCAACTGGTTCGTCGACAACTTTGCAGGCGGGCGGCGCGATCCTGACGTTTTTGCCCGGCTGGAGGCGCAGGCAGCGTCCATTCCGGTGGGGTCTGACGGGGTAACGGTCTGCACCTATATCGTCGGCTGCATGGACCCGCACTGGGACGGTGAGGCGACAGCCAGCTTTACCGGCATGACTGCCGCCCATACGACCGCCCACCTGTTTCGCGCAGCACTGGAAGCCATCACACTGGAATTCGCCCGCGCCTTGCAGGCGATGCGCCGCGAAGGTCTGGACCCGCAGCACATTCTGGCCATCGGCGGTGGGGCGGCCAATGAGGCCTGGCTCAGGATGATCGCCGATGCCACGGGGTTGCCGGTGATCCGCAGCCTGTCGAACGAGGCATCGGCTTTGGGTGCCGGGATCTCTGCCGCAGTCGGGGCGGGCTGGTTCGCGGGATTTCAGGAGGCGGTCGATGCGATGACCCGCACCGCAGGCCGGATTGACCCCGAACAGGCAGCGCGCGCAACCTGGGACGCCCTGTCGCAGCGGCAGGCGCAAGTCTATATGAACAATCGCTCACAAAGGGCGAAGGACGCGGCGGCGTTTTAGCCGGGCTTGCCTATCTGGTGTATTTCGCGTCCACCGCGTTGATCGCGTCGACATTGCCGGCGCTGCGCCCTGCCGGATCGAAGGTCTGCGCAAGGTAGGCTTCGGCAATCGCCTTGGCCAGTTCCGGCCCGATCACCCGCGCGCCCATGGTGATGATCTGCGCGTCATTCGACAGGGCCGCGCGTTCCGCCGAATAGGTGTCATGGCACAGGGCGGCCCTGATGCCCGGCACCTTGTTGGCCGAAATGCAGACCCCGATTCCGGTGCCGCAGACCAGAATAGCGCGGTCATACGTCCCCGCCAGCACGGCAGAGGCGACGCGGTCCGACAGGTTGGCATAAAACGGCTCTGGTCCCGCCGGGTTTTCCGACACTTCGGACACCTCGAATTGCGGCTTCAGATGCTCGGCCAGCAGATGGGCAAGGCCCGATCCGGCGCTGTCTCCGGCAATTGCGATCTTCATGGGATGCTCCTTTCAAGGTTTCAGAACGGCCGCGACGCGTGCCAGAATGTCGAGGTAGCCCGCCACATCCCACGCCGACCGCCCGATGAACAGACCGTCGATATGCGGGCACCGGACCAGTTCGGCACAGTTTCCGGGATTGACCGACCCGCCGTAAAGGCACGGCACACGCCGCCCGAGCATATCGCCCGCGACGGCAATGATTTCAGCCTGACGTGCATCGGCATAGTCGGCGCTGGCGGGGATGCCGTCCACGCCGATGGCCCAGACGGGTTCATAAGCCAGAAGGATCGGGGCGGCCTTCTGCGGGTCGCTCAGCCGCCCCAACGCACCGCGCACTTCGTTGGCCAGCACATCCGATGCGCGCCCGCTTTCACGATCTTCCAGCGTCTCGCCCAGACAGATCAGCGGGATCAAGCCGTGCCGCACCGCCGCCTCGACTTTCAACCCGACCGTCTCGTTCGTCTCGTTGAAGGACGCGCGGCGTTCGGAATGGCCGATTTCCACCATGTCCAACCCGCAATCGACCAGCATCGGGGCCGAAACCTCGCCGGTCCAGGCCCCGGCATCGTTCCAATGCATGTTCTGGGCACCGACCATGACCGACGTCCCCGCCAACGCGGCCTTGACGTCACGGACATAGGGAAAAGGCGGGATGACAAAGCGCTGCACCCGAGGATCGGCCTGCGCAGGCAGCCCTGCGGCAAAGGCCAGCGCCTGCGCATGGGTCTTGTTCATCTTCCAGCTGGTGCCAACCCAAAGCTGCGGATCCGTCATGTCTGCCCCCCTGTCGCTGATCTGGCAAAGGCGGCGGTCATCTCGGCAATGATCATCGCGGCGGAGATTGCCCCCGGATCGGGATGCCCCAGACTGCGCGCACCAAGCCGTGCGGCACGCCCCAGCGTGGCCACCAACTGGGCGGTGGATTGCGCGCCAGCTTCTGCCGCCGCTGCAATTTCGGCAAACGAAGCACCTTCGCGCGCCGCCTGTGCGGCGGGTGCCCAGGCATCGACCATGGTTTTTTGCCCGACTTCGGCCTTGCCGCGATGGACGATCCCCTCGGCCATCGCCATGATCAGCAGCGGTGTTTCGCCCACAGGCATCGCCGCCTGCGCGCCCGCAACCTTGCCCGCCCTGAGCAGAGCCGTGGCATACAGCGGCCCCGACGACGCACCGACAGCGTTCAAAAACCCCTTGGCCGCCGCGTTGAACTGATCCTGCAAGGTCGGATCGGTCAAAGCCGCCACCGCAGCTTGCGCCGCGTGCATCCCCTGCTGCATCGCGATGCCGTGGTCGGCGTCGCCAATCGCCCCGTCCAGCGCGCAAAGCATGTCCCGCTCTGCCGCCATCCGCGCGGCAAGCGCCGCGAACAGATCGGCAAGGTGCTGTGTGGTGAACGCCATCCCCTACCCCTGCCGGAACATCGCACAGTGGCAGGGATGGTCCAGCAACCCTGTCAACTCATCGTCCAGATGCATCAGGGTGATCGACGCCCCTGCCATTTCCATCGACGTGCAATATGGCCCGACCAGCGCGCGATGCACTTGCAGACCAGCCCCGGCCAAACGCTCGGCCACGCGGGCAAACACGATGTACAATTCCATCAGCGGCGTTGACCCCAGCGAGTTGACCAGCACCGCCACCTTGGCCCCCGTCGGGGCCTGCATTTCCGCCAGAAGGGCGTCCATGATCTCGTCCGCCACTTCGTTTGCGCTTTGCAGCGGTCCGCGTCGCACGCCGGGTTCGCCGTGGATGCCCATGCCGATCTCCATTTCGCCGCCCGGCAGATCGAAGTTCGGCCGCCGCGTCTGCGGCAAGGAACAGGCCGACAGCGCCACCCCCATGGTATAGGTCCGCGCGTTGGCATGCCGCGCCACGCGCTCCACTTCGTCCAGCGGCAGCATCAGGTCCGCCGCTGCGCCAGCGGCCTTGAAGATGAACACGTTCCCCGCAACCCCGCGCCGCATGGCCACTTCGGGGGCCGAGGCAATATCATCGGTGGTCAGTACCGTCCGCGCCTCGATCCCCTCCATCTCCAGCA
Source organism: Rhodobacterales bacterium (assembly GCA_038246975.1). Lineage (GTDB taxonomy): Bacteria > Pseudomonadota > Alphaproteobacteria > Rhodobacterales > Rhodobacteraceae > JAIYDJ01. The sequence continues at coordinate 392 of JBBRVJ010000268.1, read as the reverse complement.
GTTCGGTCGCCATGTCGAAGTTCATCACATCGCCCGCATAGTTGCCGTACATGAACAGCACCCCTGCCCCGCCATCCGCCGCCATTGCCGCGTCCACACAGGGCTGCGGCGGGGGCGAAGCAAACACGTTGCCCACCGCCGCCGCATCCGCAAGACCCCGGCCCACAAAGCCCAGAAACGTCGGCTCGTGCCCCGACCCGCCCCCGATGACCAAGGCCACCTTGCCCGGGCGCGGGCCATGCCGCGCCACGATGGCGCGCGGGCTGGGACGCTGCAGCAGATCGCCATGTGCCGCCATCACGCCGGTCAGCATCTCGTCCACCGTGGCATTGCCATCGTTGATCAGCTTCTGGGTCAGGGTCATCGGGGCCTCCTCTCAGATATTCAGGTCT
>JBBRVJ010000267.1:0-4181 GCA_038246975.1 Rhodobacterales bacterium | reverse complement strand
TGACGCGCAAGAAATGACCGCCCCCACCCTGCATACCGCGCGCCTGACCCTGCGCCCGCTGACCATGGCCGATTACCCGGCCTATGCGTCGTTCATGGCGTCGCAGCGGTCGATCCACATGGGCGGGCCGCATGATCTGTTCAAAACCTGGGGCTGGTTCTGCCACGATGCCGGGCAATGGGCGCTGTCGGGCTTTGGCGGGTTGATGATCGACGTGACGGCGACGGGCGACACGATCGGTTGCGTCAGCATCAACCACGGCCCGCTGTTCGCCGAGCCCGAACTTGGCTGGTTCCTGTACGACGGGTTCGAGGGTCAGGGCCATGCCACCGAAGCCGCCCTTGCGATGCGCGACTGGGCCTTTGCCGTGCGCGGCCTGCCAACGCTGGTCAGCTATATCGACCCGCCCAACCGCGCCTCGGCTGCCGTGGCCGAACGTCTTGGCGCAGTTCTGGACCCTGATGCGCCGCGCCATCCCGGCGACGAGGCCGACCTTGTTTATCGTCATGCAAGGGCCGCCGCATGATCGCCCTTGCCCCCACTCCGGTTTTGACGTCCGCCCGCCTGACCCTGCGCGCGCCCCGCGCGTCGCACAGGCCCGCATGGCGCGACTTCGCCGCGTCCGACCGTGCGCGGTTTGTCGGCGGCCCGATCGACGAGGCAAAGGCGTGGCGCGCGTTCGGCCATGTCATCGGGATGTGGGTACTGCGCGGCTACGGGTCGTTCGTGTTCCATGAAATCGGGTCGGAACACCCGCTTGGCAGTTGCGGCCCGTGGCACCCTGCCGACTGGCCCGAGGCCGAATTGGGCTGGATGGTCTGGTCGCCGCAGGCCGAAGGCAAGGGCTATGCGTTCGAGGCGGTGCAGGCGGCCCGCGATCATGCCTTTGGCCCGCTGGGCTGGACCACCGCCGTCAGCTACATCGACCCGCTGAATGACCGGTCCATCGCGCTGGCCGAACGGCTGGGCGCAGTGGTGGACCCCACAGCCACGCCGCCGGTGTTCGACCAACCGACGCTGGTCTATCGCCACCCGACCCCGAAGGCCGCCGCATGACCGACGCCGTCACCCGCGCCGCGGCGTTGTTGAAAGACCACCGTGAAAGCATCGACCGGCTGGATGCCATCCTTGTCTATACGCTGGCCGAGCGGTTCAAGCATACCCAGGCGGTGGGGCGGCTGAAGGCCGAACACGATCTGCCGCCCTCGGATCCCGCCCGCGAGGCGCGGCAGATCGAGCGGTTGGAGAAACTGGCGTCCGAGGCGACCCTGGACCCCGAATTTGCCAAGAAATTCCTGACCTTCATCATTTCGGAAGTCATCAGGCATCACGAAAAACTACAGAAATGACCTCACCCAGCGGTGCGTGAAATCACGCACCCTACGCACAAATCAAAGGAGCCTACCCCATGTCCATGAAAATCCGCCTCGCCCGTGGTGGCAGCAACAAGCGCCCGCATTATTCGATCGTCGCCACCGACAGCCGGATGCCGCGCGACGGGCGTTTCCTTGAAAAGCTGGGCACCTACAACCCGCTGCTGGCGAAAGACGACGAGAACCGCATCAAGATGAACATCGAGCGGATCCAGCACTGGATTTCGCAGGGCGCGCAGCCGACCGACCGGATTTCCCGCATGCTGGAATCGGCGGGCGTGACCGAGAAGAAGGTCCGCAACAACCCCAAGGCCGCCGTTCCGGGCAAGCGCATGGCCGAACTGGCCAAAAAGAAAGCCGCCCGCGTCGCCGAACCGGTTTCGGAATAATTCCAGTTGTGGATCAGGGGCGTAGGGTGCGTGATCTCACGCACCTTTCCTTCGGCCGATGTCCGCAGGCCGCGCCGTGATCCGGCGCAGCTTTACGGGCGCTCTGATGGCGCTTGCCTTTTGGGGCGCAATGAAGTTCGACCGGATGCAGGTCCGCGACGCCTGCCGTGCTGCAGGCGGGCGGATGGCAACGAAAATTCCTTGTGAAGGGGGCAACCGATGACCTCGCATGACCGCATCCGTGTCGGCGTCATCGCCGGGTCGTTCGGCGTCGCAGGCGAGGTGCGGCTGAAATCCTTCTGCACCGACCCCGAGGCGATTGCGGGATACGGCCCCTTGTTCACCGAGGACGGCAGCCGCAGCTTTACCGTCAAGCTGACCCGCGCCGTGGCGGGCGGACTTGGCGCGCGGTTGACGGGCGTTTCGACCAAAGAGCAGGGCGACGCCCTGAAGGGCACCGGCCTGTTTGTCGACCGCGCGAAACTGCCCATCCTGCCGGATGACGAATTCTATCATGCCGACCTGATCGGGCTTGCCGCCCACGATCCGGGCGGCGTTCTGATCGGCACCGTGCTGGCCATCCACAATCACGGCGCGGGTGATCTGGTCGAGATCATGGGGCCGGGCATGAAACAATCGGTGCTGATCCCCTTTACTCTGGCGGTGGTGCCGACGGTCGATCTGGCCGCCCGGCGTTTGATTGTCGATCTGCCCGAAGGGCTGGACTAACGTCGCAACCCGCGCCAAAATGGCACGGGCAGAACGGCGGACGGCAGGATGCACAATCGGTTGCGGCTGGTGATGGGGGCGACGGCCCTGTTGTATCTGGGTCCGCTGTTTGCGGGTCTGGGGGGATTCGGCTGGTCGGTCGTCCCGGTGTTCGTCGCGATCTTTCTGTTGTGGACGCTGATCATGCGTCCGCAAAACTGGCCAAAGACCGCCGCCGACTGGAAGCGACCCGAAGCCTGGGTGACGCTGGTCGCGCAATTGGTGATGCAGGGGTTGCTGGTGACCGCGTGTTTCGGCATCGGGCGCGGCATCGGCGGCGTGCTGGGCGCGCTGCCGCAGTTTCCGCTGATGCTGCCGATTGCGGTGTCGTTCCTGTCGATCCCGCTGGCGCGGATGTTGTGGGACCCCAGAAAAGCCGAGGCGATGGACCGCTTTCTGGACGATGCGATGGCGCAGGTCGAACGCGGCCCGGCGACGCGTGACGCGGCTGAAGCCGACCGTATTGCCCTGACGGCGCGGCTTCTGGCCCCGGTGCAGGCGCTGCCCGACGACACGCCCGATGACACCTTGGCCCATCACGTCAGGGCGCTGTCGCCCCACACCGACCACGAGGCGATCCGCGACGTGCTGTCGCACGCGGCAGAGGCGGGCACGGCCAGCCGGACGGGTCTGCGCGCGCTGGTCCTGCATGCGACCGACCCCGCTGTGGCCGAGATTCTGGCGGGGTCGGGCTACGTCACGCGGGCGTTCAAGGCTGCGGGGCAGGATGACGGGCTGTTGCTGCTGTTCGCGCGGCGCTGTGCGGTGCTGTTGCAAGAGGATGATCAGGCATGGTGGGATTGCCCCGACCCCGATCTTTTGCGGCAGGCGGCTTTAACGGCCGGCCCTGAAACCCAAGGTGCGCTGATCGCGCTGGCCGACCTGACGGTGGCGCTGACCCCGCCCGAGGTAACCACAGCCCGGATCCCATGATACCGCCCCGCATCGTCTTTCACGCCGGGTTCCACAAGACGGGCACCAGCAGCCTGCAATCCGCCCTGCGTCAGCACCGCACGGCTTTGGCCCCGCTGTTCGCCGTCGAAACCCGCGCCTCCAGCCCTGCCTTGCTGGCCGCCGCCGAAGCCGCCCGTGCGTTTTCCATCGACCCGAACCTTGCCGCCGCCATGGACCATGCCCTGACCGACTGGACCGCGAGCCTGACCTTGCAGCCGGGGCAGGGGCTGTTGGTGTCGTCCGAAGATTTCGCGGGCCACATGCCGGGCCGCTTTGGCCTGCCCGACTACCGCGCCGCGATCCCGGTTGCGCGGGCAATCCGTTCGGCGCTGCGGACCCGATTTCCACAACTGCCGCTGACGCTGCTGTATACCACGCGCGACGCCGCAGGCTGGCTGCGCTCGATCCACTGGCAACTGTCCAAACATGACGAACTGACCCTTGGCCCTCACCGTTTTGCCCGCCGCTACGCCCCGGCCGCCGATTTCGCGACGCTGCTGACCAGCCTGCGCGAAGCCCTGCCCGACACGCCGGTGATCGAGGCGACACTGGCCGACCTGTCGCTCCGCCGCCTTGGTCCGGTCGAGGCGGTCTATGATGGCGCAGCCCTGCCCGCCGCCCTGCGCGCCAGCCTGCCCGTGCTGCCGCCCGCCAATCAGGCCCCGCCGCACGATCTGGCCCGCGTGTTCGTCAAGCT
>JBBRVJ010000266.1:0-4202 GCA_038246975.1 Rhodobacterales bacterium | reverse complement strand
GTCTGCGGCAGATGTGCCGGTAACCTATGGCCAGCTTGCCCGAGCATTGGGGCTCTACATGCCCGGGTCTATTGCAAAGGTCACGCAGGCGCTTGAGGCGACGATGGTCGAGGACGCCGAAACTGGCGCGCCGTTTCTGGCCGCTCTTGTGGTTGGCAGGCTCGGGGACGGTGAGGGCGCCAAAGGGTTCCACCAGCAGGCCCGCGCCTTGGGTCGCGGCGCGGCCCCCGGCGAAGACGAGCGAAGCTATCACCAGCGCGAGTTCACCGGAGCCGCCGCCCCGTTGGCCGCCCAGACCTGACAAACGGCAAGAGCCGGGCTGCGCGTGTCACGACCGAAACGAGTCGGGACATGGCTACAGGGGAGGTTTGGCACCCTTGGCCACTTTGCGACTGGAAAACTTGAAACTCTTGCTCGGTCGCATCGCGGCAGATGCGTCGCTTCAGGCGCCGAAACCGCGCTTGTGCCGTGCAGCCCAACGCAAGGAACCGACATTGGCACCAGTCCGATATGCTGCGAACGGGGTTTGAGCGCTTCGATTGAAAATCCGCTTTCCGACCGCCTCAAGGTTGATTTAGCGTGGATGCCATGAGACCTTCACCTAAAACTGTCCTGTTGCTTGGGGCCACTGGCACAATCGGGCGTGCGACTGCCAAAGCCCTTCTTGCTGATGGTCATAAAATCATCGCGCCGGTGCGACCGGGATCTGACAGCAACGGACTTGAGGTCTTGGTATCTTCTGCGCTGACACAAGCCTCGCTTTCGGCCCTGATGACAGATCATGCCTGCGACGCCGTGATCTCGTGCGTCGCCTCGCGCAGCGGCGCCCCGGCCGACGCCTGGGCCATTGACCGCGACCTCAACAGGGCTTTGCTGCGGGCCGCGACCGGCGCGGGGGTCAAGCAGTTTGTGCTTTTGTCGGCGATCTGTGTCCAAAAACCCAAGCTGGCCTTCCAGCATGCCAAGCTCGCTTTCGAGGCTGAACTGCAAGCTGCCCCAATCACCTGGTCCATCGTGCACCCGACCGCCTACTTCAAATCGCTGTCGGGTCAGTTGAACCGTTTGCGCGCCGGAAAGCCGTTTTTGCTTTTCGGCGATGGCGAACTGACCGCTTGTAAACCGATCAGCAACGACGATCTGGCCCGCTATCTGGTCCTTTGCCTCAGCGATCCGGACCTCCAGAACCGCATCTTGCCGATCGGTGGACCCGGCCCTGCCATCACGCCGCGCGCGCAAGGCGAGATGCTGTTTCATGCATTGGGTCTGACGCCACGCTTCAAACATGTGCCGGTTGCGATGATGTCGGCCATCGTCGGCGGCCTTTCATTCTTTGGCAAAGTCTCTCCTCGTCTTCGCGACAAGGCCGAACTGGCCCGCATAGGCCGCTATTATGCAACCGAGTCGATGTTGGTCTGGGATGATGCTCACGGCCGCTACGATGCTGATGCCACCCCGGAGTTCGGGACCGAGACGCTCGCCGATCACTACAAGCGGCTTGCAACGGAAGACATCGCGGACGACCGGGGCGAGCACGCGGTATTTTGACCCCTCAGCCTGACTCCATGGGCAGACTGGTGCGCTGTGACGGACTTCTCGCACACACTGGTTCAACCCGAAAGGGATATGGTCTGTCGCGTGTTGGTCTTTACTGTCAACTCAGACAGGATCACCGCCGCAAGATCGTGGCGCGACACCTCTGATCCGCCCAATGTGCCGTCTGGCGTCGCCGTCCATTTGCCTGACGCAGGCTTGTCGGTCAGGGCAACGGGTTGGATCACAACGTAGTTTGCGTTCGATGCTCTCAACAGCGCCTCTTGCCTTTCCTTGTCTGCGATCTGCTCGCGCAAGATAAGGCGATAAAACAGTTTGAACATGAAGGGCAGTTTGTTCCGCGTGGCACCCACGCCAAAAGCGCTGACAACGACGACCGACCGATCCGCCCCGTCACCAAGTGCTGCAAGAATGTTCCGGGTTCCGGCCTCACAAATGTCGCGCGGTGTCGTGCGGCGCGCCCCGAACAGAAGGGCAAAGGCGTTTTGCGAGTTGCCGAGGGCCACGACAACCGCGTCGGTATCGGCCAGTGTGCGGACGACATCCTTTGACACCATCGCATCACCTTGCAGCACTGTCAGACCGACCTTTGGGGCAAGTTTGTCGGCATGTCTGGCGAGGGCAGTTACCTGATGGCCCGCCTTGAGTGCAAGGTCGATGACGGCGCGTCCTGTGCCGCCCGTCGCTCCGAACAGGGCGATCTTCATGCGGTCAACAGCGCAATCAGGATCGCGATGGTGACGGTATTCACGATATGCAGGACCTGTTCGATGTTTTGCGTCTGAAGATACTGCTTTCGGGCCAGCCATATCTCGGCGCGGTCGTCGGCTTCGCAGGCGGCCAACTTTGCGCGATCTTGTCGGCGCTTGCCTCTGAACTCCAGAACATTCAATACTATCAAAATAACGACAGCCCCCAAAATGAAGGCCGGTCTGATCCAGCTACTTTCCAAAACGAGGTCTCCCGAAACGATCCCCAGCCGAAGTATCTAGCTTCTTTCGGTCAACAGTCGAGATTGCAAAACGTGCCCCAAGACAACCAACCCCTTGCCATAGTGACCGGCGCCTCATCGGGCGTCGGGCTGCATACGACCAATGCCCTGATCGGGCGCGGCTGGCATGTCATCATGGCCTGCCGCGACTTAGCCAAGGCCGAAACGGCGGCGCGTTCGCTGGATATGGCGTCTGGGTCCTATGAGCTCGCCCACATCGACCTTGCCTCGCTCGACAGTGTGCGCGCTTTCTATGCGGGCTTTCGGGCGCGCGGCGTGCCGCTGGACGCATTGGTGTGCAACGCCGCAGTTTACCTGCCACTGCTCAAAACACCGGCGCGCTCGCCAGAGGGGTTTGAGATCAGCGTGGCGACCAACTATTTTGGTCATTTCCTGCTGGCCAACCTGATGCTGGCGGATTTGCAGAAATCAGCCGCCCCGCGCCTGATCACGCTTGGCACGGTCACCGCCAATTCCGAAGAGTTCGGCGGCAAGGTCCCCATTCCAGCACCCGCCGATCTTGGCGAGTTTCAGGGTTTGAAAGCCGGGTTCAAGGCCCCTGTCGCGATGATCGACGGCAAGCAGTTCAAGGCGGGCAAGGCCTACAAGGACAGCAAGCTCTGCACCATGATGATGAGCCGTGAGTCGCATACGCGGTTCCACGATGAAACGGGTATCGTGTTCAGCACGCTTTATCCCGGCTGTGTGGCAGACACGCCCCTGTTCCGCAACGCGCCGCCGCTGTTTCAGAAAGTTTTTCCATGGTTTCAAAAGAACATCACCAAGGGCTATGTCTCGCAGTCCCTGTCGGGAGAACGGGTCGCACAGGTCGTGGCGGACCCGGGGTTTTCGCAGTCCGGCGTGCATTGGAGCTGGGGCAATCGACAGCGTGAAGGGCGCAAGGCTTTCTCGCAAGGTTTGTCCATCAAGGCTACCGATGCGGAGCGATCCCGAGAACTTTGGGACCTGACCGCAGGACTCGTGGGGCTGAATTGAAAATTTCAACGTAGGGATAAGTGTGTCGCTCTGTGAAGGACCAGATCGATCTTCATCCTGATTGTCCAAAGAAATAGTTTAGACGTCGGATCGGATCACGCGCAGTGGAATTGCAAGACACTTTGGGTGGTGGCCAATAGACAGCAAGCACGAATGACAGCTTCGCCCCGCACCACTGACTTTGGCCAGCCAACATTGCTGCGACAAGCCTGATTGGCCGTTCTAGGGAAGCCGCGCCGCAGCGCCTGCTCGGTCCTGATCGGCGGCAATAGGCCGACAGCATATGCCCCCCCGCGACATGGTTCCTCCCGGGCCTGATCCGTATACGGGGTGGCTGAGCGCGGCATTTCGCTAGCGCGTGGCTTTTTCACCGGGGAAGCCACTTGGAAGCCACCCCCACGGATCGCCTCGGCATTATGACTCAATATCAGTGACTTACCCGGCACGCCGCACGGGCAAGCTGGATTTCTTTCGGAAGCCAGGGAAGCCACCTGACGGAAGCCACCCTCGCCAGTAGCCACCATAGGAACGCATCTCTCCGCCAGAAGCTTCCGGCCATCTCTGAACACGTTGATTCCAAGGCAGAAAATGGATTGACATTTCTAGCCCCCTTGACCTACCTATTAATTATCGAAGAATTGCGCCCGGAGGATAACCCTCGCGG
>JBBRVJ010000265.1:0-4283 GCA_038246975.1 Rhodobacterales bacterium | reverse complement strand
GGGCTGCATGACGCGGGTCTGCGCCCGCATCGCCAGCGCCAAGGACGCAAACCGCGCCTGTGCCACCTCGCCGAACAGCCCCGACCCCAACGCGGTCAACTCCAGGTCGAGCAGCCCCTTGCGCGGGTTCCAGCGCAACTGCCCCGCCTCTGCCGGATCGCCGATAGCGAACATCGCGCCGAACCGCATCGCCTTGCCCAGGACCTCGGCCTCTTGCATCTGTTCTTCGGTCAGCAGGCGAAACAGCGGCTCCATCCGCGACCCCGCGCGGCTGTTCTTGTAGCGGTGCAGCAAGGCCAGCCCCAGAAAAACCCGCCCCGGATGGTCCAGCCCGCCCAGATTGGCGCGGGTCGCGTTGTCGAAACACGCCTCGGCGCGGTAGTCAGGGTGGGCGCGCCAAGTGGTGTCGTGCAGCAGACAGGCAGCCTTGATCAGCCGCAGACGGTCTTTCGCGATGCCCGGATACAACGGTTCCAGAAACTCGTACAGCTTCTTGCCGAACCCCGGAATCCGCGCCTGCGTCATTTCCGCCATCCGCGCCGCCTCGATCAACGGGTCACGTTCGCGCAGACGTTTGGGCATCTGTTCATACAGCAGCCCTTCACGGATGCCGTAGGCTGACACGTCGATCTCGGACGGTATGAACACTTCCAACAGATGCCGCAAAACCTCGGACGCCAGCGGCACAAGTTCCATCCGCTCCGACGAGGTGCCGGTCCGCGCGCGCAGCACGCCGGGGTCCGAGGCCGCGATCCAGTCGAGCGTGTCCAGCACCCCGCGCGGCGTCATGCGGTATTCGTGCAGCACGGTCAGCGGATAGCTGCGCCGTTCCATGTCCAGCCGGGCGATGACGCGCCACGACCCGCCGACGAGGTAAATCCGCTCGCCCTCGGATTTCAGCAGGTCCTGCGCGGCGCTCAGGATGGTCAGGATATGCGCGCTGCGTTTCTTTGCGCCACCTTCGATCTGTTGCAGGCGGAACGGACCCAGCGGCGCGGACAGCCGTTTGCCGACCCCCCCGCCGCCAATCCGGGCCAGTTCCATCGAGTTGCCGCCGATGTCGCAGACAATCCCCTGCGCATCGGGCCAGCCCAGCAGCACACCTTGCGCCGACAGCCGCGCCTCTTCGTCGCCGTCGATCACCCACAGCTTCAAGCCGGTCTCGCGCAGCACTTCGGCCTGAAAATCCGGGCCATCCTCGGCCTCGCGACTGGCCGCCGTTGCGACCACCGTCAGGGTTTCGATCTGCATCCCCTTGGCCAGCAGGGAGAATCGTTTCAATGCCGCAAGCGCACGCACCCGACCCTCGGGGTTCAGCCGCCCGGTTTCCGCCAGCCCTTTTCCAAGGCCGCACATGATCTTTTCGTTGTAGAAATAGGCAGGGGACCGCGCAGCCCCGTCGAACACCACCATCCGGACCGAGTTCGATCCCACATCGACCACCCCGACCCGCGACAGCGCACGAACCGACGGATCATCGAACAGGGGGCGGCCAAACGGCCCCCAATCCTCGCTCATGACGGGTGTGGCGGTGTCGGCTGTCATGGTGCAATCCCCCGATTGGCGCTGCCGCTGGTATCGTATCGGATGCGGGGCGGGTCAAGTGCACCCTGACCGAAAGCAACAGACGTCAGTCCCCTTGCCGGATTTGAATTCAATCAAGTCAGGCCGCGTTTGCCTGCCCGCCAATCTTCGAAAATGGGACAGGCGCAATAGGGCGCCCGCCCGGGCAGGCGCGGTCTGATTTGCCCTGCCATCAGGATTGCGGACAATCCCTCGCCTCTGCTGCCTTCGGCCTCCGAGGCGACGATCCGACGGTGACGATACAGAAGCCCCCGCTTGACGGATCGGGGTTACGCCAGCTTCGGCACGTCCTTGGCCCCCGCCGTCCCGCGCCCCGACAGACTGGGGTTCTCCATGAAGAAACGGTGGCAGTTGAACAGCTTGCCCTCGCCCTCAAGGTCGCGCTTGTAGCTGCCATCGGGCGACAGGATCCAGCTTTGCGCCTCGTCGGCCATGTTGGCGGCCATGATCTGACCGACGATCTGCGCCTTCACAGTGGGGTTCAAGGCCTCGATCAGCGTTTCGACCCGCCGCGTCAGGTTGCGGCCCATCCAGTCGGCAGACGAGAAAAACACCCGTGCCCTGGTCGACGGCAACCCGGTGCCATTGCCGAAACACACGATCCGCGAGTGTTCCAGAAACCTGCCCACGATGGATTTGACCCGGATATTCTCGGACAGCCCCTTGATGCCGGGCCGGACGCCGCACATGCCCCGCACCACCAGCGAAATCTTGACCCCCGCGCCACTGGCGGCATACAGCGCGTCGATCACGTCTGGCTCGATCAGCGAGTTCACCTTGGCCCAGATTTCGGCAGGCCGCCCCGCGCGGACATGGTCGGCCTCGGCGGCGATCATCTCCAGCAGGCGCGATTTCAACGCGATCGGGGCAATCGCGATATTCTCCAGCCTCTCGGGCTGCACATAGCCCGACAGATAGTTGAACACCTTGGTCGCGTCGCGCCCCAGCGCCGCATCGCAGGTAAAGAACGACAGGTCGGTGTAGATGCGCGCGGTGATCGGATGATAGTTGCCGGTGCCATAATGGGTATAGGTCACCAGGTTTTCGCCCTCGCGCCGTACCACGGTGCTGATCTTGGCGTGGGTCTTGTAATGGATGAAGCCATAGACGACATGCGCCCCCGCCCGCTCCAACCGCCGGCTTTGCCGGATGTTGGCCGCCTCGTCGAACCGCGCCTTCAATTCGACCAGCGCCGTCACCGACTTGCCCGCCTCTGCCGCCTCGCACAGCGCGGCGACAATCGGGCTGTCCTGACTGGTGCGATACAGCGTCTGCTTGATCGCCAGCACATCGGGGTCGCGCGCCGCCTGTTCCAGAAACCGGATAACCATATCGAAGGTCTCATACGGGTGATGCAGCAGCATGTCCTTCTGCCGGATCGCGGCGAACATGTCGCCCTCGTGGTCTTCGACCCGTTCGGGCACGCGCGGCGCAAAGGCGGGCCACAGCAGATCGGGGCGGGCCGACAGCACCAACTCCTTCAAGTCCGCCACCCCCAGAAGACCGCGCACTTCGACCACGTCATCCTCGGTCACCGCCAACTCGTCCATGATCAGGGCACGCAACTGCGGCGGCGCCCCGGCAGACATCTTGAGTCGGATCACCTCTCCGCGTCTGCGCCGTTTCAGCGCGGTCTCGAATTCGCGCACCAGATCTTCGGCCTCGTCCTCGACCTCCAGGTCGCTGTCGCGCAGCACCCGGAAACTGCAATGGCCCCGGTCGGTGTAGCCGGGAAACAGCATGTCCAGATACAGCAGCAGCAACTCCTCCAGCGGCAGGAACCGATGCTCGCCGGGTTTGCCGGGCAGCCGGACGAACCGGGCAATCTGCTGCGGGATCGGCAGCAAGGCCCGCAACGGCCGGTTGTCCGTCGCCCGCTCCAACTCCAGCGCCAGTGAAAACCCGGTGTTCGGAATGAACGGAAACGGATGCGCAGGATCGATCGCCAGCGGCGACAGCACCGGGAACACCTTGTTCAGAAAGTGCTGTTCCAGAAATTTCAGATCGCGCGAAGTCAGTTTGGACCGGGTCAGCAGGATGATCCCCTGCGCCTCCATCTCGCGTTTCAGCTTGTTGAACACGGTCTGCTGGGTCAGCATCAGGCGCCGCGCGTCGGCATGGATCAGCTTCAACTGTTCCGCCGGATTGCGGCCATCCTCGGACAGCCCGCCGTTGCCCGACCGAAGCAAGGCCCGCAACCCTGCCACGCGGACGATATAGAACTCGTCCAGATTGGTCGCCGAAATCGACAGGAACCGCAGCCGTTCCAGCAAGGGCACTGCGGGATTCGAAGCCTCTTCCAAGACGCGCCAGTTGAAGGCCAGCCACGACAATTCGCGGTTGAAGAACCGCCGGGGGCCCGCGATCTCGGCGGCGGGCAGCCTCACGGGCGCGGGAAAGGCGGCTTTCAGGAAATCGGCTTGGGTCATGGTGGCTTGGTGCGGTCCTTTACATGGGGAAAGACGGGTTGACCCATCCTGTCCTGCCGGTCAAGCCTTGTCGAGTAGCTCTGCCGCCAATGCCCGTGTGACAGGACGCCCCCGCGCCAGCCCCGCCGCATCCAGCCCCGCCACCAATTCGCCCGCCACGGCCAGAGAACGGTCCATCCGGCTGACCAGATAGGCGATCAGGTTGGGCGGCACCGCGATCTGGCGGTCGGCAAACAGCTTGATCAACACGGCGGACAATAACGCATCGTC
>JBBRVJ010000264.1:0-4289 GCA_038246975.1 Rhodobacterales bacterium | reverse complement strand
AGCGCGCACCGGCCTTTGATGCCGCCGTGCCGATGCTCGCCCAATTGCTGAAGGCTGAGGTCGCAGAACGGGAGGTCCGGTCCATTCAATGCCCGGCAGACGCATGCAAAGCATGCTGCCGAGAGGGGCCTATCACATGAAGGCCGCCCGCTTCCCAGCCTACAAGGACCTGTCAGGCTTCGACTTCGCAGCCAGTGAGATCAACGAGGCGACGGTGCGCCAACTTCATCGCGGCGAGTTCATGGACGGTGCCCAGAACGTCGTGCTGATCGGTGGCCCGGGGACTGGCAAAACCCATGTCGCGACAGCCCTCGGCGTGCAGGCTGTCGAACATCATCGCCGCAAGGTCCGCTTCTTCTCGACCATCGAGCTCGTCAACACGCTCGAACAGGAGAAGGCCAAGGGCAGAGCCGGACAGCTTGCAGAAAGTCTCACCCGTCTTGATCTCGTGATCCTCGACGAGCTCGGCTACCTGCCGTTCAGCGCATCAGGTGGTGCGCTGCTCTTCCATCTCCTCAGCAAGCTTTACGAACGCACCAGCGTTGTCATTACTACGAACCTGAGCTTCAGCGAATGGGCCACGGTCTTCGGTGATCCCAAAATGACGACCGCGCTCATCGACCGCCTCACCCACCGCTGCCACATCCTGGAGACCGGAAACGACAGCTTCCGCTTCAAAGCAAGCGCAGCCGTCGCGGCACGAAAAAAGAGGGAGGGCAATGATACCTTGACCCAAGCCTGACACCCAAAACATAACCTCAAGGTGGGTCAGTTCTCAATGGAAAACCTGGGTCACTTCCGCGTGGAAATCTACAAACGGGGCTGTGGAATCCCAGAACCGGCACCTCAAGACCGCCATTGCGCAGGCGTTGATGGTGGCTTGATCGGCTTGGCAGGCGCGAGACGGGTTTTTGGCAGCTGATTTCGGTGTTTCAGGCCCGCCTTTGGGGCGGTCAGGCAGATTTCGGGCAGACTCGCCCTCATGCCGTCAGCCTTTGCCGGACCAGGAGACATCGACAAGGCTCCTTGAAGGGATGCCCAAGTCTATCAGATCAGTACAAAAATGGCAGGTTTTTCAGACGTTCCGAAGATACGCAGCAAAAGCAGTGAAGCAGGGGCTGAAGGCGGTCAAGCCGAAAGCACAAGGGACACCGCCTTGCCCCCCTGCCCCCGTCAAGCCGGTGCAAATCGGCATTGAGACTGGACAGAAGGCAGACAGTCGTAGCACGCTCTATTCGGGTGCGCTGCACCCCTGCAAGATTTTTGAAGCAAACATCAGGCACGGCCTATTCTCAAAAGCGAGGTCGATTCATGACGATCACGACCAAGATTGGGAAACGGGTTCTGGTCTCCGGCGGGGCCGGGTTCATTGGCTCGCATCTTATCGACGCGCTGCTGGCCCGGGGGCATGAGGTGCTTTGTGCCGACAACCTTTTTACCGGGTCCAAGCGCAACCTCTATCACCTGCATGGCGTCCCCGAATTCGAGTTCATGCGCCATGATGTGACCTTTCCGCTTTATGTCGAGGTTGACGAGATCTATAACCTCGCCTGCCCGGCGTCGCCCGTGCATTATCAGCGCGACGCGGTGCAGACGACCAAGACCTCGGTTTCGGGGGCGATCAACATGCTGGGTCTGGCCAAGCGAATGCGCTGCAAGATCTTTCAGGCGTCCACCAGCGAGGTCTATGGCGATCCGGCCCAGCACCCCCAGCCGGAAACCTACTGGGGCAACGTCAACCCTATCGGCCCGCGGTCGTGCTATGACGAAGGCAAGCGCTGTGCCGAGACGCTGTTCTTCGATTATCACCGCCAGCACCGGCTGGAGATCAAGGTGGCGCGGATCTTCAATACTTACGGGCCGCGCATGCACCCCGATGACGGACGGGTGGTGTCGAACTTCATCGTGCAGGCGCTGCAGGGTCGGCCGATCACGATCTATGGCGACGGCAGCCAGACCCGGTCATTCTGCTACGTCGACGATCTGGTCGACGGGTTCCTGCGGCTGATGGCCACCGGCCCGGAGGTCACAGGCCCGGTCAATCTGGGCAACCCCAACGAATTCTCGATCCTCCAGCTGGCCGAGACCGTGATCGAGCTTGTTGGATCAAGATCGCAACTGGTGTTCGCGCCCCTGCCCCAGGATGACCCGCGCCAGCGCCGGCCCGACATCCAGCTGGCCCGAGACCTGCTGGACTGGTCGCCGAAGATCGAGTTGCTGGAAGGGTTGCGAAAGACCATCAACTACTTCGAAACCGAGCTTTCCGCCGCCTGACGGACGTTGCCCCCCTCCCCTTGGGACATGACCGGGCGATCAGCGCCGCGGGGCCGACTTGTCATCCTGCGCGGTCTGCGCCTGCAAAAGCCGCTCCAACCCCTGCCAGAGGGTCAGGTTCTCGGCGGTGCAATAAGGGGTCTGCTACCGGAGGGGGCAGGATCGTATCATAAGGGGATTTGGCGGTTTCGCTTGATGATTTTGAGGACGGTGTTTTTGCTTACAGAGATATTCCTTAACGTCAGTTCGCTTTTTGTTCCATCCGGCCTTCCCGGTGGCCCTCTGTTGCCGTATACTCGCACCCGCAAGATGCAGTATTGAGCACAAGGAGTTGCGGAACATGACGCAAGGCACCCAGAATAAGCTAATGAAGGTGGCAGACGTGATCGTGGCAATGGGTATCAGCCGAAGCACCTGGCAGAAGCTCGTTGCCCAGAAGCAGACGCCCCCCATTGTGCGGATCGGTGCGGTGCAGCGGATCATGCAGGACGCTTTCGATGCATGGTTAAACCAGCATGAAACAGTAATTCCCGAGTAAATCAGTGGGGGAATATTGCGTGACAACAGAGAACAACCTGATCTCGTCAGAAGCCGTGATTTTAAAGGGCACTGGCGTTCCCAGCCACAATCGCAGCACCAACCACACTACAGTATGCAAAGAAACGCCCACAGACAGGCGAAAAGAGGGAAAACCTTGATCGCCGATTGCCAAATGCACGGGGTCGACGGGCAGAGCAAGCCAAAGTAGAGCGGCGGCAACAACAACGTGATCGGAGACATGGGTGTAGAACGAGAAGCCGGGATCAACGCCGTAGTGCGCGTTGAAATCGCCCGCCGTGCCGCCGCGTTTGCCCGCACTGCGCAGCGCGGCGACAATGGCGGTAGCAATTTCGAACCCTCCTTCTGTTGACCATGCTGCCCGCGCACCGGCTTCAATCATTAAATTGAGATCGTCTTCGGCGGATGGGCGAAGGCCGAGCCCTGTCATGAGTTCGAGCGCATGGTCGGTGGCCGTCTGAACCCGTTCTGCATAGCCCGCGAATTTGCCTGCGGGCACACCCAGTTGTTTGGCCATGAAGGCAACCAGATTACCGGGCACCTCACCAAAAGTAGCGAGCGGAATGCCTGGATGATTGAGCAATGCCATCTGCACTGCGAATCCCAAACGATTTGAGGCACTACGTCGGGCGGTGATCAATGTGCCTTCAGAGGGTGACAGGGTATAAAGCTTGACGAGGCCGTCGTGACAGGAGCATTCGGGTTGGTGCCAACCGGAATTTCCGTCCAGACAACAACCGCTCGGCCATCTGCGCGCAGTTCAATGCTGGGAGAAATCTGAAAGCCCGATACGATATTTTGAGCGACATACCAGTTCGGCAGCGCCCCGTTCAGTTCACTAGGGTCAGGACCCATAAATCCACTTGAGCGATGGCTCGCGGCGTGATTCAAACTCCCGAACTGAGGAGGGATCATGAGCGAACTTTACTGGCTGACGGAAACGCAGGTCGAGCGGCTGAAGCCGTTCTTCCCGAAGTCGCGTGGCAAGCCCAGGGTCGATGACCGGAAGGTGTTGAGCGGCATAATCTTCGTCCAACGCAATGGGTTGATGTGGAAGCATGCCCCTTCGGCCTATGGTCCGCCGAAGACCCTATACAATCGCTGGAAGCGGTGGAGCCGGATGGGCGTGTTCGCCACAATCATGACGGAGCTCGCCGCACGGGCCCAACAGACCGAGACGGTGATGATCGACGCGACCCATCTCAAGGCGCACCGGACGGCTTCCAGCCTGGCGGTGAAAAAGGGGGGCGCCTTGCAGACCGGGGACGGCTGATCGGGCGCACGAAAGGTGGACTGAACTCGAAACTCCACGTCCTTGCCGATGCAAAAGGACGCCCGATCCGGATGTTCCTGTCCGCAGGCCAGACCTCGGATTACATCGGGGCAAGGGCGCTGCTGTCCTCGTTTCCGCAGGCCGGGGCACTGTTGGCAGATCGGGGCTACGATGCCGATTGGTT
>JBBRVJ010000263.1:0-4290 GCA_038246975.1 Rhodobacterales bacterium | reverse complement strand
GCGACACTCCCCTACGACTGCGAACCTCCATCCGGTGCTCAATTTGGTGCTCCACAACGATCCTCCCGCAAAACTCATTTGCAGGACGGCATGACCGAGAAATCCAAAGGCCGAAACCACGGGCCGCACGCATCGCTTACGATGATGTCATAGGGATCGGCCAGTGCGGATTCCAGCGTCGCCAGATCGGCCATGTCCAGCGGCAATGCCCCGGCCGCCCACCCCTGCGCCTGCATCTCGGCGACGCTTTCGTCCAGCTTTTCCGCCCTCCGCGCTGCGCAGACCACATGCGTACCTGCTTAGGCCAAGGCCACCGCGCAGCCTTGCCCGATGCCCGATGCCCGATGAGGCCCCGGTCACAAGGGCGCGTTTGCCGTCGAGGCGAAAGGAAGGTTTGCGGGGCAGGGGCATGACTTTACTTAGCAGAAGTCTTGCGGGGTGAAAGTGCGGACCTTCGAGGGGGAGTTGTTGTGGCAAAGTGAATGGGTGAGTTGGGGATCATTCGGCGGCCTCGTGGTAGGATGTTCCAGCCCCATAAGGCAGGTTGATCCCGCCATATCGCCGCACCCGGATGTTGCATTGTTCGGCGTGGCCGACGAAGCCTCCGAGCATGCACAGGCGTGACCCGGTGGCGCCGATAGCGGTGGCGGCCTCGTCTGTCGTGATGCGCTGGTAGCTGTTGGTTTTCAGGAACTTGCCGACACAAAGGGCGCCTGTATCACGCCCGGACTTGGACTTCGGCAGGGTGTGACCTTTATGCCGATGTCGGCATAAGTTGCATTATGCCGATGTCCGGATTATGCCGACGTAGTGCTTCAAGCCCTTGTTTCTGGTGGGGCCCGTTGTGATGGTGTCGGCATAATCAGAGGGCTTCGAGGAAGGCGAGGAGTTTGTCGGTCAGTCGGAAGCGGCCGGGTTTGGTGTTGATCGGGGCGGTCTTGTCGAGGGCGCGTTCTTTGATGCCCAGATCCGCGTGCAGGTAGATCTGGGTTGTTTCGATCTGTTCGTGGCCGAGCCAGAGCGCGATCACGGATGTATCGATGCCGGCCTGCAGCAGTCGCATTGCAGCTGAGTGGCGCAGGACATGCATGGTTACGGACTTTTGCGCCAGCGACGGGCAGGCGTCGCTGGCCTTCTGGACGTATTTGGCAAGCCTGTGCTCAAGAGCATCGCGGCTGAGGGCGCGGCCGGTCTGCGTGGGGAACAGCGGGGCCGCGGGCTGACCAGCGCGCTCGGCAAGCCAGACCCGCAGATGGGCGATGGTGCCCGAAGTCAGTGGAGTGATCCGCTGCTTTCGCCCCTTGCCGTTGCAACTGACATGCGCGCCAGAGCCGAGATGGACATCGCGACAGCACAGGCCGATCAGTTCAGAGGCGCGAAGCCCCGTCTGCACCGCAAGGGCGAACAGCGCCGTGTCGCGCCGCCCGGTCCAGGTCATTCGATCAGGAGCGGCGAGAAGGGCCCCCAATTCCGGTTCCGTCAGCCAGGTCACCAGCCGCCGATCAAAGCGTTTCGGCGGGATCGCCAGAACCCGTTCGATGGTGGCGGCATGTTCGGGATGACGCAGGGCGGCATAGCGGAACAGGGAACGGATCGCGGCAAGCCGGGCATTGCGGGTTCGCACGCCATTTTTCCTGTGGCCCTCCAGATGGTCGAGGAAGGCCCCGATCATTGGCGCATCAAGATCGTCGATGCCGAGCTTGCCCGGCGCCTTGCCGTGTCGCTCCGACGCGAAGACCAGGAGCAACCGCAGGGTGTCGCGATAGGATTGAACCGTGTTCGGGCTGACCTGGCGCTGGCGGATGAGGCGGTCGGTGAAGAACGCCTGCAGGGTTGTGGCGAGCGTACTCATGCGTCACCTCGCAGGTGGCGTTCGAGCCTTTCGCCCGCCAGCCCCAGCAGTTCCGGCGCGGCCGACAGGTACCAGTAGGTGGCGCCGGGATCGGCATGACCAAGATAGGTCGACAGGATCGCGAGGCGGGAGCCGGGGTTACCCGACCGGTAGTCGTCGACGATGGTGCTGACGGCGAAGCTGTGCCGCAGATCGTGGATTCGGGGTCGGCACGCCGCCGAGCGCGGAGCAATGCCGCAATGATGCAGCAGCTTGTGGAAGATCGGTTGCACGGTGCTGTAGCGCATCCATTTGCCGCGCGAACTGATCAGCAAGGGCTGCATGCCCACAGGTCGGGGGCGGTCATCGCGACGCAGGTAGTCATCCAGCGCCGCGATAGTGCTCGGATGCAGCGGCAAGGCACGCGCCTTGTCGAATTTGCCGTGCCGGATCGTCACCACGCCGCTGCCCGCGTCGAAGTCGTCACGGTCGAGGCTGATCGCCTCACCGATCCGCATGCCGGTTGCCGCCAGCAGGCCGATCAAGGTCCGATACGTCGCCTGCACATGTGATCCGCGCAGGATCAGCGTGGCTTGCATCAGCGCTGCAATCTCCTGCGGTGTATAGAGATACGGCGTCGCGCGGCGCGCTTGAGCTGGCAGAAGATCTCTGGGCGGCACCTCGGTCCTTGGGTCAAGTGTTTGCAAATGCCGGGCAAAGAGGCGAACCTCGGCCAGACGTCTGGAGGTCCAGATCGCGGCGGCACCAACGGGCTTGGTTGCCCAGGCCAGCGCCGTCTCGGTCCGGATATGCGTCTCGCCGCGTCCGCCCGCAAAGGCAGTGAACTGGCCAAGAAGCCGTTCCGCCTTGTCCATTTTGTAGCCGAGGGCGCGCCGCATTGTCAGATAGTCGGCAAGAGCCTGACGCAGAGTGCTCATCGGTCACCCTCCGGCCAAGGGCGCGCGATCAGTTTCAGGGTGTTCCAGTCAACCTTGGCATAGATCGCCGTGGTCTCGGTGCGGCGATGACGCAAGATTTGACCGATTTCCGGCAAGGAGGCACCGACTCGCAACAGCTCCGTTGCCGCGGTGTGACGCAGGCGATGGGCGTGGACGCGTCCCAGACCCGCGCGCCGGGCCGCATCCGCCACGATGCCGCTCACACGGGCAGCCCCAAGTGCATGATGGGGCGCAAAATACCGGACGAATACGGCCCGGCCCAAGGCGTCCGCAGGCCGGGCGTGGCGCAGATAGTCTGCCAGTCGGCGGCCAACATCCGGCGGAAGAGGAAGCCGCTCGTGACAATTGCCCTTGCCGTGCACGCTGATCGTGCCCGCGCGCCAGTCGATATCGTCAAGCCCGAGCCTCGCGACTTCGTCGCGCCGCAGGCCAAGCCGAAGCAGCAGGGTCAAAATTGCCAGATCGCGGTTGCCAACAACCGTGCTGGCATCGCAGGCCGCAAGAAGGCGCCGAACCTGATCGGGTTCAAGCCCTTTGGGCAACCCTGCCAGTCGGCGGCGCAAGACCGTCGGCACGGTCGAGACGAGTGAGCGTTCCGTCACGCCCTGCACATGCAGAAAGCCAAGGAACGACCGCAGCGCCGTGATCGTCAGCTTCGCCACCCCGCCATTCAGACGCGGACAGAACTCCACCACGAAAGAGGTGACATCGCCTGCGGTCAGGCTCCCGAGGTCAAGACCATCGGCAGAGAGCCTGCGGTCCAGAAACGGGCGCAGGCAATCAAAATACCGAAAGGCCGTCACCGGCACCAGCCCGCGTTCCGCCGTCAGAAACTGTCGGTACCGGTTCAGGATTTCCGCGACAGGGCCGTCCGCCACAGGGGTTTCGGCCACCGGCACCAGCCCCAGCCCGCGCAAATGGTCGAGAATGGGGCCAAGAGCTTTGCGCGTCTTCAGCTTGCGCACGCCAGCGGCGCGGCGGTCAACCATGAAACGATCGACCTGAGCCATGGACAAGTCGCCCATCGCAAGCTGCTGGACCTGCAACCAGCCGATCAGGTCGTTGAGCAGCTTGCGTTGCTTCCAGATCGTGCCCGGCCTGTATCCCTGACGACGTAAATCCTCCTCGAAGCCTGTAGAAAGGACCGTGACCGGGTTCTTGCCACGTCTCTTTTTCGCGTCGATCAACATGATGTCTCCTCGTTTCGATGTGAACGAGAAGACGTTACCAGCCCTGAGCTCCGAGGATTATGCCGACACCATCACAACGGACCCCACCAGAAACAAGGGCTTGAAGCCTTACGTCGGCATAATCCGGACATCGGCATAATGCGACTTATGCCGATGTCGGCATAAGTCGCACAGCGCCCGTGGTGCGATGTCGGGCGCGCTGGGCAAGAAACTCGGGCTGGCGGTGGTTTCTGCAAAAGAAGATGCTCGGGGCAGGGTGTATCGCATCGGCCAACCAGCCTAGTGTTTGGCGATCCAGCCTGCGGCGCGG
>JBBRVJ010000262.1:0-4301 GCA_038246975.1 Rhodobacterales bacterium | reverse complement strand
GCGCAGGCCGCGCCGATCAAATGGCGTCTGCAGACCTATTCCGGCGCACCGCTTGGCGCGCATGTGATCAAGCCGCAGATCGAGGCCTTCAACGCCGCAGCCAATGGCGAGATGGAGATCGAGCTTTACTACGCCGACCAACTGGTGCCGACGGCCGAACTGTTCCGGGCGTTGCAGAACGGCACCATCGATGCGGTCCAGTCGGACGAAGCGACCATGGCCTCGCCGGTCGATATCGCGGACTTCGGCGGCTATTTCCCCTTCGCCACCCGCTTCAGCCTCGATGTGCCGTCGCTTTTTGCCTATTACGGGCTTAAGGAGATCTGGGAAGAGGCTTATGGCGAGGTCGAAAATGTGACCTGGCTTTCGGCCGGCGCCTGGGACCCCTTGCATATCTTCACCGTGGACAAGCCGATCCGCAGCCTGGCCGACATGAATGGCCTGCGGGTGTTCGGTGTGCCGACGGCGGGCAAGTTCCTGTCGCGCTACGGCCTGATCCCGGTCACAGTGCCGTGGGACGACGTCGAAGTGGCGCTGCAAACCGGAGAGTTGGACGGCGTGGCCTGGTGCGGCTTTACCGAAGCCTATGAGGTCGGCTGGGCCGATGTGTGCAAATATGCCCTGACCAACTCGGTCACCGGGGCCTGGTTCGGCAGCTATTTTGCCAATACCGCGTCGTGGAGTGCGGTGCCGCCGCATCTGCAGCAGTTGTTCCGCACCACCATCGACCAGTCGCATTACTATCGCAACGTCTGGTATTGGGGCGGCGAGGCCAAGTTGCGGGTCGAGGGTGAGAAGATGGAACTGACGTCGATCCCGGCCGCGGAATGGGCACAGGTCTTGACCGACAGCGGAGGTTTCTGGGACGAGATCGCCGCCAAAAGCGCGCGTTCGGCCAAAGTTGTGCAGGCGTTCAAGGACTATGCCTCGGTCATGGAAAAAGCCGGCTACCCCTACCGCTGAGCGGCCTGACGCGACATTGTCCGGGGCGCAGCGTCTGCGCCCCGGACTCAGTTCCACCGACCGCCGACCATGCCCGCGACTGCCGGTGTAAAGTTCAGTTGGTCACCCTGGCTCATTTTTATTGGCTCGGTGGGGAATCCTGCCGGATCACGAAACACAGCTTGGCGAGACGACGGATTGCCGAAAACAACCTTGGTGGCAGACAGGGTCACATCCGGACCACAAGGCGATCCGAACAGCGCCGCTGTCCGACAGCGCTTTTTCGCAGGTGCAACGATTGAAAGATGCGGATCCCGGCTTCCGACATCTGCTTTGTCGGTCAGATTGACCAATGGCGCGACAGCGATCATTTCGACTCTGCCCAAGGACGGCGAGGTGCTGGCAGCGCTGTGGGCACCTCATGGCAGACCTGCCAGAACAAGAAGAACCTTTGTTATCCGACCAAGAAGTGCCATGAAATAGCGGTGCAAGCCCGGACCCCGAATGTCAAGCAAGCCAGATTCGCCCTCACCATGCCCACCCACGGCGATACCATCCTCCCGTTGCGCGCACTGCAAGCGGCGAACCGTACGCAGTTGCCGGACAGGAAAGTTGCTTTGGCGGGCGAAGGCAGCCGCCCTGAAAACCCGCCGCAACACAAGGCCGGAGACGCTGAATGACCCAAGACTGGATCGCGCAATTCCCGGGGCTGTCTCGCCTTGAGCCCGGGATCAGGGAAATCCTGACCCGGAAAAGCGCTGTTCTGTCGGTGCCCGAAGGAACGGTGATCTTTGGCCCCGGCAAACCGGCTGAGAATTTGTTGTTGTTGCTGGAGGGCCGGGTGCGCGTGCAACAATTGTCCGAGGCGGGGCGCGAGATCGTGTTGTACCGGGTCGAGGCCGGGCAAAGCTGCGTGATGACTACAGCGTGCATGCTGGCGCATGAGGATTATTCCGCCGAAGGCATTGCCGAAACCGACGTGCGTGCGGTCGCCATCCCGCGCGCGGTGTTCGACGAACTGGTTTCAAGCTCACTTGCGTTCCGCAACTTCATCTTCACCGCCTATTCCCGGCGTATCACCGACCTGTTCCGGGTGATCGAGGATATCGCCTTTCAGCGGGTCGATATCCGTCTGGCGCAAAAGCTGCTGGAACTGGCGCGCGGGACGGATCAGATCAAGGCGACCCATCAGCAGTTGTCGGTGGAACTCGGCACCGCCCGCGAGGTGATCTCGCGCCAGTTGGGCGAGTTTCAGCGGCGCGGCTGGATCGGGCAATCGCGCGGGGCGGTCGATCTGCTGGACCGGGCCGGGTTGGAAAAGCTTGCCGCCCTCGACGCAGGCCATTTCCCCTCCGCGATCATGCAAGTCGTCGCCACAGGAAAGGACCCGGCAAGACGGTGACGCTGCCTGCCGTGACGAGCCCCGTCAGATTGCCTGCCAGTTCAGCCAGCCGGACGATGTTGCTGGCGAACTGATAGCCAAGGTCGACAAGGCTGCCATCCGAACTGCAATGAGGGCAAGCGCGACCGCGAACATCGACAGCACGATGCGGTGCCTGTTCCACAGATGCCGCAACTTCTGTGCCAATCAGCTTCTCCTTCAGCGGTTAACACCAGCGGCATCAGACGATGCTGATCTTTTCGTTTAACTTGGGCAACCGCGCGGGGCGCGTTCGCCATGCAGCCTCGTCGCAAGCTATGAAACCTGAAACCTGTTCGTTCGGTGACATCATCACTGAACTCCGAGTCGCAGTGGAATAGTGAGGGTCATCAATCAACAGGAGAACGGGCGATGATTGCGAATATGGGATCTTTGGATCGGGTGTTGCGGCTGGCCGTCGGCGCAGCACTGATCGCGCTGGCGCTGTTCAGCGGAGCCGGACTGTTCAGCGCGGTCGCGTGGAAATACGGTGCCGTTGCCGTTGGGGCGGTGATGATCGCCACCGGGGCTTTGCGGTTCTGCCCGCTGTACACGCTGCTTGGCATCCGGACCTGCCGGACATGATGGTGATCGATACAGTGTTCACCCCTTGGCAATCGCTGGCCGGGGGCGGGCTGATCGGTGTGGCCACGGTGCTGCTGATGCTGACCCTCGGTCGCATCTTGGGGGCCACCGGCATTCTGGCAGGAGTTCTGACGCCCGCCGCCCACCCCGATACCGGTTGGCGGCTGGCGGTGCTGGCGGGCATGGTCAGCGGGCCGCTGGCCGTGCTGGCATTGACCGGGCAAATGCCTGTCGTTCAGGTGCCGGTGTCGCTGCCGATGCTGCTGGTCGGCGGGGTGCTGGTCGGGATCGGGGTCACTTACGGGTCTGGCTGTACATCCGGGCACGGCGTCTGCGGCATGGCGCGGCTGTCGCGCCGGTCCTTTGCGGCGACGGCGACGTTCATGGTGACCACCGGGATCACCGTTTTCGTCATTCGCCACGTGTTGGGGGCCTAAGTCATGCGCCTATTCTCGAGTTACCTGATCGGCCTGATCTTTGGCATCGGCATCTCGATCTCCGGCATGGCCAATCCGGCCAAAGTGCTGAACTTTTTCGATGTTGCAGGCAACTGGGACCCCAGTCTGGCGTTTGTCATGGGCGGCGCGCTGATCGTGACGTTTCTCGGCTACCGCCTTGTCCTGCGCCGACCTGCGCCGCTGAGCGACGCCACATTCCACCTGCCGGAAAACCGGCATCTTGACGCCCGGTTGCTGGGCGGGGCGGCGGTGTTCGGCGTAGGCTGGGGCATCGCGGGCTTTTGTCCCGGTGGGGCCTTGCCCGCATTGGGCACCGGCCAGTTCGAGGTGCTGGCCTTCGTCGCCGCCCTGATTGCCGGTATCTTCGCCGCCAAGGGGCTGATGGCCCTGACCGGCGCCCGGGCAGCCCGCGTGCTGCGCCGTGAAACCTGAACACAATGGAGAAAGTCATGACCGACTATCCGATCAAGATGTCTGTAAAGCCAAAGGTCGAGGCGTTCTTCGACCCCGACACCAATACGATCAGCTATGTGGTCCAGGACCCGGCCTCTACCTCCTGCGCGGTTATCGATTCCGTCATGGACATCGACTATGCCGCAGGCCGCATCACCTACGACCATGCCGACGCGATGATCGCCTATATCCGCGAGCACGGCCTGACGCTGGAATGGATCATCGAGACTCATGTCCATGCCGACCACCTGTCCGCCGCGCCTTATATTCAGGCTGCTTTGGGCGGCAAGATCGGGATCGGCGACCAGATCATGGTGGTGCAGGACACCTTTGGCAAAGTGTTCAACGAAGGGACCGAGTTTCAGCGCGACGGGTCGCAGTTCGACGCGCTGTTCAAGGATGGCGACACCTACAAGGTCGGCACCATGGACGCCGTGGCGATC
>JBBRVJ010000261.1:0-4319 GCA_038246975.1 Rhodobacterales bacterium | reverse complement strand
TGCGTTCGCGACGCCCACGGCACAGGCGCAATTAGGGGCGGCGCTGGCCAGTTACGGCGACCAACCCCGCGCCGATGCGATGTTCCGCAAGGCGGCGGCAGGGCTGGAGGCGCGGACCGGACTCGAGGCGGAACAGGTGTTCCGCATCGACTATGGCACCAACTATCGTGACACGGCGGCAGTGCTGACGCTGGCCGTGGAATCGGGGTCCGAGGCAATAGACCGCGAGGCGTTGACCGACCGGATCGCAGGGGTAAGGGCGCTGTCGACGCAGGAAGCAACCTGGGCCTTGCTAGCGGCGAATGCACTGATCGACCGGCCCGGTGCGGATGGCATCACGATCAACGGGGCGGCGGCAAGTGGACCCCTGGTCCGGGTGATGGACGGCGACAACGTGCAACCCGTTGTTATAAAAAATGAAAGTGCGGTGGATACCTCGCTGACCATCACCACCTTTGGCGTGCCGTCCCAGCCAGAGGCGGCGGGAGGCAACGGCTATGCCATCACCCGGACCTATTACACGCTGGAGGGCGAGTCGGTTTCGGTCGACACCGTAGAGGTGGGCACGCGGTTGGTGACGGTGTTGGAGGTCACGCCGTTCGGCAGCGGCGAGGCGCGGTTGATCGTGTCGGACCCGCTGCCTGCGGGGTTCGAGATCGACAACCCGAACCTGATTTCGGGAGGGTCTTTGGCGAACCTCAGCTTCCTCGGACTGGGGACCGACGTGACGCACAGCGAGTTCCGGCAGGACCGGTTCCTGTCCGCGCTCGACCGGTTCGACAATCAGCCGTTCAAGCTGGCCTATATCGTGCGGGCGGTGTCGCCGGGAGTGTTCCACCATCCGGCGGCCTCGGTCGAGGACATGTATCGTCCTGATTTCAATGCACGATCCGACACCGGCCGGATCACGATCACCGAGTGATGCGCGCACGCGGACTTGTGGCACTGGCGGCGGGCCTTTGGCTCGCCGCGTTCGCTCGCGATCGGGTGGATGGCTGGATCGACGCGACGGTCTTGCCGCCGTTGGTGGTTGAAACGTCGGTCGAAGTGCTTGATCGACATGAGGAATTGTTGCGGGTTTACACCGTGGCTGACGGGCGTTGGCGGCTTCACCTTGGCCCGGTGGATGCTGGGTATCTGGCGCTGTTGGTGGCCTACGAGGACAAGCGGTTTTATGATCATGCCGGGGTGGACCTTCGCGCGGTGGCGCGGGCGGTGGCACAGGCGGTTTGGAACGGGCGGGTGGTGTCGGGGGGATCGACGCTGACCATGCAGGTTGCGCGGTTGCTGGAGGAGTCCGGCACCGGGGCCTGGGCGGGCAAACTGCGGCAGGCGCGGGTGGCGCTGGCGCTGGAGCGGCGGCTGTCGAAGGCCGAGATTTTGCAGTTATATCTTCACCTTGCGCCCTATGGCGGCAACCTTGAGGGCGTGCGGGCGGCCTCGCTTTCCTACTTCGGCAAGGAACCCCGGTTGTTGACGCCGGCCGAGGCGGCGTTGCTGGTCGCCATCCCGCAATCGCCCGAGGCGCGCAGGCCGGATCGGTCGGCGGAGGCTGCTTCGGACGCGCGCGACAGGGTGTTGGCGCGGGCGCGGTCGGACGGCATTTATGATGCGGATCAAGTCGTTGCGGCGCGGACGGAGCCTGTGCCAAAGGCGCGGAAACCCGTTGCTGCGCTGGCCCCGCATCTGGCGGACCGGGCCTTACGGGATGCGCCGGGGGTTGGGGTGCATCGGTTGTCGGTGGACCGCGCTTTGCAACGGTCGCTGGAGGCGCTGGCGGCGGATGTCGTCGCGCGGCAGGGCGAGCGGTTGCAGGTGGCAATGGTGGTGGCCGACCATGGCTCGGGGCAGATTCTGGCATCGGTCGGGTCAGCGGGGTTTGTGTCCGCAAGGGCCGGGTACATCGACATGACGACGTCCTTGCGCAGTCCGGGATCGACCCTCAAGCCTCTGATATATGGACTTTCTTTTGACGAAGGTCTGGCGCATCCCGAGACGTTGATCGAGGATGTGCCCAGCGATTTTGGCGGCTATCGTCCCCAGAATTTCGACCGGACCTATCACGGCACCGTCAGGATTCGAGAGGCGTTGCAGATGTCTTTGAACATCCCGGTGGTGGCGCTGACCGATGCTTTGGGGCCTGCCAAACTGATGGCCGCGATGGATCGGGCGGGGGTGAGGTTTGCGCTTCCGGGAGGGCAGGCGGGGTTGGCGGTGGCTTTGGGCGGGGTGGGTGTGACCTTGCAGGACATGGTTCAACTTTACGCTGCAATCGCCAGGGGTGGTGTGTCGCGACCTTTGACCTACCGGATGGAGGGTGAAACGGCCGAGGGCCAGCGGGTTTTGGGGGCGTCGGCGGCTTGGGCCGTGGGGGATATTCTGGCGGGGTTGGCTCCGCCACCGGGCGCGCCCGAAAACCGTTTGGCCTACAAGACCGGGACCAGTTACGGCCACCGCGATGCCTGGGCGATCGGGTTTGACGGGCAGCATGTCATCGGGGTCTGGATGGGGCGGCCGGACGGCACGCCGGTTCCGGGGGCGTTTGGCGCGGAGCTTGCGGCGCCCGTATTGTTTCAGGCCTTTGCGAGGGTGAAGCCCCAATTGACGCCACAACCCCCGGCTCCGCCGTCTATGCTGTTGGTTTCAAACGCGCAATTACCGCAACCGCTGCAGAAATTCCGGTCGCGTTCGGCGGCTTTCGAGGCCGGCAAGGACGCGCCTGCGGTGGCTTTTCCGCCGGATGGGGCCGAGGTGGAACTGCTGCCCGACGGGCTGTTGGTGCGGGTCGAAGGGGGGAAAGCGCCCTTTACCTGGATGGCGGACGGGGTGCCCGTGGCGGTCACGCAGCGGGGGCGGAGTGCCATGTTGGCCGATCTGGGGCGCGGGTTCATCACCCTGTCGGTGATCGACGCCGAGGGCCGGTCGGCGCGGGCGAAAGTGCGGTTGCGCTGAAACCGGCTGGCGCCTGCCGTACACCTCCTGTGCACCCCCTGTGCACCCCCTTGTGCAGACGGCTTGCGCCCTTTCGATGCCCGGCGCGATGCCCTGACCGCCGCCGATGCACAGGGTGATCAGGGCGGTTTTGCCGCCGGTCCGCGCCACCTCGTGCAGCGCCTTGACGACCGGCATCGCCCCGGTCGCCCCGACCGGATGGCCCAGCGCAATCGCCCCGCCAGTGGGGTTCACGCGGGCGGGATCGAGGCCGAGGTCGCGGGTCACGGCGATGGCCTGCGCCGCGCAGACCTCGGGCAACTGTTCAAGGGGGCTGCTGCCCTTTGCGTTGTTCGGCGGACCTGGGTTATGTTCCGTCATCCGCCTGACCACCTGCGCCCACCCCGAGGAGCCCGCCGATGACCCGCCTGCGAAGCTATGCCGAGGTGATGGCGCTGACGGATCTGACGTCTGCGGAGCAGCGGTTGTTGAGGGAGTGTCAGGCAGGGGAGCCGACCGATCTGGGTCGCGCCGCGCCAACGGTGGCGACCGACGCCAACCGCGTGCGGGCCGAGATTCTGCGCTATCTGATCCTTGGCGGCTGCAAGGACTGTCGCCCGGATGAACGGGGGGTCAGGCTGTGCGGCGCCTATGTCACCGGGACGCTGGACCTGTCATTTGCCACGGCCAAGGGAGAGACGGACCTGCGCTGCTGCCGCTTTGACACCCGGATCGCAGCGGCAGAGACAGGCTTTGCCGCGCTGAACCTGTCAGGCAGCCGGATGCCGGGGCTGTTCGCCCAAGGCGCGCGGGTGGCGGGCGCTGTGTTCCTGAGCGGCGGGTTTCACGCGACGGGCGAGGTAAGCCTGTCGGGGGCCGAGATTGGCGGGGTGTTGTCGTGCGATGACGGACGGTTCGAGAATGGCGGGAGAGATGCGCTGAACGCCCAAGGCGCGCGGGTGACGGGCGGTGTGTTCCTGCGCGACGGGTTTCACGCGACGGGCGAGGTAAGCCTGATGGGGGCCGAGATAGGCGGGCAGTTGGAGTGCAGCGGCGGGCGGTTCGAGAATGGTGGGGGTAGGGCGCTGAACGGGCAGCGGATGCAAGTGACGGAAGGGTTTTTTTGGCGCAATGTGCACGAGGTCAAGGGTCGGGTTGACCTTTCGTCTGCCCGGGTAGGCGACCTGGTGGACGATCTGGCGTCGTGGCCAGCCCGGTCTGCGGATGGGGTGGAACGCCTGATCCTCGACGGGTTCGTTTATGAACGGATTGCCGGGGCCTTCACCGATGCCAAGCAGCGGATTGAGTGGTTGAGCCGGGGGAATAGCTGGAGAGGCGAATTTCATCCGCAGCCCTATGAACAGCTTGGCCGTGTGCTGAGCGAGATG
>JBBRVJ010000260.1:0-4348 GCA_038246975.1 Rhodobacterales bacterium | reverse complement strand
GGGTGGACTGACCAAGACTACGGACCGGGTTCCCGTTGCGTCAAGCAGGACGTCCATAAATTAATTGGGGTCTTAGGCAACGAAACCGGCACCCCAAAAGGCGGCTGAACCACAGCAGTCCCCGGTCTTGCCTGATCTGGCGGCACGTCGCACGGAGTTTCCGCAAGGCGCACAAGCAAGGCTACGGCCAAGTCCAGATCGGCGGGCTCCATCGCTTCGTCGGGGTTGTGGCTGCCGTGGGCGTTGCGCACAAAGATCATGGCCGCCGGAATGCCCGCGCCCGCAAGTGCTGCCGCATCATGGCCTGCGCCGCTTGGCATCTGCAGATGCGGCAGACTCAGGGCGGTGGCTGCATCGGCCATCCGGTTCACCAGGGCCGGATCGCAGGCGACCGCGTCCCAATCGAACCGGGGGCCGAGGTCGACGGTGACGCCATGGTCGGCTGCCACGCCTTCGGCGATGTCCCGCAGCGCTTGGGCCGCAAGGTCCAGCGTGGCCTGCGCGCCTGCGCGGATGTCGAGCGCAAAGGTGACGTCACCCGCGACCCGGCTGCCGCCATGCAGCGCGGGATCGGTGGCCACACAGCCGAAGGTGACGGTCAGCCGCTCGCCCGCAGCCTCGCGCATCGCCCACCAGCCCTGCAGGCGCATCATCAGGTCGGCCAACGCCAGCGCCGCATCGCGGCGATAGCCAAACGGCGTGGCCCCGGAATGCGCCCATTCACCCCGTACCCGTGCAGCGGTATGGCGGAACCCCCCATTGATCGCGGTGACGATGCCCAAGGCGAGACCCCGCCCGATCAGCACCGGCCCCTGTTCGATATGCACCTCGACAAACGCTGCCACCCGGCCCGGCAACAGATATGGCACCCCCCGCGCGACCGCACCGGGATCGAAGCCCGCCGCCGCCATGTGATCGGCCAGACTGCGCCCGGTATCGGCGCGCCGGGCTTGCAACGCTTCGGGCGGCAAGCGGCCAAGGGCGGCCAGACTGCCCGGATAGGACAACGGGAACCACGCGGCCTCTTCGGCCCGAAAGGCGACCACCGTCAGATCCTGCGGCGGTACAACACCGCGCGCCCGCAGGTCCGCCATCGCCGCCAGCCCGGCCGCAACCCCCGCCGCACCATCGAAATTGCCGCCATGGGGGACCGAGTCCAGATGCGAGCCGGTCAGGAACACAGGCCGCGCCCGGTCGGTCCCGGGCAGCGTCATGTACAGGTTTCCCGCCGCATCGGTTGCGATCTCGGCCCCCAGCGCCCGCGCCTCGGATGCAGCGATGGCATGAGCCGCCGCCTCGCCCGGGCCATAGGCGTCGCGGGTCACCCCCGGTGCATCCGCGCTTGCCTGCAAAAGCGCCGCCAGCATCCGCCGCACCAGCCGTTCCGCCTCTGTCATCCTGGCACCCCCGAACAGGTGTTGACGGCCCGCCAGCCCGCGCGCAGGCTGCTCCAGCCCAAGGTTTGCACCGGAGCCGCCCATGGTCAACGCCATTCCCACCCGTGATCTGATCGGCTATGCCGGAACGCCGCCCGCCACCGTCTGGCCGGACAATGCCCGTGTCGCCGTGAACTTCGTGATCAACTACGAAGAGGGCGGCGAGCAGAACGTGATGGAGGGCGACGACCGGTCAGAGGCGCGCATTTCCGATGTGGCGGTGGAAGCGCGGCTTGGCGCGCGCGATCTGAACATCGAATCGAGCTACGAATACGGCGCGCGAGTCGGGTACTGGCGGCTGCTGCGGGCCTTTACCGACCGGGGGCTGACGGCCACGGTCAATCTGGTGGGCCGCGCGGCCGAGATGAACCCGCTGGCCCTGCGCGCCATGATCGAGTCTGGCATGGACATCCAGTTGCACGGCTGGCGGTGGCTGGATTTCTCGGTCCTGTCAGAAGTGGCCGAACGCGAGATGATCGCCCGCGCCGTACGGCAGGTGGTGGACCTGACCGGGCAGGCCCCCATCGGCTATTATGCCGGGATGCCCTCGATGCAGACCCGGCGGCTGGTGGTGGAACACGGCGGATTCCTTTACGACAGCGATGTCTACAACGACGATCTGCCCTACTGGTCGCCGGACCATCCCGGGCATCTGCTGATCCCCTATTCGCTGGATACCAACGACAGCCGGTTTTCCCGGTCGAACGGCGGCTATCAGGTGGCGGAGGAATTCGCGACCTATCTGCGCGATACCTTCGACTGTTTGCACGCCGAAGGTGCGGATCGTCCGCAGATGATGACCGTGGGCCTGCATGCCCGGCTGATCGGGCGACCGGGCCGCATCGTGGCGCTGCACCGCTTTCTGGACCACATCGCGCAGCGCGGCGGGGCCTGGGTCTGCAGGCGGGGCGATCTGGCGCGGCACTGGGCGGCTCAACACCCCGACCCCCGCATCTGATCTCACAACTCAGGAGGCCCCCCATGCAAGTCGAACGCTGCGATATCCTGATCCGGGGAGGCACCATTCTGGATGGCACCGGCGCGCCCGGCATTGTCGGCGATGTGGCGGTGACCGATGACCGCATTGCGGCCATCGGCCCCGATCTGCCGCACCACGCCGGCCGGGTGATCGAGGCTGCGGGTCTGGCTGTGGCACCGGGGTTCATCGACGTGCACACCCATGACGACCGGGCGCTGCTGTCGCATCCGGACATGCCGTTCAAGGTCTCGCAGGGGGTGACGACGCTGGTCGCGGGCAATTGCGGCGTGTCGCTTGCGCCCCTGCTGCTGGAAGGTCAGCCGCCGCCGCCGCTGGACCTGCTGGGCTACGATCCGGGCTGGTTCCGGTTTGCCCGTTTTGCCGACTATGTGACCGCCTTGGGCGATGCGCCCCCGGCGGTGAATGCGGCGCTGCTGGTCGGGCACATCACGCTGCGCCACCGGGTGATGGACCGCCTCGACCGCGCGGCGACCGCGCCCGAAATCGCGGCGATGGCGGGCATGTTGGATGCAGCACTGGCCGAGGGCGCAATCGGGTTTTCCACCGGGCTCGACTATCCGCAAAGCGTGCAGTCCTCGTTCGACGAGGTGCTGGCGCTGGCGTCGCGGGTGGCCCCGGCGGGGGGCATCTACTGCTGCCACCACCGCAACTATTTCGGCGGGCTGGAAGAGGCGCTGCGCGAGGTTTTCGCGCTGGGGCAGGGGGCGGGGGCACCGGTGATCCTGTCGCATCACCAATGTTCGGGGCATGGCAATTTCGGCAAGGGCCCGATGACGCTGAAAATGATCGACGCGGCGCGCAGGCACACGCCGATTGGCCTTGACTGCTATCCCTACAACGCCTCGTCCAAGACGCTGGACCCGGGCCGCGTTGCCCCCGGCGTGCGCATCATGGTGACGTGGAGCACATCGAACCCCGATCAGGCGGGGCGGATGCTGGCCGATATCGCGGCCGACTGGGGTGTGACCGAACGCGAGGCGGCGGACCGGGTGCTGCCGGCAGGGGCCATCTATTTCCAGCTTGACGAAGCCGACGTGCGCGCGATTCTGGCGTATCCGCACACGATGATCGGGTCGGACGGGCTGCCGCATGACGTGCATCCCCATCCCCGTCTGTGGGGCACGTTCCCGCGGGTTCTGGGCCATTATGCCCGAGACGTCGGGCTGTTTTCGCTGGCCGAGGCGGTGCGGCGCATGACGTCGCTGCCTGCCGACTGGTTCGGGCTGGCCGGGCGGGGGCGGCTGGTGGCGGGGGCCTTTGCCGATCTGGTGCTGTTCGATCCGGCGCGCGTGATCGACAGCGCAACCTTCGTGGACCCGCGTCAGGCGGCGGCAGGCATCGGCACCGTCATCTGCAACGGCCGCGTCACCTGGGCCGAGGGCGCCTCGACCGGGGCGCGTCCGGGCAGAGTGCTGGCACGCGATCCGGCTTCTGCAATCCTGACGCCCGCTCTTTGACGGTTCCGCCGCAACGGTCAGAGCTTTCGGACCGGGGAGCCATCCCCCGGCCCATGTCGGGCGCATGCTCGGTCGGGTGCGCGTCCCCAATGGCGGCAGCAGACGGCGCGCAGACACCCTGACCGGCCTCAGCGCAGCCGTGCCGTCGCCGCCTCGCCCAGTCCCTCGGCCCCGCGCGCAGCCAGCAATTGGCTTAGCCAATCGGGGTCCATCTCGGGCACCGAGGACAGCAGAAGTTCAGTATAGGGGTGATGCGGGGGCGCAAGCAGGCTGGCTTTGGGCCCGGCCTCGACCACCCGGCCCGACTGCATAACCACCACCTCATCGGCGATGGCGCGCACCGTCGCGATGTCGTGGGTGATGAACATCAGCGCCAGATCAAGGTCGCGCTGCAACCGGTCCAGCAGGCGCAGGATGCCCTCTGCCACCAGTTGGTCAAGGGCACTCGTGACCTC
>JBBRVJ010000259.1:0-4438 GCA_038246975.1 Rhodobacterales bacterium | reverse complement strand
TTTTTTCCTGAAAAACTCTGCAAACTAGTGCAAGATTCGGGAGTCCCACTAGCGTCTTAGGTGTTGTTTTTGCTGCACTAGTGCGGCACACCCCCGCACCCCCGTGGGATATTTAGGGACAGAAAATGAAGGTCAGGCAGATAGCCTGTCGATCAGCGCGGGCAGGTCGGCGATCGAGTCGATGACATGGTCCGCCCCTGCGGCTTTGAGTCGGGCGGTGGCTACCGCGCGCAGGCGGTCGACTTCGGCGGGGTCGGTGGCGGCGAGGTCTTCGGGCGTCAGTCCGACGATGTTGCCCGACATGGCCACGCCGACCGTCAGGCAGCCTGCCGCCACACCCTCGGCGATGCCGGGTTCGGTGTCGTCGACCTTGATGACGGCACTTGGCGGATAGACCCGCAAGTCGATGAACGTCTGATACATCTGCAACGGGCCGGGGCGGCCTTCGGGCAGGTCGTCGGCGCAGACCAGGTTATCGGGGGCATAGCCTTGGGCGGCGGCCACGGGCAGAACCCGCTCCATGATCGACCGGGTGTAACCGGTGGTCGAGCCGATTTTCAGCCCCATGGCGCGCAGGGCGTCGATCGCCGCTTTGCCGCCGGGCACAAGGGTCGCGTATTTCGCCACGACTTCCTCGTTCATCGGCACGAAGACCTTGTAGATCGCATCGACCGCCGCGTCGCTGGCGGGCGATTTCTGTGCCGCCTGCCACTGACCGCCCAGATCGGGGTCGTCCAGCATGGTGCGGATGTGGTTCCACTTCGGCATTCCCATCGGGGCACGGGCCTGTTCGACGGTGGCGGTGATGCCGAACCGTGCAAAGGCCTCGACGAACACGCCCATCGGCGCGAAGGACCCGAAGTCGATGGTGGTGCCGGCCCAGTCGAAAACCACGGCTTTGAAGTTCATCTGGACACCTCTTGCAGGAATTTGGCGCGCTCGGCGAGTGCCGCGGCGGGCGGGGCGGCCGATGTGACGCCCATGTCGCGCAGACACTGGCGGGTGGCGGTCAGCACCTGATCAATCACGGTCGTATCGAACCGCCCGATGGTGCCTATGCGAAAACTGTCCACGACGGTCAGTTTTCCGGGGTAGAGGATGAAGCCGCGCGCCTTCATCCGGTCGTAGAAATCCGGGAAGGTGAAGGCGGGATCGGCGGGGCAGAAGAACGTGGTGATGATCGGTGACAGCCATTCGTCGGCCAGCAGGGTTTCAAACCCCTGCTGCCGCATTCCCCCCACAAGACGGTTGCGATTGGCGGCATAGCGCGCGCCACGGGCATCGACCCCACCTTCGTCGGCATGTTCGCGCAGCGCCTGCAGGAAGGCCGCAACCGCGTGGGTCGGCGGGGTGAACCGCCATTGGCCTGACCGTTCCATCTCGGCCCATTGCGCGTGAATGTCGAGGCTCAGGGAGTGGGCGTTGCCCTTCGTGGCCTCCAGCACGTCGCGGCGCGCCAGCACAAAGCCGAAACCGGGGACGCCTTCGATGCATTTGTTGGCCGATGACACCACGGCATCGAAGGCAATCTCGGACGGCAGAACCGGCACCGCGCCAAAGGCCGACATCGAGTCGATCAGCAGGCGGCGGCCGGCAGCTTCGGTCGCTTTGGCAATCTCGGTCAGGGGGTTGAGGATGCCGGACGAGGTTTCGCAATGAATAGCGACCACATGGGTGATCGCGGGATCGGCGGCCAACTGCGCCGCCACTTCGGCCCCGCGCGGCGGCAGGTAATCGCCTTTGTCAAGCAGCGTAAAAGCCCGGCCCATCTGCGCCAGTTGCCGGGCCGCCCGCTGTCCATAAACCCCATTCGCCAGCACCAGCGCCTTGCCGTCGCGCTGCAGGAACGTGCCCAGCATCGCCTCGACACAATAGCTGCCCGACCCTTGCATCGGCACGCAGGTGTAGTCCTCGCTCCCCTGCCCCAGCATCGCTGCCAGTTGCGCCCGCATGTCGGCGGTCATCGCGCGAAAACCGGCGTCCCAACTGCCGTAATCCGTCAACATCGCGGCCTTGACGGCATAAGATGTGGACAGCGGCCCCGGCGTCAAAAGCCAGGGTTCGCCCATCCGGGTGGGTTCGATGGTGACGGGCATGAGCGGCCTTGCATTGGTTCAGCGCGTTTGGATCATGGCCCTGCAACAGCCCGATGACAAGTCAGCGCAGACTCATCATCCCAACTTCATCATCCCAAATCAATAATCCCAAATCCATCATCCCAAATCCATCATCGCCGTGAAACGGTCTTGGCGCACGTCCAGCAAAACCTCGTTTACCGACCTCGCTGCGTCGGAACAAAGCCATGCCATGACCGAGGCGGGCACCGCCGCAGGCACCAGTTTGTCCTGCGGGATCTGGCTGATCGGGTTAAGCCCAGCCTGCCTGATTTTGCCCTGCATCGCGGTGTCGGTCGGTGGGATGCCGATGAAAAACGCTTTCAGCGGGGCCAGTTCCATCGCCATCATCTGCGTCAACATCCGCATCGCGGCTTTCGAGGTGCAATAGGCGGTCCACCCCTCCATCGGCGTGGTGGCGGCCCCGGTGCCTGCGTTGACGATGGTGCCGCCCGAGGCGCGCAGCAAAGGCAGACAGGAGGTGCACAGACGGTGTACGCCTATCACATTGACCGCAAAGGCCGGGGTCAGCGCGTCGGACGCCAGATCGGCCAGCGGCCCGATCGGCGTGATCAGCCCTGCGTTGTTCACCAAGACATCCAGCCGTCCCTGCTCCGCCGTGATTCGCGCCACGACAGCATCGACATCGGCCTGTCTGGTCACATCCAGCGGCATCACCGTAACGCCTGTGGGCAGGTCTTCGTCAGGTTCGGCGGCATAGACGCCCGCATACACAACCGCGCCTTTTGCCTGCAAAATCCGCACCAAAGCAGCCCCTATCCCCTTGCCCGCGCCGGTCACAAGGATGGTTTTTCCCGAAAGGTCGGGCACCGGCACCGGGGCAAGGTTGAACATTCTCGTTGACCTCTGATTGTGAGCGTTGTTAATTGGCCTTACCAATTTTGCTATCGTGGTCCGGCCCGACTGTCAAAAGAATAGGGCCAAAGACGATCCGGGGGACATTATGACGACCATCGCGCGGATCGAGCCGATCCCGATCGAATATCCCGACCCCAACGACTTTGGCACGATCCGCCGCACGGTTCTGGTGCGGGTGGAAACCAGCGACGGCGCGGTCGGTTGGGGTGAATGCATCGCGATGTGGCCCGAGGCGTGCCGGGCGGTGGCTGTGATCATCTCGGGCGGGTTTCTGCCGCTGTTGCAGGGCGATCTGGCCGAAGACATTGATAACGCATGGATAAAAATGCGCCGCCATGCGTTCTGGTATGGCGAGGGCGGGATTGCGTCTTTGGCGATTTCCGGCATCGACATGGCGCTGTGGGACATTCGCGGCAAGGTGGCGGGCAAGCCGCTGCATGAATTGTTCGGCGGGTTGCAGCGGGATCGGCTGCTGGCGAATGCCTCGGCCCATGTGAACAAGAAGGGCGAGGCGGCTTGCGTAGCCGAGGTAGAGGGCTTCTTTGCGGCCGGGTTCCGGTCCACCAAACTGGGCTTCGCCAAAAAGGGCGAAAGCAACATCGGCGGCGATCCTGACACGGATGTCAGCTTTATCAGGGCGTTGCGCGGCACGTTGGGCGATGACGCGGGCATTCTGGTCGATATCGGCAACGGCGTGCGCTGGGATGCCGACACCGCCATTTCGGTTGCGCACCGGATGCAGGCGCTGGGGATCGGGTGGTATGAAGAGCCGCTGTATGTGACGGATGACGCAGGCTATCGCCGCTTGCGGGCCGAAAGCACGATCCGGATTGCATCTGGCGAGCGTGAATTCACCGAGGCAGGGTATCGGCGTCAGATGGAATTCGTGCAGGCAGTCGATGTCTATGGCATCGACCCCGCGCGGGTCGAAGGCATCACCGGGTTCCGCCGGGTCGATGCGCTGGCGACCCAATACGGCAAAGTCATCAACGCCCATGCCTGGTCCACCGCGATCACCACGGCGGCGTCGCTGCATCTGTCACTGGCTTCGCCCAACGCAGAAATCTTTGAATTCAAACCGTTTCCGGTTGTGGTTCAAGATGAACTCGTCGCCGAAAAGATCTGGCATACCGATGGCTGGGCCACACCGCTGCACGGCCCCGGTCTGGGGATCGAGGTGCAGGAGGCGGTCGTTCGCAGACTGGCGATGGCATGAACGGGCTCTTGCCGATCACCGAAGAAGACATCCGCCGGGGCGGCTTTTCGACCCCTTGGGATGCGCCGATGGTCCCGCCCTTTCCTTTCCGGTTTCGCAATGCGGAAATCCTGACGCTGTATTGGCGCACCGATCCTGTGGCGATGGCCTTTCTGTTGCCGCCCCCGTTGCGGGCGACCGGGGACGTGGTCTGCGTCCATGTCTACAAGATGAACGACACCGACTGGCT
>JBBRVJ010000258.1:0-4473 GCA_038246975.1 Rhodobacterales bacterium | reverse complement strand
CCGTCCTGCTGGTAATTGTTCACCGGGCAGCCCTTTGGCGCATTGACTGGAATTTTGGTGAAGTTCGGCCCGCCGAGGCGCTTCACCTGCGTGTCGAGATACGAAAAATTCCGCCCCTGCAGCAGCGGGTCGTTGGTGAAATCAATCCCCGGGACCACGTTCTGGGTGCAGAACGCCACCTGTTCGGTTTCGGCAAAGAAATTGTCCACCGCCCGGTTCAACGTCATGGTGCCGATGATTTCCACCGGACATTCCTCTTCGGGGATCAGCTTTGTGGGGTCGAGAACATCAAAGGCAAAGGCGTCGGCAAATTCCTGGTCGAACATCTGCACGCCCAGATCCCAAGCCGGGTAATCGCCCCGGTCTATCGCATCCCAAAGGTCACGGCGGTGCCGGTCGGCATCCGCGCCATTGCCCTTGACCGCCTCGTCCCACAGCACCGATTGCAAGCCCATCTTCGGCTTCCAGTGGAATTTCACAAAGGTGGAAATCCCATCAGCCGTGACAAAACGGAACGTGTGCACGCCGAAGCCTTCCATCGTGGTGAACGATCGCGGCAGCGCCCGGTCCGACATCGCCCACATGATGGTGTGCATCGCTTCGGGCGTCAGCGAGATGAAATCCCAGAAATTATCATGCGCCGACGCTGCCTGCGGAAACGCGCGGTCCGGCTCTGGCTTGACGGCATGGATCAGGTCGGGAAACTTGATGGCGTCCTGAATGAAGAATACCGGGGCGTTGTTGCCCACAAGATCCCAGTTGCCTTCGTCGGTGTAGAACTTCACCGCAAAGCCCCGAATGTCGCGTGGAAGATCAGGCGATCCTTTGCTGCCAGTCACGGTCGAGAAGCGAACGAAAACTTCGGTCGTCTTGCCGACAGCGGCGAAAGGGGCCGCGCGGGTCACATCGGTCAGCGCCCGCGTGCATTCAAACGTGCCGTGCGCCCCATAGCCACGCGCATGCACCACCCGCTCGGGGATGCGCTCGTGATCGAAATGAAAGATTTTCTCGCGAAGTGCGAAGTCCTCCAGCAGCACCGGACCGCGGGCACCGATGCTCAAGGAGTTCTGATTGTCCGAGATCGTGATGCCTTGCGCGGTGGTCAGCCGTTCGGCTTCGCCCGACGCATGCTGATGGATTTCGCCACCCGCGCCGCGGACTGAGATCAGGTTGGTCAAATCGGCTGATTGACGGGGCTTTTTCACAGCGTTTCCTTCATTTTTGCGGTTTGGCATACATCGCATGCGGCAAGCTCAGCCTGACAGTCGCAACCAAGCGAGGTGAAAACCTGTGTTCGACCCAATGGTTCCGCAACCTTTCAAATAGACGGCGTCGATACAGACGGTTGTCAGAGTTCCCCGTCCATCCGGCCATTCGGGCGGTCGCGTAACCCCCTCTCGGCGCGCCCGGTTCCAAAGTCTCGCAGGAATAATTTGGGGCCCCGAAGGGAACAAATCCGGGTGCCGGGTGTTCTATCGGTTCATACGACACTGGCACACCGTCGGAACCCGTCGTTCAGAAAACAGGAGACTGCAATGAAAAAGCTTTTTGGAACCACAGCCCTTGTGCTGTCCCTCGCGCTTCCCGCTTTTGCTCAAGAAGCGATTTCGCCCTATCTGGAGGGTGTCGAGAGGGGAGTTCGTGCCTCTGACTTCATCGGCAAGCGCGTCTATGTGACCGATGCAGACACGACCGGTCTTTCGGATACCGCATTGGCGCAAGCCAACGCCGACTGGGAAGACGCCGGTGAGATCTCGGACCTTATCATCTCGATGGCAGGCGACAACGAAGCCGTTCTGGTCGATTTCGGTGGTTTCCTCGGTATGGGGGAAAAGACGGTGGCCGTGTCGATGTCCAACTTGACCATGGTGCCGGACAGCGCCAGCCCGGACGACTATTTTCTTGTTTTCCAAGGAAACAAGGCAGCCCTTGAAGGCGCCCCCGCCTTTGACGCGAACATGGTGTTCGAAGCGAGCGCGACAAATCAGGATGGGATGACGGACACCAGCAACACAGCCACCGACACGACCATGAGCAACACAGCCACCGACACGACCATGGCACCTTCCTCTGATGCCGGGACAATGATCACGGACGGCGATATGGTTGACTACACCACGATGACTGATGCGGACCTGATCGGAAAACGTGTGTACGGGCCGAACGGCGAGGATGTGGGCGAGATCAGCGCCGTCGCTATGGATGCGGACAACAAGATCACCGCAGCGGTCGTCGACGTCGGGGGATTCCTGGGGATGAGCGAAAAGCCGGTCGCCTTGACCTCGGACATGCTTCGTCTTGTGACCGACCCCGACAGCAACGAGATGGTGTTCACCGTCACCGCTACGCAAGAGCAACTTGAAGCGATGCCAACCTACACAAA
The DNA here is from genome assembly GCA_038246975.1 of Rhodobacterales bacterium. Lineage (GTDB taxonomy): Bacteria > Pseudomonadota > Alphaproteobacteria > Rhodobacterales > Rhodobacteraceae > JAIYDJ01. Next base: position 2,090 of record JBBRVJ010000258.1, on the reverse strand, counting down.
CTGAGGCCTGTAGTTGACCCGGGGGCGCGTGAGGATGAAAATCCTTGCGCGCCCCTTTGCATTTGTTTCGTCAAGCCACGATCAGAACCATAATGATCTGTGGCAAAAGGGTTCGACGCCTGACGTTTTCAATTTTTCGCTCCGTGCGTCCCTGCCGGCGTGTCCCGCTATTCTGCACGGAATGATCGTTTGGCTTGAAGCCCTGTTCACCTTTGCCACTTCGCAACGATCTTCGAATGACAGGGACCGAACTTGCGGCAAAACGACAATGATGATTCAGGGCCTTGCATCTGCCGATCCGATCATCCACTTAACATCCAAGTGGATGATGATGGGAGCCAGAATGCCAAAGCCCAGTGCCGCCGCAAAGACACCGGACTCAGAGAAGATCACCCTCAATCTCGGCTTCGTCGATCTTGGCAAGATCGACCTTCTGGTGCGCGAAGGCTTCTATTCGAACCGCAGCGATTTCATCCGGACTGCGATCCGCAATCAGACCGACCGGCACGCCGAAACCGTTCGGCAGGTGGTGACGCGTAAAAGCGTGCATCTGGGGGTCCGCCACATCACCAACGAAGAACTGACCCAAGCGCAAGCGGTGGGCCAAACGCTCGACATCCGGGTTCTGGGGCTGGCGGTCATCGCGCCGGACGTCTCACCGGAACTTGCCCGGACCACGATTGCCGCCCTGAATGTTCTGGGGGCGCTGCAGGCCAGCGACGCGGTCAAGGCCGTCCTCGCCGACCGCTTGACATAACCTCTGCAAGGAAAGACCGAACATGACCCTCTCGTTCAGCAGCGGCATGGCCAAGGCCATGGAACTGACCCAAGCGGGCCAACTACAAGAGGCGACGGCGCTGATCCGCAGTCTGCTTCAACGCCCGGTGCAAGCACCCGACAAGGCCACCCCGCAACCTGCCGATGCCGGTCAGGTGATCGAGGGCGACTTTACCCGCCTTGATTCTTCAATCACCGAACCTGTCGCAAAACGGCGCAAAGGCGCGTTGGCCGAAACGCTGCGCAAGATCGCCAACGGTGGGATGCCCGCGCGCGGGCCCCTGGCCGAAACAGATTCGCCGGTCGCCGAGGGCGCGCAGTTTTTGGCACTGAACTACAGCGCCCCGCAGGGCAGCCGCAGCTACCGGCTTTACGTGCCGTCCAACCGGCCCGCCACGAAGCTACCGCTGGTCGTCATGCTGCACGGTTGCACCCAGACGCCGGAAGATTTCGCCACGGGCACCGGGATGAACGCGCTGGCCGAGGAATTAGGCTGCCTGATCGCCTACCCGGCCCAGCCTTCAGGCGCTAATGCTCAAAACTGCTGGAACTGGTTTCGCCCCGAGGACCAAGGTCGCAACCGCGGCGAACCGGCGCTGATTGCGGGCCTGACCCGCGACATTCAACACGCGTATCCGGCCGATCCGTCTCGCACCTATATCGCGGGCCTGTCGGCGGGCGGCGCTGCGGCTGTTCTGATCGCGGCTGCATATCCGGATGTCTATGCTGCGGCAGGTGTCCACTCGGGCCTGCCTGCCGGTTCTGCGCGGGACGTGGCTTCGGCCTTTGGCGCGATGCGCAGCGGAACCACGGCCGCGCCGCACAAGACGGCCCTTCCGACCATTGTCTTTCACGGCATGGCTGACACGACAGTCCATCCCGGCAACGGCTCGGCAACCGTGGCACAGGCTCTGCCTGCCATGCAGGATCTGCGCCGCAGCACCCGCCAGGACGCGGTGCAGGGGGGTCGTGACTATACTGTGACCGCGCACCGTCACGCCGATGGACGCAGCATGGCCGAACTCTGGCAGATCGACGGCGCAGGCCACGCCTGGGCCGGGGGGCAGTCGGCTGGCAGCTATACCGACCCCAAAGGCCCGGACGCCTCCCGCCAGATGCTGCGGTTCTTTCTCCAGCATGCCTTGCCCTGACTTGCGTGGCCTTCGGCAAAAGATCGCCTGACCGGCTTCATCCAGCCAGATTTCGTCGCCCGGACTGGGAACGCCCTCGGCGGTCGGGGCGTTTCCGGTGGGCAAGTCGCAAACAGGATCAGGGGAACGCCATGGGGATCATCTGGACCATCATCATCGGGT
>JBBRVJ010000257.1:0-4512 GCA_038246975.1 Rhodobacterales bacterium | reverse complement strand
AGGTGACCGCCATGTGAAAGCTGTAGTCGCAGGTGGCCCGGCCGGCCTTGTTGTGCCACATCGACAGCCCGTCAAGCAGGCCCTGTCCCTGCCCCGGCAGGACGAAATCCACCACCATCGTGGTGCCACCAGACAGCGCCGCCCGCGTGCCGCTCTCGAAATCATCCGCCGAGTAGGTGCCCATGAACGGCATCTCGAGATGGGTATGCGGATCAATCCCGCCGGGCATGACGTAGCAGCCGGTGGCATCAAGTTCGGTGCCGCCTTTCAGGTTCGACCCGATGGCGGTGATGATGCCGTTGTCGATCTGGACATCGGCCTTGTAGGTGAGATCGGCAGTAACGATGGTGCCGTTCTTGATGACTGACTGTGACATTTTAAGGTTCCCGTTTCTCTTGCTTCGGCTTTAAAGATTCAGCGAAAATTAGACCTATTGATGCAACAACCGAGTTAAGGAAGAAGTCGCGTGGACTATTGCCTTCACTAAAGTTACACTGATAGAGGATACGATCGTCAGCGTCTACAACATAAAGACCATTGCGATCATCAGTGGTTTCATAGTCCTCAAATTCTACCAAACTATTCTTCATAGCAGTACGAAAACTGGCTTTATTCTTAATTGCAAGTTGTCCACATTCGGTTTTAATTTCTGGAGTATCGAAAGAAATAGTGAGGCCGTTGTGAGCAAACACATTTCGAATCTCATTTAACTTTCTCAGGTTTGTGACAACTTCTTCTGACAAAAGACCCAATGCATAGTTGAACTCAACAAGCTTGGTAAAACTAAGTGAGTTAAGCATGATAGCTTTTGGGTGCACTAGCTTTCTGACTAAACAATCGCGCAACAGCGATTCAATAACGGCCATAGAAACAATTGCAATCTCTCGTGGCTCTCGTCCATGAACTGACTCCACAATTTGATTGATCTCATCCCAGCTCAATTTGTGTCGCTTTAGGTCGGATAGACTCATTACCCCACCACCCCCGCCACGTCCAATACCGCGTGCAGCAGCACATCCGCCCCCGCTGCCGCCCACTCCACCGAAATCTCCTCGGCCTCGTTATGCGACAGTCCCCCCACACAGGGGCACATCACCATCACCGTGGGGGCAATCCGGTTGATCCAGCAGGCATCGTGCCCGGCGCCCGAGATGATATCCATGTGGGCATAGCCCAACGCCTCGGCCTTGGCGCGCACCACGGCGACCAGACCGGGATCAAAGGTGACCGGGTCAAAGTGGCCGACATCCTCGATGGCGCAGCCCAGACCCAACTCGGCGGCGACGGCGTGGGCGGCGCGCGTTACCTCGGCCTTCATCGCGTCGAGTTTGGTGAGGTCAGGGCTGCGGATATCGACCGTGAACACCACCTTCCCCGGAATGACGTTCCGAGAATTCGGGAAAACGAACACCTGCCCCACCGCCCCCACCGCCCCCGGTTGATGGGCCATCGCGATCTGATGGACGCGTTCAACCACCCGCGCCATCCCGAGGCCCGCATTGACGCGCATGTTCATCGGCGTCGATCCGGTATGGGCATCGCGGCCCGTCAGCGTCACCTCAAGCCACCACAGCCCCTGCCCGTGGGTGACAACGCCGATGGTCTTGCCCTCGGCCTCCAGAATGGGCCCCTGCTCGATGTGCAATTCGAACATCGCGTGGATGCGCCGCGCGCCGACCGCTTCGGTCCCAACCCAGCCGATCCGCGCCAACTCATCGCCAAACGTCAACCCGGCAGGATCGCGGCGGGCATAGGCGTAGTCCTGCGTGTGCAGGCCCGCGAACACACCCGACGCCAGCATCGCAGGCGCAAACCGTGCGCCCTCCTCGTTTGTCCAATTGGTGACGACAATCGGATGGCGGGTCTTGATGCCAAGGTCGTTGAGGGAACGGATCACCTCCAACCCGCCCAGAACGCCCAGCACCCCGTCATAGCGCCCCCCGGTCGGCTGTGTGTCCAGATGCGAGCCGATATAGACCGGGTCCAGATCCTCGGTGCCGGCCCGGGTCGCGAACATGTTGCCCATGGTGTCAACGCCCATCTCCATCCCGGCCTCCGCGCACCAGCGGGCAAACAGGTGCCGTCCCTCGCTGTCGGCATCGGTCAGGGTCTGACGGTTGCAACCCCCGGCAATACCGGGGCCGATCTGCGCCATCGCCTCCAGACTGTCCCACAGCCGTGCGCCATTGATCCGCAGGTTCTGTCCCGGTGTCATCGCCGTCTCCCTTGCTGCCGGGGTCTTGGTGCCCCTTGCAGCGACTCACTTCCTGACCGTATGGTCAGGATCAGACGCTATACTGCCCCGTCCTTTGGTCAACGAAAATATGATACGCCCATGTCCGATGCCCGCCCGCAGAAGCGCACCGAAATCCGCCAACAGAACGAAACGCTCATTCTTCAGGCAGCCGAGAAAGTCTTTGCCGAAGCTGGGTTTGGCGGGGCGACCATGCAACTGATCGCCGATGTGGCGGGGTTGCCCAAGGCGAACCTGCATTACTACTTTGCCACCAAAGAGGACCTTTATCGCCGCGTCGTGCAGAACATCTTCGAAATCTGGCTGAACGCAGCGGGCAGCATGGACCGCGCTCCCGGCCCGGTCGAAGGTATCGGGTCCTATATCGACGCCAAGATGGACATATCGCGCAGCCATCCCTGTGGGTCCAAAGTCTGGGCGTCCGAGGTGATGCACGGCGCGCCGGTGATTCAGGACTATCTGGAAACCACGCTGCGCAACTGGACGATGGGGCGTGCCGCGCTGATCCAACGCTGGATCGACGAGGGCAAGATGGCCCCGGTCGACCCGCATCACCTGCTGTATATGCTGTGGGCCACGACGCAGCACTACGCCGACTTCGGCCACCAGATCGAAACACTGAACGGCGGCACCCCCCTGACCGACGCGCAATGGCAGGCCGCGAAAGACAGCGTCAAAGGGATGATCCTTCGCGGGATCGGGGCAGTGACGTCTTAGCCGTGCATCCCCGCGAGTGACCCCAAAACGTCGGCGGTTTGACGCTACAGGTCGCCAAGCAGAACCCCGCTCGCCGTCTTCACAAACACGACGAAATGCCGTCCGACCGGCGCGATCGGCAAACATTTGTGCAGATCGGCAGCAAAGACGGGCGGCAACTGCGATGCGGCATGTCACTCGCGGCTATCGCGGAGCAACGATCCGTCAGCAAAGCCAGATAGACAGGAAACTTGCGCAGCCCAAACCGCCTGCGGGTGCAAAGACCTATTTCACAGTGCATGGCCCTCGCCGGGTCCGACAGACGGAAGGACCGTGGTTTCATGCGGTGCGCGAAAGCTCAATCATCACGCCCGGCATCGCCTCTTCGCCGGTGCCTTCGGCCAGATGCCCAAGCCGGACTCGATCCAGCCCTTCCAGCACACCGGCCCGCATCAGGTCCCATGCCGCCTCCTGTAACTCAAACAGCCGCAAACCCGCCCGGTCATACACTCCATTTCTGGGGAATTGCCCGTACGGTTTTTCTGGCAGCGGACGGATCGTTTGCCAAACAACTTGAACAGTGATCCCGCGAGCCGCCTGCACATTGACAAGACCCCGCGCAGGCAACAGGGTTCGGGTGCAGCCCCTCCCGACCGGAGACCGTCATGGACCTCGATGCCCTCAAAGCCGAAGCTGACCGCCTGATCTTCGCCCGGTTCGACGAAGACACCGCGCTGGAACTGGGCATTGCCCTTGTCGAACTGGCCTGGGCCGACGCACTACCCGTTGTGATCGACATCCGTACCCCGGACCGCACTCTGTTTCACGCCGCCCTGCCAGGGTCGTCGCCAGACAACGACCAGTGGGCACGGCGTAAATCGGCTACGGCGCTGCATTTCCACAAGTCCTCGCTGCAAGTCGGGACCGAATTGCGCAGCAAAGAGCGGAGCCTGAGCTATCAGGGCCTGTCACCGACCGACTTTGCCGACCACGGCGGTGCCGTTCCGATCCGGGTGGCAGGCGTGGGCGTGGTCGCGGCGGCGACTGTCTCCGGCCTCCCGCAACTGAAGGATCACGCGCTGGTGGTACAGGCGATGGACACGCTGCTGGCCACGCTTGCGGGACAACAGGCCGAAGCCCCCTAGCGAAACAGCGTCGTCTACTTCAACTCGACCTCGATAAAACTCATGCCTGTCCCGTCACAGACGACATTATGCTCGACCCCTTCCGTCCGGCGATATGCGGTCCCGGCAGGCACCAGAACCTGCCGAGACCCCCCGCCGGGTTCCTCCAGCAGCATCGGGCAATCGGTGATCGCGGTGATGACGTAGTCAAAACCGTGCCGGTGCCACCCCGTCTCGGCCCCAGCCACAAAGTCGAACCGGGTCACGCGAACCCGGTCGTCGTCAATCAGTTGCGTCGCGGTGCAGGCAGGGCGCATGGGACCTCCGAAATATGCAATGCCATCTGTGAACGGGCGTAGGGTGCGGGGGGGGAGGCAACCCCCCCCCACCCGCGGGGGGGGGGGAGCCCGCCCCACCCCCCCGCGCCACACGGGAATT
>JBBRVJ010000256.1:0-4527 GCA_038246975.1 Rhodobacterales bacterium | reverse complement strand
GCTGTCGCGGCCTGCCGGGGTGATCACCGGTCGCTTTGACCCCCACCGCCTGTTAATCTGCGCCGATGGCCTGCGGGTCGTGCTGTCACTGGCGCTGGTGGCTCTGGCTTGACGGCCAATCCGGGCACCGCCCCGGTTCTGGCGATGACCGTGCTGACTTTCCTGCTGTGTAACGCCGAGGCGGTGCGTGACAACACCGTGCAGACCCTTATGCCCACGGTCGTCGACAAATCGCAACTGGAGCAAGCCATGTGCACCCTGTGGGCGGGCGAACAACTGGCGGGGCAGTTTACCTGGCCTCCTTTGGCCGCGCTGCTGATCGGAGTGTCGGTCGCCCTCACGTCTGGGGTTCTGACCGGGTTGCTGGCCACCGGAGTGGCGCTGATTGCTGCGATGGCCCTGCCCCGGCCGGGTGCCGCAGTCCAGCGGACCCGCAGCGTTTGGAGCAACGGTTGGGTACGATGATCGGCTGGGCGGATCCGTCGGGCGGATTGCAGGCCGTGCCGCTGCCCTGTGCGGGAGAGGTGGGCGTCAATGCCGTGCTGACCATCTATGTCGCCTGCCGACTGCGACTGGAGGGATCAAAAAAAGGCCGGGCACGAGGCCCGGCCAGGTCCAACAGGGAGGTGTCTTGCCATAACCCCGACAAGACAAGGGGAACTTATCGGTCCAAGATAGCCACCGATTCTGGCAACAATAAGACCCGAAACGTCTTATTTATTCGTTTACGCTACCAACTTGTAACCGCCGCTTTCCGTGACCAGCAGCCGCGCGTTCGACGGATCGGGTTCGATCTTTTGCCGCAACCGGTAGATATGCGTCTCCAGCGTGTGGGTCGTGACTCCGGCGTTGTACCCCCAAACCTCGTGCAGCAGCACATCACGCGCGACCACACTCGACCCGGCACGGTACAGATATTTCAGGATATTCGTCTCTTTCTCGGTCAGGCGGATCTTCTTGTCCTTGGCATCCAGCAGCATCTTCTGAGCCGGCTTGAAGGTATAGGGACCCATCTGGAACACCGCATCTTCGGACTGTTCATGCGTGCGAAGCTGCGCGCGAATGCGAGCCAGAAGGACCGGAAACTTGAACGGCTTGGTCACGTAATCATTGGCCCCGGCATCGAGCCCAAGGATGGTGTCGCTGTCGGTGTCGTGCCCAGTCAACATCATCACCGGGCATTTCACGCCGACCTTGCGCATCCGGCGGCACAGTTCCCGGCCATCGGTGTCGGGCAGACCGACATCCAGAATGACCAGATCGAATACGCCCGCCTTGACCTTTTCCATGCCCTCGGCCCCGGTGCGGCCCTCGAACACGTCGAAATCTTCGGTCAGCACCAGTTGCTCGCTGAGCGCCTCGCGCAGGTCGTCATCGTCATCGACCAGAAGGATTTTCCGAACGGTTGCCATTCTTGCCTCCAACCGGGCCAATTTGCCCGTGGTCAGCAGATGCGCGCCCTTCACGGCTGCGGCAAGATTTGCGACAAACCCCTCACGCGGACGTGTCACGGGCGGGGGAAATGTTTCAATTCCCCGCTCCAGACGTTACAGACGCGGCAGGAGACGCGCATGACCCTAGCCCCTACCCCGGTTGAAATCCTCGCCCGCGCCAAGGGCGACCTGCGCATGGGTGTGCCGGTGGTGCTGGCCGAAGGTGGGCAGGCGGCGCTGGTGGTCGCGGTAGAAACGCTGGGGCAGACACGGCTCGATGCGCTGCGCGGAGTCGGCGCTCTGGAGCTTGCCATCACCCGACGCCGCGCCGAAACACTGAAAGCCCGCGCCTATGACGGCGATCTGGCGCGGCTGTTGGTGCCCGCTGACGCCGGTCTGAAATGGCTGCGCGCAATGGCCGACCCGGTGGATGATCTGGCGATGCCGATGAAAGGCCCGTTCACCGCCGTGCGCGACGGCCCCGCCGCCCTGCACCGCAGCGGTCTGGCGCTGGCCAAGGCCGCCCACCTGTTGCCCGCCGTTCTGGTGGTGCGCATCGACGCCGGTCTGGCGCTGGCCGCGCGCGAAGGTCTGACGTTCCTGCCCGACGCAGGCGCGCACCTGCATCGGCTGTCCCCGCAACACGAAGTCAGCGCGGCCCGCGTGCCGCTGCGCGTGTCTCAGGCCGGGCGCGTCCACATCTTTCGCCCCGAAGACGGCTCCGAAGAACACTACGCGGTCGAGATCGGCCGCCCCGACCGCAGCCAACCCGTCCTGACCCGCCTGCATTCCGCATGTTTTACCGGCGATGTTCTGGGCTCGCTCAAGTGCGATTGCGGCCCGCAACTCCACGCCGCCTTGGTCCACATGGCGGCCGAAGGATCGGGCGTGCTGCTCTACCTCAATCAGGAAGGTCGCGGCATCGGCCTTGCCAACAAGATGCGCGCCTACGCCCTGCAGGATCAGGGGTTCGACACGGTCGAGGCCAATCACCGACTCGGGTTCGAGGATGACGAGCGGGATTTTCGCACCGGCGCCGACATCCTGCGCCGCTTGGGGTTTTCCGCCGTGCGCCTGCTGACCAACAACCCGCGCAAGATCGCGATGATGCAGGCCTGCGGGCTGACGGTCGCCGAACGCGTGCCGCTGCATGTCGGCCAGACCCCGCAGAACGCCGGGTATCTGGCCACCAAAGTCGCAAAATCGGGGCATCTGGAATGAAACCGACAGATATCGTCGTGACCCGCTGGGGCGCGACTTTCCTTGGTCGCCGCTTTCCGTGCGCCATCGGGCGCGGCGGTATCACAGCGCGAAAACGCGAAGGCGACGGCGCCACCCCCGCAGGTATCCACCGCCTGACGGGCATGCTCTACCGCGCCGACCGCATAGCCAAACCCGCCGACTGGGCGCTGCCCATCGGGCCGTTCGACCTGTGGTCCGACGCGGGCGACGACATCGACTACAACCACCCGGTGCGCGCGCCTTACCCCCACAGCCACGAACGCCTGCACCGCCCCGACCGGCTTTATGACCTGATCCTGCTGACTGACTGGAACTGGCCCCGCGCCCAACCAGGTCACGGATCGGCGATTTTTGTCCACTCATGGCGCAAACCCCGCCATCCGACGGCGGGCTGCGTGGCCTTTGCGCAGGCCGACCTTTTGTGGATCGCCCCGCGCATTCGCCATCAGACCCGCCTCATCGTGCGGGGCTGACCTCAGGCAAACAGGAAGTCACTGGCGACAAGTTCGGAAAAGCGCACATCCTCCAGCCTCAGACTGTTGCCGCCACCAAAGTTCAGCAGCGTGTCATCGCCCCCGCCGACGCTCGTTGCAAGCGCCAGCACCTCGCCGAACGACCCGAGGCCCAACCCGGCGGCCAGCATGATCACATCGCCCGCGCCAAAATCCTCGATCGTGTCGCGTCCTGCGCCGAAGATGAAGGTGTCATTGCCCGCACCGCCACGCATTTCGTCATGCCCTGCGCCCCCGTCAAGGGTATCATTGCCTGCACCCCCATACAGATCGTCGCGGCCATTGCCCCCGTTCAGCAGATCGTTGCCAATGCCGCCATACAGATCGTCGCTTCCCCCGCCGCCAAAGATCGAGTCGTTGCCGCCGCCACCCGTCAGGTCATCGTTCCCGCCCAACCCCTCGATCCGGTCATTGCCGTTGCCGCCCTGCAGGTCGTCAGCCAGATTGGTGCCCCGCAGCACCCCGCCCGTCGCACCGCCCCCACCCGCAGGCGCGTCGATTCCGGGTGTAAACCGAAACATGTCGGCGCTCAACTCGGCCAGCCGCACATCCCACAGCAACAGCGAGTTGCCCCCGCCAAAATCGATCAGCGTGCTGTCACCGCTGTCGGCAGACCGCGCCGCGGCCAACACGTCGGCAAAGCTGGAAACAGGGCGCGGTTTCACCCTGACGCGGGAAATCGAGCGGTTCTGTGCGACCTGTGGCGCGGTGATGGTGCCGGGCTATGAAGGCACCAGCCTCGATGCGCTGCGGATCATGTGTTCGATGGGCAGCGACATCGCCTTTGCGCCCGAATTCTATCTTCGGTCCGAGTTGAAGCCCGATGCGGCCGTGGTGGCGCGCCCCTTGGCCGGGCGCGAGTTGCGGCGCATGATCGTGCTGGCCTGGCGCGAAAGCCAGGGACGCCCGCGCCATGTGGACATTCTGGCCCGCGATCTGGCGACGTCGGTGCACGCCGTGCGCGCAACATCCACGGCGCCTTTTTCGTGAGGAACGTGGCAGATCAGGACTTCTCCCTCTGCCGTGGCATCCCTCTGTTTCCCGCGACGCGTGCGGCTCGAATGGCACTGGCTCGCCCCGCCACACTCAACGGCCCGCGCCCCCGAAATCGCCTCGATGCACAAGGCGCTGTCGGACTGTCGGTGCAGACCCGCGGGCAATATGGTGCGGCCCCCTTTTGCACGAGGCTGGCTGACCTACCCGCGCGCGCCGAAAATTGCCGAGCCGACCCGCACATGGGTCGCCCCCGCCGCAATCGCCGCCTCGAAATCGCTGCTCATCCCCATCGAAAGCCCCGCCAGCCCGTGGCGCGCCGCCATTCCGGCCAGTGCCGCGAAATG
>JBBRVJ010000255.1:0-4555 GCA_038246975.1 Rhodobacterales bacterium | reverse complement strand
CTCGATGTTGCACAGATCGCTGCCGATGCCGAGGATCATGGCCGACCGGCCCGCGCCTCGTCCATCAGCCGCCGCATTTCCTCGATGGCAGGCCCCAGACCCCGGAACATCGCCTCGCCCATCAGGAAGTGGCCGATGTTCAACTCCATCACCTCGGGTATCGCGGCCACCGGGCCTACGTTGTCATAGGTCAGCCCATGGCCCGCGTGAACCTCCAGCCCCAGCGCATGGGCCAGCGCCGCCCCTTTTCGCAAGGCGGCAAGCTCGGCCTCTGCCTCGTCAAGATGGCCCTCGGCGTGCAGGTCGGAATAAAGTCCGGTGTGCAACTCCACCACTGCCGCCCCGATCCGGGCGCAAGCCTCGATCTGGCGCGCATCATGGCCCACGAACATCGACACCCGACACCCCGCCGCGCGCAAAGGGGCGATGTAATCGGCCAGCCGGTTGTCGTCGCCCGCCACATCCAGACCGCCCTCTGTCGTGCGTTCCTCACGCTTTTCGGGCACCAGGCAGACGGCATGGGGGCGCAGGCGCAGCGCGATCGCCTGCATTTCCTCGGTCGCGGCGCATTCAAAGTTCAAGGGTACGCCCAACCCCGCCACCAGCGCCTCGATATCGCCATCGCGGATGTGCCGCCGGTCCTCGCGCAGATGCGCCGTAATGCCATCCGCCCCCGCCGCCTCGGCCAGCAAGGCGGCACGCAACGGGTCGGGCCAGACCGTGCCCCGCGCATTGCGCATTGTCGCCACATGGTCGATGTTCACACCCAACCGCAATTTTCCCAACGCTTTCATCGCCCTGTCCCCATTTCTCTAGGCCGCAGGCCCGGCCGGACCTTCGCCACCCTTGGCCGCATCGCCAGCGTCGTCCCGCGCCCGCGGCTCGATCGACGCCGCCTTCAACCGCCGCCGCTTTTCTACCGCATCCCGCGTCTTGACGGCCCGCAGCTTCTGGTACGCCTTCACCAGCGGAATAGTCACATAGTACGCGATCAGGGAAAAAACCAATCCGGGGATGATCGAGCCGACCAGATAAGGGAAATAGATCGTCTGCCAGAACCGACCCAGACTGTCCCACCGCGCCTCGCCATCGGTGAAGATCGCCATGAAGTTGCGCCACAACTCATTCCCCGCCTGACTGAACCCGTCATAGATCATCACCGGGGTCAGTGGCACCTCAATCCCCAGCATCCAGTGCCCCAGTTCAAGCGCCAGCACGGCGATGAACGGTGTGGTGATCGGGTTGGACAGGAACGTGCACAGCACCGCCGCCAGAATGTTCCCGCGCATGACCCAGGCCAGCAGCGCCGCCGAAACGAACTGAATGCCAAAGATCGGCGGGAAGTTGACGAACGTTCCCGCAAACACCCCGCGCGCAATCTTGTGCGGCTCGTCCGGCAAGCGTCGCATCCGGTGGATCATGTATTGCATCGCCCGGCGAAAGCCGCCGTCCGGATAGACAAGCTGGCGCGCCGAACTTATCCATGACCGAGGATCGCGCCGTTTGAATACCACCGGGCCGCCTGCTTCCTTCCTGCCCCGATCTCAGGGCTTGCGCGTCACATCGCGATGCCGCGATACCTGCGCCACATCGGTTTCGGCGTCCAGTGCCGTCATAACGATATGCAGATGTTCGACATCGCGCAGGTCCACGTCGATAATGAGCCGATAGAAATCAGGCTTGCGCTCAGTGAACTGCAGGTTCGAGATATTGGCCTTCTGCTCTCCGATCAAGGTGCAGATACGACCCAGCACGCCAGCGTCATTGGAAATCGTGATCTCCAGACTGATCGTGTGCACCGCCCGGTGCCGACCCGACTGCCAGTGCAGATCGACCCAGCGCGCGGGCTGTTCCTCGAACTCCTCCAACGCGCGGCAGTCGATGGCATGCACGATGACCCCGCGTTTGGGATAGGTGATGCCGACGATCCGCTCGCCCGGCACCGGCTGACAGCAATCGGCGCGTTTGAAATTCTGATCGGCAGACAGCCCCATGACAGGGCGCTGCGCATCCACCTCGTCGGCCTTTGACTGGGCAAGTTCGGGATACAGCGTTTCGACCACCTTGCGCGCGGTAATTTCGGCAGAGCCAAGGGCTGCCAGCAGGTCATTCTCGTCGACGACCCCCAGCATCTTGGCCGCCGTGCGCAGCGCCTTGTCAGTCACCTTGCGCCCCACATGATCGAACGCCACCCGCGCCAGTTCCGCGCCCAGCTTAACGAACCGCCCGCGGTCCTCTTCGCGCAGACTGCGACGTATCGCCGCCTTGGCCCGCCCGGTGGTCACGATGTCGATCCAGCTTGACTGCGGACGCTGGCCCTCGGCGGTGATGATCTCGACCGACTGGCCGTTCTTCAGCCGGGTCCACAGCGGTACCCGGATGCCGTCGATCTTGGCCGACACACAGGAATTGCCGATCCGGGTGTGGATCGCATAGGCGTAGTCCAGCGGAGTAGCCCCACGCGGCAACTGGATGACATCACCCTTGGGCGTGAAACAGAACACCTGATCGGTGTACATCTCCAGCTTCACGTTCTCCATGAATTCGTCGTTGTCTTCCTCGTCCAGCCGGTCGGTGACGGTAGCGATCCATTTGGCCGGATCGACGGCAAAGGGGTTCTGCGCCCGCACACCCTCGCGGTACGACCAATGCGCGGCGACCCCGGCCTCGGCCACCTCGTGCATCTGGCGCGTCCTGATCTGCACCTCGACCCGCTTGCCGTCCCGCCCTGAAACCGTGGTGTGGATCGACCGATAGCCGTTCGACTTGGGTTGACTGATGAAATCCTTGAACCGCCCCGGCACCGCGCGCCAGCGTTGGTGGATCACCCCAAGAATGCGGTAGCAATCCCCGACATCCGCCGCGATGATCCGAAAGCCGTAGATGTCGGAAAGCCTTGAAAACGCGAGGTCCTTTTCCTGCATCTTGCGCCAGATCGAATAGGGCTTCTTGGCGCGGCCATAAACATCGGCGTCGATTCTGGCCTTGTCGAGTTCCAGATTGATGTCTGCCGAGATCTTGGGCACCACATCGCCCGACTCGCGCTGCAAGGTCAGGAACCGCCGGATGATCGAATTGCGCGCCTCGGGGTTCAGCACCTTGAAGGACAGATCCTCCAACTCTTCGCGCATCCACTGCATCCCCATGCGCCCGGCCAGCGGCGCATAGATTTCCATCGTCTCGCGCGCCTTCTGGGCCTGCTTGTCGGGGTTCATGCTCTTGATCGTGCGCATGTTGTGCAGACGATCCGCCAGTTTCACCAGAATGACCCGCAGATCCTTGGACATCGCCATGAACAGCTTGCGGAAATTCTCGGCCTGCTTGGACTCGGCAGAAGACAGTTGCAGGTTGGTCAGCTTGGTGACGCCGTCGACCAGTTCTGCAACCTCGTCGCCGAACTGCCGGGCCACCTCGGCATAGGTCGATTTGGTATCCTCGATCGTGTCGTGCAACAGCGCGGTGACAATCGTGGCATCGTCCAGATGCTGTTCCGTCAGAATCGCCGCCACCGCGACCGGGTGGTTGAAGTACGGCTCGCCCGACTTGCGCATCTGACCGTCGTGCATAAGCCAGCCATAGGCATAGGCCCGCCGGATCAGATCAGAGTTGGTGCGCGGGTTGTAGTTGCGGACAAGGGCGATGAGGTCTTCAACGTCGATCATCACCGCCCCGGGTTTTGGCTCATGTTCCGGCGATCAGTTGTCGCCCTGTGCTTCCATCAGGGCGCGCAGCAGTTTCTCTTCCGACATGTCGTCCTGCATCGGGCGGTCGATCTCGCCTGACATCAGCAGCGCCATCTGGTCGTCTTCGGGTTCGTCCACCTCGATCTGGGTCTGGTGGCTTTCGATCATCCGCTCGCGCAGCGCCTCGGCGCCTTGCGTCTCGTCCGCGATCTCCCGCAACGAAACGACGGGGTTCTTGTCATTGTCGCGGTCAACAGTAACAGGCGATCCCGCCTGGATTTCACGCGCCCGATGGGCCGCCAGCATCACCAACTCGAACCGGTTGGGAACCTTGTCAACGCAATCTTCTACCGTCACGCGGGCCATGGACGACTCCAGTCAGGGGTGGGGGGCATGGAGAGGTGTGTGTAAGCGGTAAGGATGGGCTTGACAAGCGCCTAATCGCCCAGCGCCACCACGTCGGCGACTTCGGCGGCCGGCAGTGCGGCCAGCATCTGCGCCACCGTCAACCCCAGCCGGGGATGCAGCCAGTCCGGCGCAATGTCGGCCAAAGGTACCAGAACAAACGCCCGGTCCTGCAACCGCGGATGCGGCAGGATCAGCCGGTCCGGCGTGACACGCGCCTGATCCGCGACCGGCAACCCGCGCCACCGGTCCTGCACCGCACCATCCGGCAGCACCGAATCGCCAATCGCCAGCAGATCAAGGTCCAGCGTCCGCTGCCCCCAGCGCCGCGCCCGTTCGCGCCCGAACTCTGCCTCCACCCCATGCAGAATCGCTAACAGACCCTCGGGGTCCACCCCCTGACGTGGCGTCACGCACAGCGCCGCGTTCACATAGTCCGGCCCCGCACCTGGGGGAAAGCATGGTGT
>JBBRVJ010000254.1:0-4612 GCA_038246975.1 Rhodobacterales bacterium | reverse complement strand
TGATCAAGAAACCGCAGCCGAAGCTTCGGCCGGATTGACGGCCGACATCAAGGCGCAACTGCCGAACTGAGGCGAAAAACTTGGCGCAAGCGGGGCATCCGGCGAAACGACACTGATCTCAAGTCATACGGCCCGGTCGCGCGCCGGGCCGTCTGCGCGCAAGCATTCATGCCTTTACGATTATCTGGATGAATCGGTCGGTGGACATCGGCAGCAATCAGAAAAGGGGCAATTGGATATTGCCCGCATCCCCGAAGTAATTCGCTGATTTCGCTGTCCTGACCGTCTTATTTTACATACGAATCATAATGTTGCTGGCGATTGAGGGCGGGTTTGATGGATCACGCAGAGGGTGCGGGTTCCGAGCGGTGTGATCGGGTGGAGTTTCGGGGCGCGCAGCTCAGTTCCTACGGCGGCTTGCTGGTCATGCGCGAGATGGATGGGCGATGTCGATCCGCGCCTGCCGGTGCATGAGGACATCATCGGCGTCGTGGCGGCTTCTGGAGTGCCAGTGGCGTTTCAGCGCAGTGCGGCAATGATTGCCCTGAACAAGGGTCAGCCGATTGTGTTCCAGAATGTCCGCCTTGTGCTCGAGGCAGGCGGTATCAGGGCCGTCGATGCGGAAGGGTCCGATCTGGGCAGCCATCAGGCGTTCTGGTTCGCCTGGTCGCAATTTCACCCCGGCACCGCCCTTTGGCCCGGTTGACGCAGAAGTCGGAACCCCTTTCAGGGTAGTCGTTCCGTCCGCCATCGACTTCTGCAGCGCGTTCAGCACCGGACGCAAAACCTTCCGGATCAAAGGTCTTGATCCAAGACGACTCATGAATTGGGTATTCGCCGAACGCGTACCGGGCCGGCGGTGTTTGAAGTTCCCGGCGGAAAAGGTCGAACTGCTGTCGAGTAGCCCTTAAATGGGTTCTGCCGCAATCTGTGTTGCGGATTGGCAGTATCCTTGCTCTTTGCGACTCCGCGCAGGGTCTTCTGTACATTGCCCATTTCAGGGTCTTGAGTCGGTTGATCCGGCCTTAATGCTGGCCATTGTGCCAAGGCAGTCCTGTGACATTTCGCACAACATTATTGTCTCGGTGCTGGGCACGGCCAAATCGCGTGACGGCGATAAAGCTCGACTCGATGGTGCTGTCGATCTATCAATCTAGTGGGTCAGCACGGCCACCCTGGAGGATGCCCTTGAAACGGCTGGCGAGGCTCCGCATTGTGGCAAAGTCAGGCGATCCTTGGGCCAATTCGCGATGTTCGACTTTGCCCCCGTGGGCGTGGCCGTTGCGACCTTGGGCGTTATCTTTGTCGCTGTCATCGGCTGGAGGCTGGTGCCTGCGCGCAAATCTGCCGCCGGTGACAGTTTCGATACCGGCAGCTATCTGACCGAGGTGCGCGTCCCCGAGAAAAGCAAGGCCGTCGGCCTGACCCTGCGTGCCTTCGAGGCCGAGATCGAGGACAGCGGTGCGCAGATCATCGGACTTGTGCGCTACGAGGTGCGCATGACCGCACCGTCTGGCGGGCGGCGCATCAAAGCGGGTGACGTTCTGGTGCAGCAAGCCGATGTCGACGCGCTGGCAGAGGCGCTGTCGGTCTTCGGCATCAAACTGGAAGAGGAGGCGCTGCGAGGATCGATTTCGCCGGTATTTTGCGGCTGCCGGAGGCGGCGCGCTTCGGTGATAGCTTTGAGGGAGGCTTCTTGCGGGCAGCGTTGGTTGCTGGCACATCGATTTTCCCAACCGCTTTCCCGACCAACGCTTTGGCGCGGATGGGGCCGAACAGGTAGAAAATTGATCCGCAAACCGGGGACAGGCCGTGAAAACTGATACGCATCAGTCCGGTCTGCCATCGCCCTCATATATTGGTCGGATCGCTCTTGTTGACGCCGAGCCGGGGCACAGTTTCGCGATCACGGTTCTGGCTGCTGCCTTTGTCGGGACGTCGCCGTAGTGAAGGTCTGACGCATGAAGACCACCCGACCGATCTTGTGGCGTGCCATTGTCGCGTTTTTTCTGGTATTTGCCATGCCTGCGCAAACCGTCGCGCAAGAGCAAAAAGCGCCGGCCCAGCCGCCCAGCGTCTCTGTCGTTCCGGTTGTTCGCAGCGAGGTGACACTGAGGATCGTCGCCTCGGGCGGTCTGCTCGCGCGCGAAGAGGTTGCCGTGTCTGCCCGCGTCTCGGGGGCAGAAATCATCGCATTGATGGCCGACGTGGGCGATACTGTCGTTAAGGGCGAACAGTTGGCGCGCCTGAGCGAACAGACCCTTACGGCCCAGTTACAGCAGGCCGATGCCAATCTGGCCAGCGCCGGGGCGTCAATCGCGCAGGCCAACGGGCAACTCGCATCAGCCACGGCAACGGCAACGCAGGCCCGCACGGCGCTTGATCGGCAGCAGCAGTTGCGCCTTGACGGCACCGTTGCCCAGGCCACGCTGGATCAGGCGCAGGCGGTCGCGGATAGTGCAGCCGCCGCAGTACAGACCGCGAACGCGGCTATTTCATCGGCGCAAGCGGGCAAGTCGCAGGCGATGGCCGCACGAGCCATCGCCGCGCTCAACCTGTCGTGGGCAACGGTCACGGCACCCGTCGGTGGGATTGTCATCGCACGCACCGCCCGTCTGGGCGATCAAAGCAATGCCGGATCGGCGATGTTCGAACTGATCCGAGACGGCCAGATCGAGGCCGAGGTGCAGATCGTGGAAACAGATATCGTCAACATCAGCGTCGGCAATGTGGCCATGGTGTCGATCGCGGGCCTGCCACCGCGTCGCGGAACTGTCCGCCGGATTTCGCCAAAGGTCGACGCCCTGACCCGTCTGGGCTCGGCACGCATCAGCATCGACGACCTCAGCGGGCTGCGCGTGGGTGTTTTTGCGCGCGCAGACATCACGGCGTCGCGCAGGATGGCGTTGACGGTGCCGACCAGCGCCGTCACGACCATTGGAGAGCACAGCGTCGTGCAGGTCGTGACCGACGGGATCGTGCAGGAACGAACCATCGTTCCCGGTGTGCTGTCGATGGGTCGGCGCGAAGTGATCAGCGGGCTTGAGGAAGGTCAGCAGGTTCTGGCGCGCGCGGGGCCATTCTTTCGGTCGGGCGACGCGGTGACGCCGGTTGTCACCGGCGATCCGCCCGAAGCCCCGGCAGAGATGCAGCCATGAACATGTCCACCTGGGCAATCCGCAACCCGGTGCCGCCGATTGCGGCCTTTCTCGTCTTTATGGTCATCGGACTGTTTTCCTACTTCAGCCTGCCGGTGACGCAATTCCCCAACATCGACGTGCCGATCATCACGATCAGCGTGGGCCAGCCCGGTGCGGCCCCGTCAGAACTTGTAGCCCAGGTGACCAAACCGATCGAGGACAGCATTTCGTCGGTCGCCGGCGTCAAGCATATCACGTCGGTGGCGACCGACAGCAGCAGCCAGACCACCGTTGAATTCGACCTGTCTACCGACAGCGACCGCGCGCTCAACAACGTCAAGGACGCAATTGCGCGCGTGCGCGTCGCACTGCCCGACAACATCTCGGAACCCGTGGTGCAGCGTCTGGACGTGACGGGGCAGGCGATCATGACCTATGCCGTATCCGACCCGACCCGCACAATCGAAGACCTGTCGTTCTTCATAGACGAGGTGCTGAACCGAGAATTGCAGGGCGTTACCGGTCTGGGCAAGATCGAACGTCTGGGCGGGGCCGACCGCGTCATTCGCGTTGAACTGGACCAGGACCGCCTTTTGGCGTTCGGAATTTCGACGGCGACCATCAGTCGCCAGCTTTCGGCCACGAACACCGACCTTGGCGGCGGGCGCGGGATCATCGGCGGGCAAGAAGCCACGATCCGCACCCTTGGCGGAGCCAGTGATCTTGCCCAGTTGGCGGCAACACCGCTGGCTCTGTCCAACGGTCGAACGATCCGCCTGTTTGACGTCGGCACTGTCACGGACGGCCCGTCGGACGCGCGCAGGTTTGCCACGCTGAACGGTCAACCTGTCGTGGCGTTCGGGGTATTTCGGGCAACCGGCGCATCGGACCTGACCGTATCCGACGGGGTGCGCGCCCGGTTGACCGATCTTGCGACCGCTTATCCCAACGTGTCCATCACCCTGATTGACGACACCACCATTTACACGGCCGGCAATTTCCACTCTGCAATGGAAACGCTGTACGAAGGCGCGGCGCTGGCGATCATCGTCGTGTTCCTGTTCCTGCGCAACTGGCGCGCCACGCTGATCACTGCCCTGGCTTTGCCATTGTCGATCATCCCGACATTCTTCGTGATGGACTTGCTGGGCTTTTCGCTCAACACCGTCTCGTTGCTGGGGATCACACTTGTGACGGGCATTCTGGTCGACGATGCGATCGTCGAGATCGAAAACATCGTGCGACACATCAACATGGGCAAACCCGCCTATGAGGCGACCGAGGAAGCGGCTTCCGAGATCGGTCTGACGGTCATCGCGATCAGCTTTACCATCGTTGCGGTCTTTGCGCCCGTCAGCTTCATGTCCGGCATTGCGGGGCAGTATTTCAAACAGTTCGGCCTGACCGTTGCGGTCGCGGTCCTGTTTTCATTGCTGGTCGCGCGGCTGATCGTGCCGATGATCGCGGCCTAT
>JBBRVJ010000253.1:0-4646 GCA_038246975.1 Rhodobacterales bacterium | reverse complement strand
GATGCCGAGGCGGTGGCGGCAGGGCGCTTTGCCCCCGATGTGGCGGCGGTGGATGCCCAACGCGCGGCGGACCCGTCGATTGATCATGAAACCCCGTTGTCCGAGGTGTTCGAGGATCAAATCCTGTGTGCAGACCTGATCCTTCTGTCCAAGGCAGATCTTGCCGGGGAAACCGGTCTGGCGCGGGCGCGGGCGGTGATCACCGCAGAGATGACCCGAGTTGTACCGATGCTGGCGATGACCGAAGGGGTGATCGATCCCCGCGTGATCCTTGGCCTTGCGTCTGCCGCCGAAGATGACATAGCCGCGCGCCCCTCGCATCACGACGGCGAGGACGATCACGAGCACGACGATTTCAACTCTGTCGTCATCGACCTGCCCGAAGTGACCGATATCGACGCCCTGACGACCGCCGTTGCCCGCCTGTCGCGCGAACAGAAGATCCTGCGGGTCAAGGGTCATGTCGCGGTTGCGGGCAAGCCCTTGCGTCTGCTGGTCCAGGCGGTGGGGGAACGGGTTCGCACGCAGTATGACCGCCCGTGGGGTGCCACGCCGCGCGCGTCGCATCTGGTGGTGATCGCCGAACAGGGTGACATCGACCCCGCCGCCATCCGCGCCGTGTTGCTGGAAGATGGTTTGGGGGGCTGAGCCGCAATGCACGTCGTCTTTCGCGAAAGTCATGGGTTGGAGGAGACCGACGCTCCCTATGATCCGGGGCAGGAGCCCGCCGATCTGGTGGTGATGTCGTTTTCCGACAGCGACCTTGGCGCTTTCGCCGCGGGCTGGCAGCGGGGCAGGGCGACGCTGCCTTCGGTGCGTCTGGTCAACCTGATCGCCCTGAAACATCCGCTTTCGGTCGATACCTATGCCGAGAAAACCCTCGCGGGGGCCAAGGCGGTTCTGGTCCGGGTGATCGGCGGGCAGGCGTATTGGCCCTATGGCTTTGCCACCCTGCAAGACATGGCCCGGCGGCGGGGCATTGCGCTTGCCATCCTGCCCGCCGATGGTCGCCCCGATCCGGCGCTGGATGCGCTGTCCACTCTGCCAGTATCCACGTTGCGCCGCCTTCAGGCGTTGTGCGATGCCGGGGGGGCGGTGGCGGCTCAGGCGGCGCTGGCGCAACTGGCGTTGGCGGCGGGGCTTTATGCAGGGCCGGTGGCAGGGGACAAGACGGTGCCCGACATGGGGTTTTATGACCCAGACCATGGCGTTCTGGCCCAAGCCCCGACGGGCGCGCATCCGGTGCTGGTCACTTTCTACCGGTCTTACCTGACCGCCGCCGATACTGCCCCGATCGACGCGCTGATCCGCGCCCTGCGATGCGCAGGTTTTGCCGCTTATGGCGCCTTTGCCCCCAGCCTGAAAGCCCCCGGCGTGGCGGGTTGGCTGACAGAGCATATCGCCGCCAATCCGCTTGCGGCCATCGTCAACGCGACCGCCTTTTCGGCTCAGGGGTCGGACGGCACCACCCCGTTCGACACAGCCGATTGCCCCGCCTTTCAGATCGCCCTGTCCACCGCCCGCAAGCGGGACTGGGCCGCGTCCGACCGGGGCCTGTCGCCTGCCGACCTTGCGATGCATGTGGTTTTGCCCGAAGTGGACGGCCGCCTGTTTGCCGGTCTGATCAGCTTCAAATCCCCCGGCAAGCGCGACCCCGACCTGCAATTCTCGCGGTTTGCCCACCGGGCCGATGCCGCCCGGATCGCCGCGGCGGTCGCGCGGATAAAAGCGTGGCACCGCCTTGCCACCACCCCCTCGGCCGCTCGCGACCTGACGCTGATCCTGTCCACCTATCCGGGCCGCGCGCATCAGATGGCCCATGCCGTGGGCTTGGATGCGATTGCGTCGACCGAGGCGTTGCTGGCCGATCTGGCAGCGCAGGGCTATGATGCGCCCGCAGGCCCGCCTTTGCCAGCGGCGCTGAACCACAGCCTGACATTGCCGCTGCAAGCCTATCTCGATGGGCTGAAAACCCTGCCGCAATCGTTGCAAGACGCCCTTGCGGTGTGGGGCTCGCCCGACAGCGACCCTGCCTGCCATAACGGCGCGTTCCATTTCCCGGCCACCCGCCGGGGCCGCGTGCTGATCGCTCTGCAACCGGAACGGGGCGACGCTAAGTCCCGCGACGGCGATTACCATGACCTGCAACGCACGCCACGGCATGGCTATGTCGCCTTCTACCTGTGGCAGCGCGCGCAAAACCCCCATGCCCTGATCCATATGGGCGCGCATGGCACGCTGGAATGGCTGCCGGGCAAATCGGTGGCGCTGTCGGATGCGTGCTGGCCAGAGGCGCTGATCGGTGCAATCCCGGTCATCTATCCCTTTATCGTCAACGATCCCGGTGAGGCGGCGCAGGCCAAACGCCGCATCGGGGCGCTGACGCTGGGGCATCTGCCGCCGCCCATGGTCGCCTCGGCTCTGCCTTCGGCGCTGAACGGGCTGGAACGGCTGCTGGACGAATATTCGACCGCCGATGGACTGGACCCCGCCCGCCGCACCCGCCTTGTTGCCGCAATAAGGGACGAGGCGCAGGCGTCCGGGGTCGCCGCCGACCTTGGTCTTGCGTCCGACGCCACGCCTGCCGAGACGATCACCCGGATCGACCGCTTTGTCTGCGA
The DNA here is from genome assembly GCA_038246975.1 of Rhodobacterales bacterium. Classification (GTDB taxonomy): domain Bacteria; phylum Pseudomonadota; class Alphaproteobacteria; order Rhodobacterales; family Rhodobacteraceae; genus JAIYDJ01. Next base: position 2,025 of record JBBRVJ010000253.1, on the reverse strand, counting down.
CATCAAGGAAAGCCAGTTCGGCCACGGCCTGCACATTCTGGGGCAGGGCACGGGCGAGTTGGCGGGGATGCGCGCCGCGCTTTCGGGCAGGCGCGTCGCCCCCGGCCCTTCCGGCTCACCTTACCGGGGCCGGAGCGATGTGCTGCCGACAGGGCGCAATCTGTTCAGCGTCGATCCCCGCTCAGTGCCCTCCCGCAGCGCCCATGCGCAGGGCGTGAAACTGGCCGAAGAACTGATCCGCCGCCATCTTCAGGACCACGGCGAGTATCCGCGCGGATTGGTGGTCGATCTGTGGGGGTCCGCCACAATGCGCACGGCGGGCGAGGAGTTTGCAATGGCCTTGCATCTGGCGGGTCTGGCCCCGCGCTGGGACGAAGGATCGGCGCGGGTTTCGGGGTTCGAGATTGTGCCGCTGGCGCTGCTGGGCCGTCCCCGGATCGACCTGACTTTGCGCGTGTCGGGTCTGTTCCGCGACGTGTTCCCCGGTTTGGCGCAATTGTTCGAGGCGGGGGCGGATGCGTTGTCGGTGCGTGACGAAACGCCCGAGGATAACCCCTATGCACTCCGCAGTCCCCGCGTGTTCGGCCCGCAGCCCGGTCAATACGGGCTTGGCATGGGCACCGCCGCCGATACGTTCACCGATCAGGCGCGGGCCGATGCGGGAGAGGCGTGGCTGGTGGCGTCAAGCTGGGCCATCGGGGCCGATGGTATCTCGCGCCCCGATCGGGCTGCGTTGGAATCCCGCGTTCTGGCCGCTGACAGCTTTGTTCACCCGCAGGACCTGCCCGAAACCGACGTGCTGATGGCCGCCGATTATGCCGCCCATGAGGCGGGTTTTGCCGCCGCCGTGGCCCGGTTGGGCGGGCAAAGGCCGACGCTGTATCACCTTGACGCCACCCGCCCCGACAGCCCGCGCGCCCGTACCCTGACCGAAGAGATCGCCAGGGTGGTGCGCGCGCGCGCCGCCAACCCCGATTGGGCTGACGGGATGATGAACCACGGCTATCGCGGTGCTGCCGAGATTGCTGCCACGCTGGATCATATGGCGGCTTTTGCCCATCTGGCGCAGGTGGTGCCGCCCCATCTATTCGACCTGTATCACGAGGCAACCCTGGGCCGCGACGACTTGCGCGCATTCCTGGGCCGCGAAAATCCTGCCGCGCTGACGGCGATGGAGGATATCTTTCACCGCCTGCGCGACGCGGGCCTGTGGGTCACCCGCCGCAATTCCATCGCCGCCGCGCTGGAGGCTACGGCATGACCGTGCCCCACGTCAAAGGATGGTGCCCAGGTGCCTTGCGACCGATGGTTTCGGGGGACGGCCTGATCCTGCGCATCCGCCCCCGTCTGGCGCAGATCACGGTCGACCAAGCCCATGGCATCGCCGACCTCGCCGCCGCGCATGGCAATGGATACGTTCAACTGACCAACCGCGCCAATCTGCAGATCCGGGGGGTAGCCGACGCGGGCTTGCCTGCGCTGACGAAGGGGCTGGCGGCCTTTGGCCTGCTGGATGACACGCCCGAGGCAGAGGCCGCGCGGAACATCATCGTATCCCCGTTCTGGTCGGACACCGCCACGTCCGTCATCGCCAACGCACTTGCCGACGCCTTGACCGGCGCGACCATGCCCAAACTGCCGGGCAAGTTTGGCTTCGCGGTCGATACGGCAGGCCCCGTCACCCATCTGTCCGCCATCAGCGCCGACATCCGCATCGAAACCGCCGGGGTAGCCCTGATCGTGCGGGCTGACGGGGCGGCGTATGGCCGGCGCGCCGCCTCGACCGAACAGGCTGTGGCGCTTGCCATTGCACTTGCGCGGTGGTTTGCGGCTTCTGGCGGCGTCGACGCGGGCGGACGCGGGCGGATGCGCGCCCATCTGGCGCGCGGGGCGGTGGTTCCGCCGCATCTGGCGGGCGATACAGCGCCCAACCCTGCGGCAGACCCGTTCCAGCCCGGACACCATAATGGCGCATCTTGTATCGCCTTTGCCTTCGGTCAGATCCCCGCCGCGACGCTGCACCTG
>JBBRVJ010000252.1:0-4652 GCA_038246975.1 Rhodobacterales bacterium | reverse complement strand
TCGGCAATGCGGCCAAGAAAGTGTATGTAAAACAAGCACGTCGTTCCCACACGTCAACTTGGCTGTCGATCACCGAACCGGCCAAGGGGGCGAAGTTCACCGCGGCCGACATCATGATCACTGCCGCCGAAATCGAGCGCTTCGAGCAAGCTCATGATATCAACCGTTCTCGCAGCGGCGGGCCCGGAGCGCCTGGAAGATACGACTGGGATGGCTTTCACATCGCGCTGATGAAACGCATCCTCGATCGAGGTCTTCCGGCCACGCAAACGGCGCTGATCATCGAGATGCAGGAGTGGTTCATCGCAAATTCCACACATGGGTCCGCGCCGGACGAAAGCACCATCCGGCAACGGATCAAGGTGATCTGGCATACACTGAAGGCCGCCTGATGCGATTGGCGCAAATCTGGGGCTTTACCGCAAACAGCCGCATTCGACCGCATTCGACCCGGATTAACGTCCGGTTTGTTTCCCCCGGTTTCCCCCTGAATTCCGGACGCACGCGTGGAGCATGTTGCTCTTTGCCGATTCTCTTTGCTCAGTCGGTGCGTAAAGGGGGACCGAAATGGCCACGCATTTGACGGAACGATTTGTAAAGGCTGCCGAAATTGGCACGCGCAAGTATGTGGTGTTCGACGAGGATTGCGCGGGCTTTGGCCTGTGCGTGTTCCTCTCGGGCCGCAAGGGCTTCATCCTGATTTACCGCGCCGCCGGGCGGCAGCGGCGCATGACGATCGTCACGTGGCCCAGCTGGTCCGTGACAGCCGCCCGCGAGGAAGCCAAGCGGCTGAAGCGCGACATCGATCGCGGCGAAGATCCGATGGACACGCGGACCAATGCCCGGCACGCGCCCACCGTGGATGAACTGGTCGATCGGTACATCGACGAACATCTGCCGAAACTGTCCGCATCCAGCGCCAAGGATCAGGCCAGCATGCTTAGGACGTTGGTCTTGCCCGAATGGCGATCGCGCAAGGTGACCGACATCACGCCGACCGATGTCGACCGGTTGCTGACCAAGGTCGCGGCGGGACGGCCGCGGGTCTGGAAAAAACCCGTGAAGCCGATCAAGGTGCCCCGGGCGTTCAAATCAAAACGACCCGCACCAACGCCTCCGACGAAGACCTTCAGGCCGACGCCGGTGCGCGCAAATCGTGTCGGAGAGGTGCTGCGCAAGATGTTCAGCCTGGCCGTCACGTGGAAAATGCGCACCGACAATCCGGCGACCAGCTTCCGCAAGCGCCCGGAAACCGCCCGCGAACGCTTCCTCTCCTTCGACGAAATCCAGCGCCTCGCCGATGCCCTCTGCGCCGATCCCGATCAGCGCGCCGCCGGAATCATCCGCCTGTGCATGCTGACCGGCGCCCGCTGCGGCGAGGCCCGCACCGCCACCTTCGATCAGTTCAATCTCGATCTGGCAATCTGGACCAAGCAAGCCGCCTACACAAAGCAGCGCCGCGTCCACCGGGTGCCGATCTCACACGAGGCCGTCGCCCTGATCCGACTGCGGGATGATGCCGTGCCAAAGGGTTGCCCCTTCCTTTTCCCCGGCGATGTGCCCGGCCACCCGGTGGTCGATCTCAAGCGCTTCTGGGAACGGATGCGGACGAAGGCCGATATCCCCGACGTCCGCATCCACGACCTGCGCCACACCTTCGCCTCCCTGCTGGTCTCGGGCGGGGCATCACTCGAAATGATCGGGCGCCTACTTGGCCACACCCAGATCGGCACCACTCAGCGTTACGCACACCTGATCGACTCTCCGCTACGGGCTGGGGTGAATGCCGTGGGCGAGATGCTGAAGCCACGGTTGACGGTGGTGGGGTAGCTGAGACCGTAGGAACCGAGTGCGTTGGCGGATGTCGCAGAGGGCGGAAAGCGGACTGTCGCGGCTGGAACTTTACTGTCATGGAAATCAACGACAGCGGTCGGTTACCCTGCACCTAGATCGGCAATACCTCGCTGGCTTGACCTGTCGCAATGTGCGGGTCTCACAGCCCTGTGGCCTCTTACAACCGGACCTGACTGCCGCGCGACATAAATCGCGTGCCTGCAAAGCGTGCCTTGCGGAGTGGCACTTCTCGTCTTACCGCCGAAGCTAGGGCGATTGGTATTTCACAATCTGCCGTTGCATGATCATCTGCCGTTCACACCAACGCCGTGGCCGACGTCGGTTGGACCGTGCTCTGTTCAGAAAGGTCGAAATGCGACGATCACTTTGGATTCTGCGCCAGCTTCTCAGCAAGATCTGGGTCAGAGTATTGGGTTATGCCGGTCTTGCCTTGCTTGCGGCGGTACTGGCGCAACTTGCGGCACCCCTCGTTCCCAGTGGGTGGGAAGTTCGTTTGCCTGATGATGCGGTTTATCAGGTGCTGAACATTCTTGCGTCTTCGATGTTGGCTGTCACGACCTTCTCTTTGTCGATCGCTGTGGCCGCTTTTGCGACCGCGTCCAGTACGGCCACGCCCCGCAGCGCGGAAGTCCTGCAGAACGACAAGACCACCCAGAATGTGCTTGCGACATTCCTGGGCGCTTTTCTGTTCAGTCTCGTTGGGGTCATCGGTTTGCAGGCGGGGATTTATGACAACGTGGGGCGTTGTGTCCTTTTCCTATTCGCCTGCGTCGTTGTTTTGCTTGTCGTGGTGTCGCTGCTGCGTTGGATCGGTCATCTGATGACCTTCGGGCGGATGAATGACACGTTGGACAGGGTCGAAACTGTCGCCCTCAAAGCTCTGCGCGAAAGGAAAGAGAACCCGTTCCTTGGCGGTCAGCCTTTGGAGGGTTCGATCCCGCCGACGGCGAGATCAATCATGGCCGTGACCGTCGGGTATGTTCAACATATCGACATGGCAGCCCTCGCGGACTGCGCAACAGAGATGAACGCTCGCCTGTGGATCGAGGCACTTCCCGGCACATTTGTACATCGCAAGAGCAGCATCCTGTATGTTGAGGGGGCTAAACTTACCTCTGACCATACATCACGGATTTGCGCCGCATTCACCTGCGCAAAGACTCGATCCTTTGATCAAGATCCGCGTTTTGGCTTGATCGTCATGACCGAGATTGCATCGCGTGCGCTGTCCCCCGCCGTGAACGATCCTGGAAGCGCAATAGCCGTGATCGGACGCTTGGTTCGAATACTCTCGGAGTGGGAAACACCCGTGCCAAGAAGGGTAAACTACTCGTCAATCTATATCCGCTGCCTGGCAGCCAAGGACTTGATCGACGACGCATTTCGACCCATCGCCCGCGATGGCGCGGCAATGGTCGAAGTTCAGCTTCGGCTGCACAAAGCACTGGTTGCCCTTACCCTCATGTGCCCGGAGACTTTTACCGAAGACGCGCGGGCCATGTCGTCGGATGCCTGGAAGCGCAGTCAGGTTGCCGGTCTGCCGGATCATGAGCTTGGGATGATTGAACCCTTTGTCTTGACGAAGTAGGCGCGTGCCCGAGCCGACTTCACCCGGGCCAAAGCGCTGTATCGGGGTGAAACTGCGACCAGGCGAACCAGAAGGCCTGATGGCTGCCAAGGTCGGACCCCGCAGTATCGACCGCGCGGATACCGCCCGCTGCCAGCACAAGGCGGACGTCTTCAAACCCGATCTCCTCTCCCCGGCCCAGGGCGATCATGGCGGCGCTGCGTTGAAACGCTACCGAGGTGCCGGAGGCCGTCACAACCCCGATGATATCTTCATGCACCGGCAAGCGCGGATCGACATCGCCCACCGGAAAGATCGGACCATCCGCATCGCGGCCATTGCGAAAGTCGAAATCCCGGCCAAGCGCCAGCGCCTCGACCAGAACGGTCGTCTCGGGATGGGCCTTGCGCCAGCTGCCCCAGTCGGTGGTGATGACGCTTGCCTGTTCCAGTTGCAGGTTTCGTTCCGCCAATGGCCCCGTAACGGCGCGCCCCAGAAAGGTGTCGAACACCGAAAATGTCCGGACATCATACATCACCTTGTTTGATCGGAGCAGCAGACCCGAGGTGCGCAGGATAGGACGCCGCACACCGGCGGGAAGCTGGTCGGTGAAATAGGCCTGCGCCGACCCGCACAAGGTGCAATAGGGGATGCCAAGGTCACGACCGCCAAGCGTGTCGTTCACCATCTCGCGCACTTCCATGATGCGCCGGGGATAGGCACGGGCTTCTCCGTTCACCTCGATCCCAAAGACGATGTCGTCGTCGTTCAGCCAGGTCGCGTCGGCGGCGCTGCTGACCTCGGGGTTGTCGGCGGCAGGAATGCAGTTGCACGGCCGGTCGGTCTTTCCGAAACCCCGGTCGTCGATCAGCACGCCGCCCCAGGACACCAGCCGCCAGTCGATGTCGCCCTCGACAAAGATCCGGTCCCAGCCCGGCACGGCGTTGGTGAAGATCGCGCGCTTGAACTTCAGATACTTCGGCGGTGCCGGGATGTCCCAGGCAATCAGATGATTGGTGATCACCTCCCAATGGTTCTGCGCGGGGGCGTCTATCTGCAACAGGCTTGCCGCCGCTGCCGAAAGGGTTTCGGTCATGCCGCGGCTGCTGGCAAAGCGCATCATGTCACTGACCAGCCACGCGAGCCGGGGATCGTCTGATGCCAGCACAATGGCGAGTGCCTCCGCCTGATCGCTGCCCCAGTTCGATTGCAACAGGCTGTCCTCCAGCGC
>JBBRVJ010000251.1:0-4695 GCA_038246975.1 Rhodobacterales bacterium | reverse complement strand
GTCAAATCCGGCGTCCACCCCGGCCCCCGCCCGCGCCCGAAACGGTCGATCCAGTCCCAGGTCCAGTCCTGCGCGCGCCGCCGCGCCTGCGCATCGCCCACCGCCGCCAGATCGTCAAGCCAGGCAAATCCATGCAGGTCCCGCACAGCGTCCGTGTCAGACACCGCGACATCCCAAATCGAAACGCCAGGCTGTTCCACCAACTCGCCGCCCAGCAAAAAGTTGCCCGCAACCAACTGTTTGCCCCGCGAAAACAGCCCGATGCTACGCGGTTCCGGCTGGCCGACAAACCCGGTCGCCATTCGCGCCCGTCTCGCCCGCCAAAGCGCCACCCGTGTGGCAAAGCTGCCCGAAACCGGGTCTTTGCGCATCGATTTGCGGGTGTTTCCGACGCCCACCATGCCTGCCTGACGCACCTTTTCTGCTCGGACCCTGTTCCGGGCCTTGGATTTGCAGCATAGCGCCAAGCGAGCGGTCTGTCACCCATGCGCGACGGGATGGGCGGGGGTTGGTCACGGGATCGGCATCTTGCCGATACGCCCCGACCCCGCGTCGAAATTCAAGCCCCGGGCCGGCGATCATCAGGCCGCGCCCGCCGAAGGGCAAGCATGCGCGGCCTGTTGCGTTCATTCTCCAATCCGGCAACCAACAAAAGACAGTACCTGTTCCGCTTTGCCGTCTACGTTCACCCCAAATGGTCAATCCGCTGCAGATACTGCGCCAGACCCGCCACTTCGGCCATCCAGCGCGCAATCAGCTTCGGGTCATGGGGCGCTGCGTGAACCCCCACCGGAATTTCGCGCGCCAGCACCGCCTCGACCGCCAGCGACACCGGCACCGACACCAACCGCCCCATCGCCGTGCCCCGCGCATCGCCCCACGCATCCATCGCCCATGTCTCGTGAAACACCACCCGCCCCTCACGCACGGCGCGCAGACTGACGAACAGCACCACCCGATCCGGCTCGCCCGGCGCATAGGCGTTGTCTTTCAGGAACCCCGCCGCCATCTCGGCGAGCCGCGCGTCCCCCTCCGGCCCCGACAGCGTGTCGATCTCGGCAAACACCGGGGCCCAGGCCTCGGCCCAGCCGTTCAGCCGGATCGTCCCCCGCACGAAATCGCGCACGCGCCACGCCGGATCGAACCGGTAATCCGCCATGAAGGGATAACTGTCGCGGTTCGGATAAACCTCGAAACTCTCAGACACCGGCAAAGGCGCGTCATAGGACGTGATCGCATCCCAAGGCCGCGCCACCCGCAACTCGCTGAAATTGCGCAAAGACCGCGATGGCGACCGCAACGCCTTGAGCACCCCTACGGGAGCCCAACTGAACTTATAGCGGAACGGGTTGGGAATCTTCGGCACCCCGCCGCAATACGACGTGAAGGACAGATCGTTTTCAACGTCATAACCCGCAGAGGCCCGATAGCGCGCCACCAGATCATGCGCCATCAGATGGTCGATGCCGGGGTCCAGCCCCACTTCGTTGACCGACACCAACCCCGCCTCGCGAAACGCCTGATCCATACTGCGCATTTCAGGGGCGATATAGGACGACGACACGAAATGCGCGCCCTTCGCCAGACAGGCCAAGGCAATCGGCACATGGCTGTCCGCCGGCAGCATGGAAATCGCCACATCCCCCGAATGCAAGGCCGCCGTCAACGCCTCCAGCGAATAAGCCCGGATGTCCTGCGTCAGATCGCCGACCGCCTCGCGCGCCTTTTCGACCGTGCGGTTCCACACCGCCACCGAATGCCCCGCCTCGATCAGCCGCCGCAACCCCGGCCCCGACGACAACCCCGTACCGCACCAGTGAATCGTCATGTCAGACCCCTCCGTTCCGTTCAAATTCCTGCGCGGCACGTCCCCAGACCCCGGCTCCCAGATCGCCCAGCGTCAACAGCGACGGCAGCAGTTGTGCCGCGTAATCCTGACTGCTTTCCACCGGCAACAACGATGGCAGATTGTCGATCGCCGTCACATCCAGCACCGGCGCATCCCACACCCGCAGCGCAGGCGCCGCCCAATCCGTCACCCGGTCATAGACCTTGACCGGCGAGAAATCCGAAGACGGATCGCAGGCAATATCGCCAATCACCGACAGCGCGCGAACATCTGTCAGCGCCGACACCGGCACGAACACCGGGCAACCGGGCCGCGCCAGAATGCAGTTCAGGAAAATCTCATGCGCCAGCACCTCGGGGAACGGCCCGCCATGCGCGGTTTCCGCCATGTCCCACAGAGTGACCTCGACCCCCATCGCAGTACACAAGTCCGCAGCCCCCGTCCCGACCCGGCCCTTGGCCCCGATCACGATGGCCCGAGGGCGCGCGACGGCGGCCGAGTGGGTCAGCGTGGTCATCTCGGCCCGCAGATCGTCCAGCAACGCCTCGCGCCCCGAATAGGGCGATATGACCCCCGCAATCCCGCCCATCGCCTGCGCCATCCAGCATTTCAGCGCGACCGCAGCGCCTGCATAACCCGCCCAATAGCCGAACGCCGCCACCCGGCGGCCTGTCTCGTCCACCAGATACTCCAGATCATACAGGCTGCCGCCCCCGGCCCGGAACCGGGCCAGCAAGACCTGCCCCGCCGGTTGCCCCTTGTAGGCATGACCGAACATGATGTGGCGATGGCGCAGCGATGTGCCATCCTCGGGCAATTCTTTCAGCCCGAAGATGATCGCATCCTCCGGAGCCTCGGGCCACAGATTCTCGGCCACAATTTCGCACCCGGCGGCGGCAAAGCCGTCAATCGGAATGGCCCGCACCGAACTGCGCTCGACCGTCACCCTGATCCCGGCCGCTACCAATGCCGCCGCACCGACCGGCGTCAGACCCACCCGTTCCTCATTGGCGCGCTGTTCTGCGCGGACCCAAAGATGTGTCATGTCATCATCCTCTCTGGCATTCGGGCGTCATCCTTACCAGATAGGGGGGCAGGCAACAGGGGGATGCGATGCGCAGACGGATGGTGATGGCGGGACTGGCGGCAAGTGGCGCAGTCGTTGGCGGTTTCGCGCTGTGGCCGCGTCCCCTTCCCGCCACCCCCGCGTTGCCCGCGCCGACCGCCCCGATGCCGGCATATCACCTCGGCCACAGCCTTGTGGGCCGCGACATGCCCGCCATGCTGGCGCAAATGGCAGGGCACAGTTACGCCAGCCAACTCGGCTGGGGCGCTTCGCTGATGCAACACGCCACCGGCGACATTCCCGGCTTCGACGTCGAAAATGCCCACCCCGCCCACCGACCCGCGACCGAATCCCTGGCGTCTGGCCGCTATGCCGCTGTCATCCTGACCGAAATGGTCGAACTGCGCGAGGCGTTGCGCTGGCACGACTCGGCCCGCTACTTGGCGCATTGGGCACAGGCGGCACAGCAAGCCAACCCCTCCGCCCGCGTGTACCTTTATGAGACATGGCACCGGTTGGACGACCCCGACGGCTGGCTGCTCCGCATCGACAGCGATCTGAAAACCCTGTGGACCGATCAACTGCTGATCCCCGCCATGCGCCGCAGCCAGATACCGATCTACCTGATCCCGGCGGGCCAGATCCTCGCCGCGGCCACCCGCGCGATCGAATCAGGCCAGATCCCCGGCCTGACGAACCGCACCGACCTGTTCGCCCGGACGGACGGCACCCCCGATCCGATCCACCTGAACGATACCGGCCATTACCTCGTGGCGCTGACCCACTTTGCCACGCTCTACCACCGCTCGCCCCAAGGACTGCCCCACGACCTGCGCCGCGCCGATGGCACGGCGATGACACCGCTGGCCCAATCCGCCGCCCTCGCCCTGCAACAACTGGTCTGGCAAACGGTCCCGCGCTATGCTGCCACGGGTCTGGCACGGAGCGTCTGATGAGCCTGTTTTCCCTTTTGACGAATATCCTCTACGTCGGCCACAGCCTCGTCGGCCCCGACCTGCCGCCCCTGGTCGATGCGACGTTGCGCGCGATGAACCAGCCCGGCACCGTACAGGCGCAGGTGATCAACGGCGCGCCGCTGTCCTTCAACTGGGAAAACTCTGCCGATGGCGAAGGCGTCGACGCCCGCGCCACCCTCGCGCGCGGCCAGACCGATGTTCTGATCCTGACCGAGGCAGTGCCGTTGGCCGGGCACCTTGAATGGTCCGGCACCGCAAAGGCCATCGCCGACTTCGCGGGTCTGGCGGTGTCGGCAAACCCCGACGCCCGCGTTTACCTGTATGAAACCTGGCACAGCCTGAAATCCGGCACCGCCGACCCGCCCCAAGGCGACCCCGGCGGCACGATCCCGTGGCGCGACCGGATCACCGCCGACCTGATCCTTTGGGAGGATGTGGCCCTGCGTGGCGCGACCGCGACGCCTGTGCAACTGATCCCCGCAGGCCAGGCGATGGGCCTGCTGTCCGACGCGATCATTGCAGGCGACATTCCCGGTTTGACCTCGATGCAGGACGTGTACAGCGACGACATTCACCTTGGCCAGAAGGGGCTGTATTTCTTGGCCATGGTCCATGCCGCCGCCATCACCGGCAAAAGCCCCGAAGGCGTTCCCGCCAAGCTGACCCGGACCTGGGCCTCGCGCGATGCGGTGATCTCTGACGACCTGGCGCTTGCCCTGCAACGCATCGCATGGACCGCCGTGCAGGCTCAGGCCACCCGAACCCCCGCCCTGCTTTCCGCACCGGAACCCGAACCCGCCGCC
>JBBRVJ010000250.1:0-4713 GCA_038246975.1 Rhodobacterales bacterium | reverse complement strand
CGCCCGCCCAGACCGGCCATGTCAGATCTTCGGGCGGGTCGGTCGGCATTCCGCTGCCGATCTTGGCCGATGCCTCGGACAGGGGCAGGCTCAGGACGGCGGTGGATTTCAGCTCCTGCGCGGTCATCGGGCGCAACTGGGGCCAGCGGCCGGGGAACACCTGGTCCATCATCACGGCCAGATGGGCGGATTTGGCGGCGGGGTCGGTGATCTGGTCCGCCACCCCGAACACCATGACCGAGCGATAGTTCACCGAATGCTCCAGCCCAGACCGGGCCAGCACCAGACCGTCCAGACAGGTGACCGTCAGGCAGACCTGCGCGCCCGCCGCAGCCCGGATCATCCGGCTGGCGGAAGAGCCATGCCAATAGACGCGATCACCCTCGCGCCATTGCAGGGTGGGGGTGACGGCGGGCGAACCCTCGATCAGGTGGCCGATATGCGCCATCGGCATGGCATCCAGAATGGCGTGAATCGTGGCTGCATCATAATCCGCCTTTTCATGCAGGCGACGGGCGCGGGTGCGAAGGGTGGGGGCGGGCATCGGCAGGCTCCGGATCCGGGGTTTGGGTCAGCGGCCAAGGCACCAGCGCATGACGGCCTTCTGGGCGTGCAGGCGGTTTTCGGCCTCGTCGAACACCACGGAATGCGGGCCGTCCATCACGACGCTGGTCACCTCGTCGTTCCGGTGGGCGGGCAGACAGTGCATGAACAGGGCGTCGGATTTCGCCTGCGCCATCAGCGCCTCGTTCACCTGATAGGCGCGCAACTGGTTGTGGCGGCGTTCCTTGGCGCTTTCGGGGTCGTGCATCGACACCCAGGTATCGGTCACCACCAGATCGGCCCCCTGAACCGCGCGGGCCGGGTCGCGGTCCATGATCACGCGGCTGCCTTTTGCGCGGGCGAAGCCTACGGCCGTCGCCTCGGGTTCCAGCGTTTCGGGACCGGTGAAGGTGAAGTCGAAGCCGAACTGCCCTGCGGCATGCAGGAAGGATGCGCAGACGTTGTTGCCGTCGCCCGCCCAGACCACGCGGCGGCCCGCGATGGGGCCGCGATGTTCCTCATATGTCATCACGTCGGCCATGATCTGGCAGGGATGCGTCCGGTTGGTCAGGCCGTTGATCACGGGCACGGTGGCGTGTTCGGCCATTTCCAGCAGCGTCACCTCTTCATAGGTGCGGATCATGATCAGATCGACATAGCGCGACAGCACCCGCGCCGTATCGGCGATGGTCTCCCCATGGCCCAACTGCATCTCCTTGCCCGACAGCACCATCGTCTCGCCGCCCATCTGGCGCACGCCGACATCGAAGCTGACGCGGGTGCGGGTCGAGGGTTTCTCGAAGATCAGCGCGACCATGTGGCCCTTGAGCGGCTGGTCATCGTCCGGCGTGCCTTTGGGCCGGCCGTTGCGCGCGGTTTTCATCGCATGGGCCGAGTTGATCATCGCCCGCAGGTCGGCGGCGGGGGTGGTGTGGATGTCGAGGAAATGGTTCATGTCGGGTGCTTTTTGATGGGGCGGAACCGGGGGCGCTTCGCACCCCGGACCCCCGCAGGATATTCAGGAACAGATGACCGGGCCCATCATGCGGCCAGCGCCGTGGCGGCGCGGTCGAGGCGGGCGATGGCTTCGGTGATGTCGGCGTCGGGGATGTTCAGGGCGGGCAGCAGGCGCAGCACGTTGTCGGCAGCGGGGACGGTCAGCAGGTGTTGGGCATACGCCGCCTTGACCACGTCGGTCGGCGGCACCCGGCATTTGAGGCCCAGCATCAGGCCCTGACCGCGCACGGAATCAAAGATCGCAGGGTGGGAGGCCACGAGGCCTTCGAGGCCCTGACGGAAGCGGGCGGCCTTTTGGCTGACCTGCGCAAGGAAGGCATCGTCGATCAGGTCCAGCACTTTGGCGCCCACGGCACAGCCCAGCGGGTTGCCGCCGTAGGTCGACCCGTGGGTGCCCGGCGTCATTCCTGAGGCGGCGTTCTCCGTCGCAAGCACAGCGCCCAGCGGGAACCCGCCGCCGATGCCCTTGGCGACCATCATGATGTCGGGGGCGATCCCTGACCATTCATGCGCGAACAGCTTGCCGGTGCGGCCCACGCCGCATTGCACTTCGTCGAAGATGATCAGGGTGCCCGTCGCGTCGCACAGATCGCGCAACCCCTTGAGGCAGGCGTCGGGCAAAGTGCGGATGCCGCCTTCGCCCTGAATGGGTTCGATGATTACGGCGGCGGTGTCTGTCGTGATCGCGGCGCGCAGCGCGTCGTGGTCGCCCCAGGGCAGTTGCCGGAATCCGGGCATCAGCGGGCCGAAGCCCTTGACCATCTTCTCCGCCCCCGCGGCCGCGATGGCCCCGGTGGACCGGCCATGAAACGCGCCTTCGAAGGCGATGATCTCGGTGCGCGCCTCGCCTTTGTCGTACCAGTATTTGCGGGTCATCTTGAGGGCGAGTTCGCAAGCCTCGGTGCCCGAATTGGTGAAGAACACTGTGTCGGCAAAAGTCCGGTCCACCAGCATGGTCGCCAGCCGTTCCTGTTCCGGAATGCGGTACAGGTTCGAGACGTGCCAGAGTTTGGCCGCCTGTTCGGTCAGGGTCGCCACCAGGTCAGGGTGGGCGTGGCCAAGTGCGTTGACCGCGATGCCAGCGCCAAGGTCAAGGTATCGGGTGCCATCCTCGGCAGTCAGCCACGAGCCCGCGCCCGAGACAAAAGCGATGGGCGCGCGGTTGTAGGTCGGCAGGACGGGGCTGATCATGGCGGAACCCTTGGAACATTGCCCTTTAGCGGTAAGGCCAGGGCGGTTGCGGTGTCAATGCGAGAGGGAGGCGGCCCTTGGCGCGGGCCAGACGAAACCACAAGCCTAGCGGCGTCGGGGAAGGGCTACAGGGCGCATCCGGTTGGTCATCCCGGATTTTTAGCCAATGCTGCGGGTTCGGGAAAGCGATTTTTCAGCCCCCTGCGCAAATCTGCGTCAACATCTGGATCACCGGCGGGTAAAACGCCGCGTCATACCCGTTTTCATCCTGCAGGACCGACATGTAGACCCCGACGATGCCGGTATCGAGATCGGCCAGCATGAATTGCCCACCATAGCCGCCATGGCCCAGCCACCGCCCGTTCGTGTCGGTCTGGTTGGAATAGCGCAGGTGGCCGTACGGGGCGGACATCGGGATGCCGCCGGTCAGGGTGGCGTCAAAGAACGCAGGATCGCCGATCTGCCCCGCAACGCCTTCGCCGCGCCGCGCCAGCAGCAGGGCATAGCGCGCCAGATCGCGGGCGGTCACGCACATCCCGCCGTTCATGAAGGGAAATCCGGTGCGGTCGGTCACCATGTGCAGCGCCCCCGCCATGTCCGCCGCATCGGCGATGTCGGCCAGCCATGCGCCCATCGGCCTGCCACCGCGCGCCTCGGCCACTGCCGCCAGGACGTCGGTGTTGGCGCTGCGGTACAGGTAGGTTCCACTGCGGTTGATCGTGTCGGTGGCCTTGGGGCCAAGACCGATGGTGGCAAGGAACTGCTGGTTGGTAGGCTCCGGCGTGCCCGCGGGTGGCAGGCGCATGCCGGTCGCCGCTTCGTGCAGAAAGACCGAGGCGGCGGGGTTTGCGTAATCTTCGTCATAGTCGTGGACGACGTTCATGTTCATCACGTCTTGCAGGGTGGCGGTCGCAAATCCGGGGCCGATCCACGGCAGGCAATCGGCTACGGTTTCAGACAGCGCCAGTTTGCCCTGTGCCGCCAGTTGGCCGATCACAAGGTTCATCAGCGTCTTGGTGATCGACTGCACCGAATGGGGCTGATCGGGGGCGAAATCCGGGGCGTAGCGTTCATAAAGCACCCGGTTGCCGCGCGCTATGACCATTGCGGAAAACCACGGGCTTGCCGTCAGGTGCGCCACGTCGGCGCGCTGCGGGATAGACAGGTCGGCGGACAGCGCCAGATCGTGGATCGACCCCGCGCGATAGCTTTGCACATAGCGGCTGATCCGGTGCAGGTTGTGAAAGCCGTGACGGCGGTGCGGGGCCGAGTTCCAGCGCGGCCGCGCGTCGGCGCCTACGGACAGATCGGGGTTGGGGTGGTGCATGGTCATCCGGCGCGGCCCTTATGCGGTTTGTCGCAGCGTGACATGGAAATTGCAGCGCCTGCAAGTCCGGCCGGTGCTTGATCTTGGGCGGGGTTGCTTGTATCTCGGTGCATCCCGCCTAGAATGCGGCCTGCAAGAACCCCGGAGAATGCGATGTCCTGGACCGACGAGCGCGTCGAGACGCTCAAGAAGATGTGGACCGAAGGCCAGTCGGCGAGCCAGATCGCCAAGGAACTGGGCGGTGTGACCCGGAACGCGGTGATCGGCAAGGTTCACCGCCTGGGTCTGTCGAACCGCACCGGTCCGGGCGGCAAGGAAGATGGCGAGGAAGACGAGGTTCTGGCCGCCCCGCTGCGCGTCGACCCAGTGACCCCCGCGACCCCCGCGCGACCCGCCGTGGTCGAACCGGTGCGCCCGGTCGAGCCGCCACGCCCGCTGGCGGATCGCCCTGTGACGGCGGCACCGGTGGCCGAGGAACCCATGCCGGGGAGCACCGTGACGGGGGGCAGCGTGATCGGGGGAACCGTGACCAACCTTCCGGTGCGCAAGGTGATCATTCCGGCGGGGCAGCCCCTGCCACCGCAGCCGTCGGCCAACGAAATCTCGCCCGAGGCGCTGGCGTCGGTGCGCGAGGT
>JBBRVJ010000249.1:0-4716 GCA_038246975.1 Rhodobacterales bacterium | reverse complement strand
ATCGCTATCACCCAGCATCGCGACCTTGTCACCGCCGTGACGGACCGGCGCGCCGACGATGCCGCCGCCATTGCCGCCGTCCACTTTACCCTATCGGAAAAACTGATGCGCGATCTGGTCAAGCGGGCCGGCGGGCCCAAATGACCCGCCCGCTCGCCTTCATCATCCGCCGCAGCCTGATCACCATTCCGGTGCCTGCGCAATAACCAAAGCTGCAATCAGCCAGTGCAGACCGATCTGGTCGACTGGATAGCCGCCGACCGCGTCGATTCGGTTTTCTGACTTGGTCATTTCGATTACCTTTTGTTGTGTGGATCAATTTACAGAGTCCGCGGGGCGCGGCGAACCCGCGATCATGCCATGACGCCAAACGCGATCCCGACAGCCGCGGTTGCGGCCATGGCAAGTGCGCCCCAGAACGTGACGCGCACGGCCCCCCGGATGATGCCGGCGCCGCCGCCAAAGGCACCAAGACCGCCCAGCACGGCAAGCGCGATCAGGGTCGTCGCCGCGATAACCACCGAAATCTGATTGGCGGGTGCCACCACCGCAATAATCAGCGGGATGACAGCCCCAGCGGCAAAGGTCACAGCCGATACGAGCGCGGCCTGGATCGGGTGCGCCGTCACCGTCTCGGAAATGCCAAGCTCGTCGCGCGCGTGTGCACCAAGGGCGTCCGTCTGGGTAAGCTGGACTGCGACCTGACGGGCCAGACTTTCATCGAGCCCGCGCCCGATATAAATGCGTGTCAGCTCTGCCAGCTCGGACTCGGGCGTCTCTTTAAGCTCTTTCGTCTCGCGGTCAAGATCCGCCTGTTCGGCGTCAGTTTGCGAACTGACCGAGACATATTCACCCGCAGCCATCGACATCGCGCCTGCCACCAGCCCGGCAAGGCCCGCAATCAGGATTTCCGGGCGACCCGAGCCTGCAGCTGCAACCCCCACCACCAGACTGGCGGTCGAGACAAGCCCGTCATTCGCCCCCAGAACAGCGGCGCGAAGCCAGCCGATGCGATGCACCATGTGGATTTCGGAATGGGATAATCTGCTCATGGGTTTGGTTCGTCCAATCGAGGTAGCTAAAACTCAATCCAGAGGGTTTACACGTATACGAAACCCTACGTCGCGCCAGTTAGTCTGACGCGGGAATCAACTCGGAGAGGCATTTCACCATTCAGCCGAACTTTGCGAAAAGCCTTGCGTAGGGCACCTTCAACTGCCCGATTGCCGTCTTTGCTGCCACCAGATCACCTGCCTGCGCCGCCATCTGTACGGCAGCCACGCTTTGGCGGAATGCATCGACCAGCGGCGCGTAATTCGGGTCCGACGCCTCGGGCGCGGGATGGGCGGCAATATCTTCCGCCAGATAGGCCAACACGGCTGCATCTTCCAACAGCACCTTTGCCGCCTGATCGCCAAGGGCCGCCAGATCACGTTTCAGCACATCTTCCATCTTGGCGTGATAGGCATTCATCCGGTCGGAGAATGTCAGAATGCCGTTGCGGATGTGCAGGTCGCCAACCTCGGCCCGGATTTGCTCGAGAGTTACATGCGCTGTCGTCAGGTCACCCGCAGCTACCTCCTGCGATGCTTCGGCGATCACCGTGCCAACAGTCGTCAGTGTGTCAAGAAAGGCCGTATCATCGGCATATTGCGGCGGTGGGGTTGTGCTCCAGTCTGTTTCGAGGGTCGCCCATTTTTCGGAAAGGGCCTGCATCGCCTGTGTTGTGCCATCGGAATTGCCCGTGTTGCTTTGAAACAACGCCGCGCGGTACTGGCCGTAGGCGTCGCGTAGGGCGGTTTCGAAATCAGTGAACCGACTTTCTGCGAGAGCGGCAACGGGGAGAGACAGGACAGCGACAAGTCCAGTCAATAAAAGAGTCTGTTTCATTTCTAGCTCCTGGGAATGCCAAAGCGATTCTGAACCGATGCATGAGATATGCGCGCTTTGGACGAGGTCGGCGTTGATCTGGGTTAAAAGATGCGGACTTCATCAAGCGGCCGGACGGTGTGGAACCGCCGGATGATCGGGCGCCAGCGCCCCCCAGGCATCCCACTGCGACAGGAACACTTGGCCGGTCATTTGATCCAGCAGATGCGACCGTTTCAGGCGGTCCATCACCGGGCCCTTCACTTCGCTGAAATGCAGGGTCACGCCGCTGTCGCACAGGCGCTGGTTCAGCGCCTCCAGGCTTTCCAGCGCCGACAGATCAACCTCGTTCACCGCCGAGAACATCAAGATTACGTGGCGCACCGCGTGGTCGTCGGCCAGACGGCGCAGCAGGTGATTTTCCAGAAAGGCGGCATTGGCGAACCATAGGCTTTCGTCGATTCGCAGGGTCAGGATTGCTGGGTCGGTCTGCACGTTGTGCCGCAGGATGTTTCGGAAATGCTGGGTGCCTGGCACAAGACCGACCTCGGCGATATGCGGGCGCGATGAACGCCACAGGTGTAGCAGGATCGACAGCGACACCCCCGCCATTACCCCCGCCTCGACCCCCAATCCAAGTGTGAGCAGAATGGTCACCGCAACGGCGGCAAAATCGGCGCGGGAATAGGTCCAGGCGGTGTGCAGGATGGTGAAATCCACCAGGCTGAGGACGGCAACGATGATCGTGGCGGCCAGTGTCGCGGTCGGCAGGTCATGGATCAGCGGGGTCAAGGCCACGGCGGCAATGGTCAGCCCGACGGCTGTTATGGCCCCGGCCGCCGGTGTCGCGGCCCCGGCGTCATAGTTCACGACCGACCTCGAAAAGCCGCCGGTTACCGGAAAGCCCCCCGTGAAGGCCGCCCCGATGTTGGCCGCACCAAGGCCGATCAACTCTTGATCCGGGTCGATGCGCTGACGCTTTTTCGCGGCCAACGTCTGTGCGACCGAGATCGATTCCACAAAACCGATGACCGAGATCAGGAGCGCAGGCAGGGCCAGCGACCGGATGAGGTCGGGCGACAGGTCCGGCAGGGTCAGCGGCGGCAGGCTTTGCGGCACCACGCCCACGATGGAAACCCCGGCAGCCCCCAGATCAAAGCGGGCCACCAGCAGGGTTGTCACCACAACCGCTAAAATCGGCCCGGTCTTGACCAGAATACCCGCCAGCCCCGCAGGCACGCCCAGCCGCATCAGCGTACCCTTCATGCCTTTGCGCACCCAGAATAAAAACCCGATGGCCCCCGCGCCCAATGCCAGCGTGATCGGGTTCACCTCGGACACATGCTGCCCCAGAGACAGCAGCATTTCCGGCAGGGTTTGGCCAGACGCCCTGACCCCAAGGATATGCTTGATCTGCCCAGTGGCGATCAGGATGCCGCTGGCGGTGATGAAGCCCGCGATTACCGGATGGCTAAGGAAATTGGCGATGAACCCCAGCCGCAACAGCCCCATCGCCAGCAGCATCGCCCCCGACAGGCCCGCCAGCGTCAATGCAGCGGCGGCATAGCCCATCGTGCCCTGATCGGCCACTTGCCCTATGGCCGCCGCCGTCATCAGCGACACCACCGCCACTGGCCCCACCGCCAGCGCGTTGCTGGTGCCGAACACGGCATAAAGCAGGATCGGTGCAATTGACGCATAGATCCCCGCCTCGGGCGGCAATCCCGCCAGCATCGCATAAGCCAGCGATTGCGGGATCAGCATGATCGTCACAATGACCGCCGCTGTCAGGTCGCTCGACAGCAGCTTGCGGTCATAGCGGCGACCCCAGGTCAGGATCGGGAAATAGCGGGCGAGTGATGGGGCAGTCATGATAGCGGTCATTTCCGGGTCAGGATGGAGGCGTTTGGCAAAGGCGCGGTGTCAGTGCCGTGTGGCGTCAAACAGGCTTTGCGCCCGCCCGCCCGACCGGCAATAGGCCAGCACCTTGCCCGTGGCCGATGTCACGGCGGTGTCAAAGGCCGCGACATCATTCTGCGTCGCCTGACCGGGGGTGATCGGGATATGGTGCGCCTTCAGCCCGGCCGCCTCGGCCGCTGCCCTGATCTGGGCAAAGGTCGGCTGACCCGCATCCTCGTGATCGGGGCGGTTGCAGATCACGGTGGTAAAGCCTGCGGCCTTGAGTTGCGCCAACTGGGCCGCCGTGATCTGCGGGCTTATCGCGAAATCGGGTGTGATGTGTTTGATATTGTGCATTTCCGTAGTCCTTGATCGGGGTTATGCCTGCGCGGGTCAAAGCCCGTTGACGGGTACTTTCAGCATCGGGCGGCCATCTTTGTCTTTGGGCACCTCGCCCGCGCGCATGTTCACCTGCAGCGACGGGATGATCAGGCGGGGCATGGCCAGCGTCGCATCGCGATCGGTGCGAAAGGCCACGAACTGCTCTTTCGTGGCACCATGGCCCACGTGGATGTTGTGGGCCTTTTCGTAGGCCACCGTGGTTTCCCACTGGATGTCGCGACCGTTCGGGCCGTAGTCATGGCACATGAACAGGCGCATCGCGTCCGGCAAGGCCAGCACCTTCTGGATGCTGTCATACAGCGTGGCCGCATCGCCGCCCGGAAAATCGGCGCGGGCCGATCCGCCATCGGGCATGAACAGCGTGTCGCCGACAAAGGCGGCATCGCCCATGACATGGACCATGCAGGCAGGCGTGTGGCCGGGGGTATAGATCGCCACGGCGTCCATGGTGCCGACCTTGTAGGTGTCGCCATCCTTGAACAGCGCGTCGAACTGCGACCCGTCGCGTTGGAACTCGGTCCCTTCGTTGAACACTTTGCCAAAGGT